>CAZLSD010000157.1:0-7585 GCA_964561775.1 uncultured Desulfarculus sp. | reverse complement strand
ATGGCCATGGTCTCGCCCACGCTCTTCATGCTGGTGGTCAGCACGTCCTCCGAGCCGGGGAACTTCTCGAAGGCCCAGCGGGGAATCTTGACCACGCAGTAGTCGATGGTGGGCTCGAAGGAGGCCATGGTCTCCTTGGTGATGTCGTTGGGCAGCTCGTCCAGGGTGTAGCCGATGGCGAGTTTCGCGGCCATCTTGGCGATGGGGAAGCCGGTGGCCTTACTGGCCAGGGCGGATGAGCGGCTGACCCGGGGGTTCATCTCGATGATGACCATCTCGCCGTTGGCCGGGTTGATGGCGAACTGCACGTTGGAGCCGCCGGTCTCCACCCCGATCTCGCGCATGATGGCGATGGCCGCGTCACGCATGCGCTGGTATTCCATGTCGGTAAGCGTCTGGGCCGGGGCCACGGTGATGGAGTCGCCGGTGTGCACGCCCATGGGGTCCAGGTTCTCGATGGAGCAGATGATGACCACGTTGTCCTTGCGGTCGCGCATCACCTCCAGCTCGAATTCCTTCCAGCCCAGCACGCTCTCTTCGATCATCACCTCGGTGGTCAGGCTGGCGGACAGGCCGGCCGCGCCGATGGCTTTAAGGTCTTCCATGTTGTAGACCACGCCGCCGCCGGTGCCGCCCAGGGTGAAGGCCGGGCGCACCACCAGGGGGAAGCCCAGGGAAACACCGGCCGCCTGCACCTGCTCGATGGTGCGGCAGATGGCGCTCTTGGGCACGCGCAGGCCGATGTTGTCCATGGCCTGGCGGAACAGCTCGCGGCTCTCGGCCTTCTTGATGACCTGCGGGGTGGCCCCGATCATCTCGATGCCCAGGCGCTCCAGGATGCCGGTCTCGGCCACTTGCAGCGCCGTGTTCAGGGCGGTCTGGCCGCCCAGGGTGGGCAATATGGCGTCGGGGCGCTCCTTCTCCAGCACCTCGCAGACGTATTCCGGGGTGATGGGCTCCACGTAGGTGCGGTCGGCCATCTCCGGGTCGGTCATGATGGTGGCGGGGTTGGAGTTGATGAGCACCACCTCCAGGCCTTCTTCCTTGAGGGCCTTGATGGCCTGGGTGCCCGAATAGTCGAACTCGCAGGCCTGGCTGATGACGATGGGCCCGGAGCCGATGATCATGATCTTTTTTAGGTCGGTGCGTTTAGGCATATGTCGATCCGCTGGTTGGGCTCCGGAGGACTTCCGCTCCCCTGGCCCTGGCCATCTATGGGGTAAGGGGCTCCTCGGATGCTTACTGCCTTATCTTCGTAGGGGCGGGGTTTATCCCCGCCCGTCCCGGTTTTCCTTTCACCCAGAGGCCCTAACCAGAGGATTAGCTCCAGGCAATTGGGCGATTATTCTTTTCTAGACAATGTTCTTTATGTAGGGGCGGGGTTTACCCCCGCCCGTCTTATGTTGTGTATTCATCACGCCAATGCGGCCAAGTCAAGGAACCCGACCACCTGTATCGGCCGGGATTATCCACCAGACCCGCGCGCACTGGATTGGTCCAGGTGTAGCGAGCGGCTTCCAGCACAGACTCATCACTGCGCAAAGCCCTGTCGAAAAAACTACGTTGCCAAAGTCCTAATTCCTGAAGGAACTTTCTGGCGGTGTGGCTCATAGCGCCTTTGACGAGCCTAATGTATTGCACAGGTTCAGCATCACGAAGCAAGACATGAACATGGTCGGGCATTATGCACCAAGCAAACAAATCCGAGGATCTGTCCTGGGCCAATTCAATCAGCCGTTCCTCGCATTCGTCAGCCAGCTCAACGTGTTTTTCAAACCACCTCAGGCGGTCTTTAGTGCACAAAGTCAAATAAAAAGCATGTTGCTGATCGTAGTCAATCGCCGGCAGCCTGATCTGTTTCCGCATGGCCTTATCAAAAAGGGCGGGGATAAACCCCGCCCCTACATCAAGATACAGGTAGAGGCGCTATGAAAATAATCGCAGGCCATGGTCCAAACCAATCATCCGAATTATTCTTAATGTAGGGGCGGGGTTTATCCCCGCCCGTCTTACTTTTCTCTCACCCCTGCGCCACCGGCTGTCCCGTCTCCATCATTTTAATGAACCTGTCAAACAGGTAGTCGGCGTCGTGGGGGCCGGGGCTGGCCTCGGGGTGGTACTGCACGCAGAAGAGGGGGTATTTCTTGTGGGCCAGCCCCTCCAGGGTGCGGTCGTTCAGGTTAAGGTGGGTCATCACCACCTCGGGGTCGGGGATGGTCTGAGCGTCCACGCAGAACCCGTGGTTCTGGCTGGTGATCTCCACCTTGGTGGTCATGAGGTCCATAACCGGCTGGTTGGCCCCCCGGTGGCCGAATTTCAGCTTGAAGGTCTGGCCGCCCAGGGCCTGGCCGATCATCTGGTGCCCCAGGCAGATGCCGAAGGTGGGCACCTGGCCCAGGAGCCCGCGCACGGTCTCGACAACATAGGTCACCGCGGCCGGGTCGCCGGGGCCGTTGCTAAGGAACAGCCCATCCGGGTTGAGGCGGCGGATGACCTCGGGCGCGGTGCCGGCCGGCAGCACCGCCAGCTTCATGTCCCGGGCCTCCAGGCGGCGCAGGATGTTGAACTTGATGCCGCAGTCCAGGGCCGCCACCCGCCAGCGCCCCTTGCCGCCCTCCCAGATCTTCTCGGGGTCGAAGTCGCCGGTCAGGTCCAGCTTGCGGTCCACCCGGCCGCCGATCCAGCGGTAGGCCTGGTGGCAGGTAACTTCCTTGACCAGATCGATGCCCACCAGCCCCTGGCTGGCTAAAGCTTTTTTGGTCAGGCTCTCGGGATCAAGGTCCTGGGTGGAGAGCACGCCCTTCATGGCCCCGCGCATGCGCAGGTGGCGGGTCAGGGCCCTGGTGTCCAGGCCCTCCACCCCCAGCACGCCGGCGGTCTCCAGGTATTCCTTCAGACTCCAACTGCTGCGGAAGTTGCTGGGAAAGTCGATGTATTCCTTGACCAGGAAGGCGCTGACCTGCACGGCCGCGCTTTCCACGTCCTGGGCATTGGCGCCGTAGTTGCCGATGAGGGGGTAGGTCATGACCACCATCTGGCCCTTGTAGGAGGGGTCGGTAAGAACCTCCTGATAGCCGGTCATGGCCGTGTTGAAGCAGACCTCGGCGGCCACCTCGCCCTGGCCGGCGAAGGCCCGGCAGGGAAACACCGTGCCGTCCTCCAGGGCCAATAACGCTTTTATTGCCATGTCGCCTGTTCCTTGAGGGCTTGCACCACCGCCGAGGGGTCCAAGGGGCGCACCTGTTCCACGATATATTGGCGCAGGCTCTCCCCTGTCTCGGTGCCCTGTTTGTAACACACAAAGTCTAGTTTTACACCCAGGCTTCGCGCCACCTGGGAGGCCAGGAGCGGCCAGACGGCCCCTATCTGGGCCTGAATGGGCATGGCCCCGGGAATCCTGGCGAAACCGCTCATTTCCATGCGCCAGGGCAGGCCCAGGGTCACGGCCTTGGGCCGGCCTTCCTGGATGGCCCGGCTCACCTGGCCGCCCTTGCGCTCATGCTCCCAGGCCGCCGCGATCTGGGGGTCCAGATCGATGCGCACCAGGGCTTTTTCACGCAGGGAGAAGGTGGGCAGCCCCTCGTGGCGCGCCCACAGGCCGTGGCCGGTGAACAGCTCAAAGGGGCCGTCGTGGATCTCCTGGGTCATGGCCACGGCTGACTCTATTATAAGGTCGGCCCCGGCCAGAAGCTCGGCCAGCTTGGCGCTGCGCTGGCTTATGCTTATGGAATCCCCCACCGCCAGACCCACCTGGCCGCCGCCCACCAACTGGGGCACGCTGACCAGGCAGGGCAGGCCCCGCCGGGCGCAGGCCCCCAGCATGGTCAGGGGATCGCAGCCCAGGCCGGCCACCGCCTCCAGGGGCTGCCCCTGGGACTTGGCCAGGGGCTCCAGTTGGCGGGCGGCCCTCTCCACCCACAACCCGGTGGGATAGGCCAGGTTGCCGGCGATCTTGATGATCTCCTTGCCGGGCGCGGAAAGCAGCCGCCGGTAGTGGTCCTGATCGATGAGCGTGAGCCGGCCAAGCTCCTCCAGGGCCGAGGCCGAGAGCAGGGCCACCTCCACCCGGCCGTCGGCGGGCAGCACGTCAGGCGAGAGCCCCACCTTGGCCCCCTCCACCCGGCGCACCCTCTCCAGCACCCCGGCCATCTCGTGCCCCACCACCGCGCTGCTGGTGATGACCCCGTCCACCAGGCCGCAGCGCGCCAGTTCGGCGATCTGGCAGGTCACGCCCTCGTGCAGGTTGGGGCCAGAGCCGGTGGCCACCACCACCTTGCCCCCCCGCTCCTTGACCTGGGTCCAGAGCTTGACCGCCTTTTTGAGGGCCTGGGTGGCCTGGGACGAGAGCAGGGGCTTCAAGCGGGCCAGGTCGGCCTGGCTCACCTTGGGCGGCGACGGGCGCTGGGCTATCATCGCAGCACCCCCTGGCGCTCTAGGCTGGCCAGGATATGCCCGGCCGCGGCGGCCGCCGCCCCGGACCAGCGGGCCACCACCTGGCGGCCGGCCTGGCCCCGGGCCTGGGCCAGGGCGGGACGCTCCAGGCATTCCAGCCAGAAGGCGGCCAGCTCATCGTAATCACGCACCGTGACCGCCGCGTCCGCCCCCAGCAGGGCCGCGCTGGCGTCCACGAAGTCCTCCATGGAAGGCCCGAAGCAGCAGGGCGCGCCCCAGGCCGCCGGCTCCATGGGGTTCTGCCCGCCCTTCTTGACCAGGCTGGCCCCCACGAAGGCCGCTCCTGCCAGGCCATAGATGGCCATGAGCGCGCCCATCACGTCCACCACCACCACCGGGACATCGGCGGGCCGGGGCCGCGCCGGGCTCAGCTCGCTGTAGCGCAGCGCCTGTAGCCCCAAAATGCCGCAGTGGGCCAGCATGAGCCGGCTGCGCTCCAGGTGGCGCGGGACCAGGGCCAGCACCGCGTTGGGGTGCTTTTCGCGCACCTGGGCAAAGGCCCGAAGCACGGCGTCCTCCTCGCCCCCGCGCACCGAGCCGGCCACAAGAAGCGGGGCCTGGCCCAAGGCCAGCCGCTCGGCCGGTCCGGCCAAATCAGCCTCGCGCGCCCGCTGAAGCAGCCCGGCGTACTTGGCGTTGCCCTCCACCCGCACCCGGATGGGGTCCGCGCCCAGAGCCAGCACCCGCCCCGCGTCCTCTTGGCCGATCATGGAGAGCAGGGAAAAGCGGCGCAAGCAAGGCTCCACCAGCCAGCGGATTTTTTGATAGCGGGGGAAGCTGCGCGGGCTCAGGCGGCCGTTCAAGAGCAGCAAGTCCGCGCCCCGCCCGGCCAGGGCCGCCAGCAGGTTGGGCCATATCTCGGTCTCCAGGGAGGCGTACACGTGCGGCGCGACGCGCCGGGCCGCCGCGTGAACAGCCCAGGGCACGTCCAGAGGGAAGGGCGCCACCGCCGCTTGCGGGCCCAGGCTGGCGCGCGCCGCCTCCAAGCCCTTGGGCGTGCTGGAGGTGACGGTGAGCTGGATCCGCGGCGCGGCCTTCAGCAGCTCGCCAGCCACGGCCCGGGCCACCGCCACCTCGCCCACGCTCACCGCCTGCAACCACACCCGCGGCCCCGGCCGGGCCGGGGCCAGGTCCAGATAGAAGCCCAGGCGGGGCGAAACCTGGCCCCAACGCCCGGCCAGCCCCGCTCCCAGGGCCAGGCCAGGCAGCAGGGGCGTGGCCGCGCCCAGCGCCAGGTTGTATACCGTAAGCGAAAAGGACATGCCCGCCTGACCCCAGAAGGTTCAGGCAGTTATAGCCAGGCCCGGGGCCCACGTCAAGGAAAGCCCCGCGCCTGGCCAGACCGCGCCTGCCTGGGTTACACTCCAGGCAGACGCCTTAGCGGAGCAATCCATGCCATCCCACTGGGGAACCAAGGCCCATACCGCCGACCTGGGGCTGTGGGTGAGCGGCCAAACCCCCGCCGAGCTCTTCATTCACGCCGTGCGCGGCCTGTCCCAGCTCATGGCCGCCGGGCCGCGCCAGGCGGAAATTTCCTGGCAGCCTCTGGAGCTGGAAGGCCAGGACCAGGTGGATTTGCTGGTGGCCCTGCTCAACGAGGCCGTCTTCCGCCTGGACGCCGAACAAAGGCTGGCCGTGGATCTGCAACTGGACCACTTAAGCGACACCCGCCTGGCCGGCCGCCTGGGCCTGGTCGCCTGGAACCCCTCGCGCCACACCCTCAAGCAGGCCATCAAGGCCGTGACCTACCACCAGGCCAACATCCGGGAGGGCAAAGGCGGCGGCCTGCGCGCCGACTTGGTGCTGGACGTCTAGACCCTGCGCCGATCACGCAATCATCGCTAACAATTCAATTTCAAACGTGTTTTGGACGGGGTTCATCCCCGCCCGTCTTCATTTTTCCGGGAAAAAAGAAGGCGGGCCGGCCCCATGCCCTGGAGCGGCCCGCCCGGCGATGTGGCGGCGAGGCGGGGAGGCTAGACGCTCTTGCGCGGGCCGCCCAGCTTGAGGGCGCCCTTCTTGCGCAGGCGGATGGACTGGGGCGTCACCTCCACCAGCTCGTCGTCGTCGATGTACTCCATGGCCTGCTCCAGGGTGAAGCGGCGGGGCGGGATGAGGCGCAGGGCCTCGTCGGCCCCGGAGGCGCGCATGTTGGTCAGCTTCTTTTCCTTGGTGATGTTCACCGCGATGTCGTTGCTGCGCGAGTTCTGCCCCACGATGAGCCCGGCATAGGATGGCTCGCCGGGGCTGACGAAGATGGAGCCGCGGGGTTGCAAGTGGAAGATGGCGAAAGCCACCGCCTTGCCCGCCCGGTCGCTGACCAGGGAGCCGTTGGAACGGCCGGCGATTTCTCCGGCCAGGGGCGCGTAGCCGATGACCAGGGTGGTCATGATGCCGGTGCCCCGGGTGTCGGTGAAGAACTGGGAGCGATAGCCGATGAGCCCCCGGGTGGGGATTTCATATTCCAGGCGCACCCGGCCCGAGCCGTTGTTGAGCATCTTGGTCAGCTTGCCCCGGCGCGAGGAGAGCTTCTCGGTGACCACGCCCATGTAGCTTTCCGGCACGTCCACCACGGCCAGCTCCATGGGCTCGCAGACCTGGCCGTCTATCTCGCGGGTGATGATCTTGGGCTTGGCCAGGGAGAGCTCGAAGCCCTCCCGGCGCATGGTCTCCACCAGCACGGCCAGTTGCAGCTCGCCCCGGGTGCTCACCTTGAAGGTGTCGCTGCTGGCCCCGTCCTCCACCCGGATGGAGACGTTGTAGAGGGTCTCCTTCTCCAGCCTGGCCTTGATCTGGCGCGAGGTCAGCAGGTTGCCCTCCTTGCCCGCCAGGGGCGAGGTGTTCACGGATATCTCCATGGACATGGTGGGCTCTTCCACGCTGATGACCGGCAGGGGGCGGGGATCCTCGGGGTCGGCCAGGGTGTCGCCGATGAAGGCCTCCTCCACCCCGGCCACCGCCGCGATGTCGCCGGCGCTCAACTCGGCGGCGGGCAGGCGCTCCAGGCCCTGATAGGTGTAGACCTGGGTCAGGCCCGCGCGCCCGGCCATCTCGCCTTGCTTGAGCAGGGCGATCTGCTGGCCGGCCTTGAGCTTGCCGCTGACGATCTTGCCCACCGCGATGCGCCCCACGT
>CAZLSD010000156.1:0-7667 GCA_964561775.1 uncultured Desulfarculus sp. | reverse complement strand
TGGCCAGCGGGGGCAGCGGCGACGTGCTGGCCGGGCTCATCGGCGGGCTGCTGGCCCAGGGCCTGGGCGCACAAGAGGCCGCCTGCGTGGGCGTGTACGCGCATGGCCTGGCCGCCGACCTGGCCGCGCGCGACTACGGAGCACGCGGCATGGCCGCCGAGGAGCTGCTCAAGTATCTGCCCGAGGCCTTCCGCGGCCTGGAGGACGGGGAGGAAGAGGAAGAATAATTAAGCCGGCCTGCGGGCTCTCGCCGCAGGGGGGCATGACTTGGCTAAAAAGCTGGCATCTCCGATTTCAAGCAAATCTGCTAATGGCTGTCATTGCGAGCGACGCGAAGCAATCTACCTTATAGAAAATCCGTGGTCTTGATAGCGCCTTTTCCTCCATCCCCCTCGCCCTCCTTCCCAGAGGGGAGAGGGCAGGGTGAGGGGGCGTTACTACGGCGCGCGAACCAGGAAAAGCCTGGGCCGGGAAAGCCTCGCGGCGATGCGGGGTCTTGCGGCCTGGCACGCCATTTGCGCGGCCCGGCGGCCTGCCGGCCGCCTGGGCAAATGGCGTGCCAGGCCGCTCTTGCCGGCGGCGGCGCGCCATGGTAAATCCGGCTGCTATGAAGGATGAAGAGCTAGTCCTGACCTTGCCCGACCAAGAGGCCACCCTGGCTTTGGGCCGGGTCTTGGGCGGGCTGCTGGGACCAGGGGCGGTGGTGCTGCTCAAGGGGGATTTGGGCGCGGGCAAGACCGTGCTGGCCCGGGGTCTGGCCCGGGGCCTGGGAGTGGACCAGGACTACGCCATCGTCAGCCCCACCTTCACCCTGCTCAACGTCTACCCGGCCCGGCTCGATTTTTATCACGCCGACCTCTATCGCCTGGGCCAAGGCGAGGCCGAGGAACTGGAGCTCTTGGAGCAAGCGGCGGAAGGAGTGCTGGCCGTGGAGTGGGCCGAGCGCGGCGAGGGCCTGTGGCCCTGGGATGCGCTGGCCATCGAGCTGGCCAGCCTGGAGGGTGAGGCGCGGCGGGCGGTCATCCGGGGGCCTGGGGAGACGCTGGCGCGGTTGCGGGCGGCCCTGGATAAATAAAGGCGTAAAGCGGAAAGCCTCAAGTTCATGGCGATCATAGTTCAGAAATACGGCGGCACCTCGGTGGGCACCATCGAGCGCATCGTCAACGTGGCCAAGAAGGTCAAGGCCTATGCCGACCAAGGGCACCACATGGTGGTGGTGCTCTCGGCCATGGCCGGGGTCACCAACTCGCTCATCGAGCTGGCCAAGCAGATCAGCCCCGAGCCCGACCCCCGCGAGCTGGACGTGCTCATGGCCACCGGCGAGCAGCAGTCGGTGGCGCTTTTCTGCATGGCCGCCCGCGACCAGGGCTACATCGCCCGCTCGCTGCTGGGCTTCCAGGCGGCGATCTTGACCGACCGCATGTTCGGGCGGGCGCGCATCAACTACGTGGAGACGGGCCGCTTGCAAGAGCTGCTGGAGCGGGGCCGGGTGGTGGTGGTGGCGGGTTTCCAGGGCGTGGACGAGGAGACCGGGGACGTGACCACCCTGGGCCGGGGGGGCAGCGACACCACGGCGGTGGCCCTGGCCGCGGCCCTGGGCGCGGACGTGTGCGAGATATACACCGACGTGGAGGGGGTCTTCACCACCGACCCCAACGTGGTTCCCCAGGCGCGCAAGCTGGCCCAGGTCTCCTACGAGGAGATGCTGGAGATGGCCAGCCTGGGGGCCAAGGTCTTGGACATCCGCTCGGTGGCCCTGGCCGCCAAGTTCGGGGTCAAGATCCACGTGCGTTCCACCTTCAGCGAACGGGAGGGCACCATGGTGGTCCCCGAGGGGCACATCGACGAGAAGCTCATGGTCAGCGGCGTGGCCTACAACAAGAACGAGGCCCGCATCAAGATTCAGGGCGTGCCGGACAAGCCGGGCGTGGCCAGCCAGATATTCACCCCCATCGGGGATGCCGGCATCGTGGTGGACGTGATCATCCAGAACACCAGCGACGACGGCAAGACCGACATGACCTTCACCGTGCCCAAGACCGACTTCCCGCGCGCCCTGACCCTGATCAAGGAGTTGGCCGCCCGGATCGGCGCTCAGAGCGTGCATGGCGACGACAGGATCGCCAAGGTCTCGGTCATCGGCATCGGCATGCGCAACCACGCCGGGGTGGCCACCAAGATGTTCGCCACCCTGGCCCGGGAGGGCATCAACATCCAGATGATCAACACCTCCGAGATCAAGATATCCTGCGTCATCGACGAGAAATACACCGAACTGGCCGTGCGCTCCCTGCACGAGGCCTTTGGCCTGGCCGAGGAGCATCCCCCCGCCGCGGAGGAAGTGTCCTAGGCGCAAACGGCGGGGACGAAATTCACGGCGGCATATACGAGTTAAAGGCAGGCCGGGCGGGGATCATCCCCGCCCGCGCGTTTATGGTGAGACCCCTTGCGGGTGGTTGGTCTATTCTCCGCCCAGGGTGCGGCTGGCCTCCTCCAGGATGGGCAGGTCAAGGCCCTGGCGGCGGGCCAACTGCCCGGCCAGGCGCAGATCGGCCAGGGCGCGCGCGCCTTCCACCTTTTCTTCCTGCTCGGAGCGGAACAGGCGCTGCACGGCCTGGCTCAGATCGCCCTTCTTGCGGGCCTCCTTGCCCAGGCGGCGGCCCAGCTCCAGGGCCGGGCCAGCCAGTCCGCAGGCGGCGAAGGTGGCGGTCCAGGCCGGCGAGGCGGCGCTGAAGGTCTCGGCCCGGCCGCCCAGGGCCAGGGCCAGGGCCAGGGCCTCGCCCGAGACCCTGGCCATGAAGTGCCCCACCTGGGCCGGCCCGCGCAGACGGCCCACGCGCTGGAGATAGCCTCCCCACAAGCAATAGGCCGGGGCCAGCACCCCGGCCAGTTGGGCGCCCAGCAGGTCCTCCGCGCCCAGGGCCTGGAGCGGCGGCCAATGGAACAGGTCGGCCAGGTTGTCGCGCCCCGGCGGGGGTCCGGCCAGCACGCCGGTGGCCTCCCTGCCCAGCACCAGGTCCTCCTCGCTCACCGGCCCCACCAGGGCAAAGACGGCCACGTCGGCGCGTCCCCTCTCGCGGGCCAGGCGGAGCACGGCCTGGGCGGGCAGCTCCAGGGTCTGGGGCAGCAGGCCGCAGGTGGCTATGACCACGCTGAGGGCGCCCTCGGCCAGGTCCAGCAGGCTGCCCACCTGCTGGGCGAACTGGGCCACCGGGGTGGCCAGGATGACCTCGCTGGCCTTCCTGAAGGCGCTCACCGGATCGCTGGTGACGAACACGTTCTTGGGCAGGCGCTGCTCGGCGAAGCGGCCGGGCGGGTTGCGCATGATGCCCATCTGCTCGGCCACCTCGGGGCGGGGGTCGAAGAGGGTGAGGCTGGCGTTTAAGTAGCGCTTTTCCTCCAGCATGCGGCTGCCCACCAGATGGGCCAGGGCGAAGCCCCAGTCGCCGGCCCCCACCACCACGATGTTCTCCTTGGCCGTGGGCGAGTAGATGCGCCGGTCGCCATGGGTGGCGTAGAAGCTCAAACCCCGCTCGCTCTTGACCGGAGGCAGGCCGTGCTGGTCCCGGCCCCGCCCCAGCACCCCCCGCCGGCTCAGGGTGGCCAGGCCGTCGGAGAGCACCTTCTCCGGGGGGTTGTCGCGGATATAGTCCTCCAGATCGGGCTCCACCCCGAAGGTGGCCAGGTGATACTCGGCCAGGTCCTCGCGCTCGGCGGCCAGGGCCTGGGCCAGGGTCTGCCCCGGCTGGCGGCGCGCCCGCATCAGCGCCCGGGCGGTCAACTGGCTGGCCATCACCTTCTTGGATCGGGCTATGTCGCGGATGGCGGTCAGGGCCACGAACTCGTCCAGGCCCAGGCCGGTGGTGTCGGCGGCGTGGGCGGCTTTGAGCTCGCTCAAGAGCCAGGGCCGGGGCATGGTCATATAGGCCCGGCCATAGAGATGCCTCATGGCCCGCCACAGCCCGGCCTTGGGGTGCAGGGCCAGTTGGGCCAGGGTCTTGCCCAGGCCCATGCCCCGCACCCAGCAGCGCGCCCCCTGGCGGGCGGCCAGGGCCAGGTCCTCGGGCACCGCGGCATAGGAGATGGCCACCGGCTGCACCACCACGTCGCGCTGGCAGGCTATGGCCCCGCGCAGGGTCACCAGGCGGCGGGGATAGCGCAGGCTGCCGTCGCGGCTGCGCGCCCCCCCGGCCCAGGCCTCCAGGAAGATGCCCTGCTGGCAGCCGCACTCGCTGATGGCCCGGCAATAGTTGAACAGGGTGGCCAGATAGACCCGCCCCGCCCCCTTGCGCTCCACGGCGTAGGAGGCGATCATCAACATCCTGGCCAGGCTCTTGATGGCCATCATGTTGGTGCCCGCGGCAAAAAGCGGCAGGCCCACCAGAGGCAGATCGTTGAACAGGGCCGCGGCGATGAACTCGTCCACGTGGGAGGAGTGATTGATCAGATAGACCACCCCCAGCCCTTGGCGGCGGTACTCCTGCAGCAGCTCCAGATGGGCCAGCTCGCGCCGGTCGGGCGAGACAAAGGGCGTCATTATGTCGTGCTGCTCGAAGAAATGGTTCATCAGGCCGTTGACCCCGCCGGCCCCCACCCGGTGTATCTCCTTGTCGTAACGGCATGAAATGGCTTCGGCCGCCGCGCGCACCTCGGCCGGGTCGGCCGGCTCGCCCTCGGCCGCCAGTTGGGCCAGGGTCAGCTCCGTGCAGCGCGCGAAAAGCGCCGCCTGGTCGGGAGCTGGAGGCGGGGTATGGACGAAGCTCTCCCAAAAGGGCTGGCCGCCTGGCGTGTGGGAGAGCTTCTCCATCACCCCCACGAAATCCACCCGCTCGGCGGCCCGCATCAGGCCGCGCCGGAGCATGCGCCCCAGGCCTCCCTTATTCTTGCCCTTGCTTTTGGGGCCGCTGGCGGCCATGGGGTCTCTCCTCACGCCGTGAAGACTGGTTAGCAAAAGTTGGCGCTGATGTTACGGCCTAAGGGGAACCTTGCGCAAGGGCCAAGACCCCATGTTTTTGCCGCAAGCCCGCAAAACATTCCCTGCCCGCCTGCCTGGCGGCATAAGGCCCAGGCTCCATGCCGCGGGGAATCAAGTGGATTGACCTGGCGGCTTGAGAGGTTATACTGTTAAAAAAACGGCAAGCGCGGCCCGGAATCTGCCCCCGTCCAGCCGCGCGCCCGGGAACTTGATACTAATAAAGCACGGCCTGACCCAGGCTGTCCACACCGCTGGCCCGCCAGCCGGGCGGCCAGGGAATAAGCGCCTGTCCAGCCGGGGGAAAATCCGGACATACATATGCCTGAACCCTTGACCGTCATCGTGGGCGCCGGCGTCAGCGGCCTCACCGCCGCCAGCCTGCTGGCCCAATCCGGGCGTTCATGCCTGCTTTTGGAGTCCCTGGACCGGGTGGGCGGCATGTGCCGCACCTATTCCCTGGACGGCATCCCCTTCGACTTAGGCCCCCACGTCTTCTTTGGCGACCCCGACAGCGAGGTGGGACGCTTCTATCTGGAACTGCTCGCGCAAGAGCCCATGTTGGAGCGCCCTTACCGCTTCGGGGTGGAGGCGGCCGGCCGCTATTACAGCTTCCCCGTCAGCCTGGGCCAGGCCCTGCGCTATCCCCGCCGCTTCCAACTGGACATCCTGCGCGGCTTGCTCAAGCGCCTGCCCCTCTCGCCCGCCCCCCGCGCCAGCCTGGCCCACTTCCTGGCCATGAAGAGCGGCCCGGCCTTCTACGCCCAGGTCTTCAAGGGCCTGGTGGAGAAAAAGACCCTGGCCAAGGGCGAGGACCTGCACGCCCACTGGTGGCTGCGCGTGGAGCGCGACCCCCACAACCAGCTGGAGCCGCCCCCCAGCCTCATGCGCTCCGGCCGCCTGGCCGAGCGCATCATGCGCAAACTCAAACCATGGTACGTCTATCCGCAAAAGGGATTCCAACGCATTCCCGAACTGCTCCACCAGCGCTATGCCCAGGCTGGCGGACGCACCATCCTGGAGTGCGGCCAGATCGGCCTGACCGCCCGCCAAGGCCGGGTCACGGAAATCAGCGTGCAGGGTCAGACCTTCCCCGTGGCCGACCTGGTCTGGACCGCGCCCCCGGCGCCTCTGCTCGGCCTGCTGGGCGCGCCCGCCCCGGACCTGCCCTTCGTGGACGTCATCATCGTCTGCCTGACCTACGACGCCGCCCGGCAGACCCCACGCCCCTTCATCTACACCTATCACCCCCGGGAAGACGTGGTCTTCAACCGCATCTACTACCCGGCCAACATCTACCCCAGCGGCCTGCCCGCCGGCCGCGAGGGCCTGGCCATGGAGGTGAACATCACCCCCGAACTGGCCGCCTTAAGCCAAGACCAGATCATGGAGCGGACCGTCCAGGGCATCGAGCGCATGGGGCTCTTCCCCGCCGCCGCCCTGCGGAAGCAACAGGCCTTCCTCATCAAGGACTGCCTGCCCGTCTATCCCCTGGACTATGAGGCGCGCCTGGAGCGCGCCTATCAGCCCCTGCGCGCCTTCACCAACCTGCACGCCGTGGGACGCCAGGGCGGCTACTTCTTCTGCCTCTCCCCGGCCGCCATCGGCCAGGGACTAAAGACGGCCAAACACATCCTGGCCAACTGAGGAGCGAACCATCCATGGCCGGTCTAAATCTCAACTTGGCCACCCTGGGCATGGACCCCAAGACCAGATTCAAGGTCTTGAAACGCCATCTGCTGGCCTTCCTGCGCCATATGACCCCCCGCCGCCTGGCCAACTTCATCGCCGCCGAGCTTAACCGCCTGCGCAAAAAGGACCAGATATCATCCCTGCCCTACATCCTTAAAATCGAGTCCACCAACATCTGCAACCTGCGCTGCGCCTATTGCTATGACAACCGCTCCCAACCCGCCCCGGGCCAGCGCCCCTATGGCCGCATGGACCTGGCCGGCTTTAAGCGCCTCATGGACCAGGTCGGCCCCTATCTCTTCAAAATCAACCTCTATGGTTTCGGCGAGCCCTTCCTCTTCCCCGAAGCCCTGTCCATGATCCGATACGCCAGCGACTTGAACATAGGCGTGGGAGTCTCCTCCAACCTGAACATCCGCGACGAGGCCCTGGCCGCCAAAATCCTGGACAGCGGCCTGGAGGTGCTCATCTTCTCCTGCCACGGCATCAGCCAACAGGCCTACGCCAAGTTCATGCAAAAGGGCGACATGGACCTGGCGCTCACCAACCTGCGCGCCGTCATCGCCGAGCGCGCCCGCCGCGGCAGCCGCTATCCCCTCATCGATTGGCAGTTCTGCGTCACCAAGTTCAACCAGGACGAACTGCCCAGGGCCGCCGCCCTGGCCCGTGAGATGGGTGTGGACCAGATCCGCTTCATCCGCCCCGACTTCCCCGACCAAGTCGAGGACGAGTGGTTCAGCGATCTCTTCCCCCGCCGCGCCCACAGCGAACTGGCCGCTTCAGCCGCCCCCGGCTGTTCCTGGCCCTGGCGCAGCGCCTACATCAATTGGGACGGCGGCATCCTGCCCTGCTGCCGCGAGGTGCGCGATCTGGCCAACGACTTCGGCAATGTCCTCACCCAGCCCTTCCGCCAGGTCTGGAACAACCCCAACTACCTGGCCAGCCGCCGCCTCATAGCCGACCCCGCCCGCCAGCGCGGCCAGTGCGCCACCATGTGCGCCCG
>CAZLSD010000155.1:2199-7683 GCA_964561775.1 uncultured Desulfarculus sp. | reverse complement strand
AGACGAAAGCTCCACCCGACCCGTTCTGGGTGTCGAGGCACTCGACCCCCGCCCTGTTTTTGATCCGATTGACTTGTGATGCCATCTGGCAGAAACGTGGTTTGCCTCAGACCAGCCCGCCGCCGGGCTTGAACTTGCCCGGGAACATCAGGTGAGGCATGCGGGGCACGTTCAAGGAGGGCCGGTTGGCGGCCAGGTTGCGGTTCTGCCAGTCCTGGCTCAGCACGTAGGCCGGCTCCTCGCCCCGCGCCGGTCCGGCGGCCAAAAAGCCCTCCTCCAGCCAGTCCCGCACCAGGGCCTGGCCGGCGGCCAGCTCCAGGCCCAGCACCCGGGCCACCTCGGCGGCGGTCACCGTCTCGTTCTCGTTGAAGGCGGGCAGCACCCGCTTCTGGGCCTTGCTAAGGCCACGGCGGGCCTGGGCGGCCTCCTGCTGGCGCACGGTCTGGTCGTCGGGGGCGGGCAGGTCGGGCGCGCCGGCTTTCAGGAAGCGGTCCACGTTGGCCATGAAGCCCATGGCCACCCAATCTCCCAACAGCCCCACCTCCACCAGGCGTCCGGCCTGGGTGGTGCCCAGGAAACGCCGCCACAGCTCGTGGACCTCGGCTGACAATTCCAACTCGATCTTGGGCATGGCCCAGGCCTCCCAACCAGAGTAAGGTCTTTGGCGTGACCCGCGCTTTTGGCCTACAATAGACCGGCGCGTGCTTTTTCATACCATCGGCCGGGCCGCCGGTCCAGGGCCGCAAGCCTGCGGGAGAACCATGGTGGTGACGAACGACGAGCGGTTGGTGCTCTGGGTCTGGGCCTCGCCGGAGGCCCGCACGCAGGCCCAGCCCCTGCTGCGTGCCTCGGAGGGTCTGGCCAGCCCCCTGCTCATCGGCCCCGCCGGAGACCCCGCGCCAGACCTGCGCCTGGACCCCGACGCCGATTTGGGCCTGGCCCTGGCCGCCTGCCCGGTGGCCTTGCGCCCCCGGGCCTGCGTCTGGGTGGCCGCCGCCGGCCAGACGCCCCCCCCGGGCTGGCAGGGCCTGCCCTGCCCCGTGCTGGGCTGGGGCGGGCCAATGCCGGAAGGCAGGCTGCCGGACCCGCCGCCGCAGGCCGCCGCCGCCCTGCTCCAGGCCGCCCAAGCCCCCTTCAGCCTGCCCTGGATGGCCAAGGCCCAACTCAACATGCCGCTGTTGATGCTCCTCATGGAGCATTACCAAATGGTGGAGAGCCTGCCCGGCCTCAATCTAGAGGTGGGGGTGGACTGGCAGGCCCTGGACAGCCTGGGGGAGAGGGACTTGGCCCGGGCGCGCGCCGTGCTGGCGGGACGGCGCATCACCTGCCACCTGCCCTTTGGCGACCTGGTGGCGGGCAGCCCCGATCCCCTGGTGCGGCGCGCCGCCGCCGCCCGCCTGGAGCGGGCCGGGGCCTGGGCCTTGGAATTGGGGGCTTGCCAGGCGGTGCTGCACCTGGGCTATGATCAGCGCATGCACCCCGACGCCACAGCTTTCGGCAAACGCCTGGCCCAGACCCTGGGCGGCATGGCCCGCGCCTTGAACGCAAGCGGCTGCGCCTTGGCCCTGGAGAACGTCTTCGAGCCCGACGCCAGGCCCCTGCTGGCGGTCCGCCAGGCCCTCATGGAGGCCGGGGCCGGCCAGGTGGGCTTCTGCCTGGACGTGGGGCACGCCCGCGTTTTCTCGGAGACCCCCCTGGAGGATTGGCTTAAGAACCTGGGCCAGGGGATCATCGAGCTGCACCTGCACGACAACCATGGCCAGGCCGACGAGCACCTGCCCCCTGGCCAGGGGCTCACCGACTGGCAGGCCCTGGGCCGCCACGTGCGCGGGATGCCCCGGCCGCCCATCCTCACCCTGGAGCCCCACAGCGAACCCCACCTGTGGGCCGCCTTGCGCGGCCTGGAGCGCCTGTGGGGGCCGCTGTGGGATACGGACTAGGAGACATGGACGGCTGGCTGCGGAGCTGGCTTGAGCGGCGGGGATGGACAGGGGCGCAGGGCTTCCTCTCCCGGCCGGGGGGCCTCCTGATGGCCACCCTGGGCCTGGCCGCCCTGCTGCTGGCCCTGGGCTATGAGGCCGCCGACCAGCGCCTGGGCGTCGAACTGCGCCAGACGCGCAAGGAGCTGGCCCAGGAGAGCAGCCGGGCCAACCGCCTGGCCCAGGAGAGTCAGCAGACCGAGTCCCGCCTGGCTTCAGCCCTGGCCCAGTTGGAGGCCCGGGGCGGCCAGGGCGCGCCGCCGCCGGACGGTTCCCTGGAGGGCGAGGGGGTGCGCGGCCGGGTGCTGCACCGGGGCGAGACCCTGGTGGTGCTGGAGGGCAAGGTGGCGCTCACCCTGGAGGCCATCCTGATGAACCCCCGGCGGGCCTTGCTGCGGATTCAAGTCACCGGCCAGCCCCCCGCCGAGGCGGCCCTGGCCCCCGGGCAGGAGACCCGCTTCAGGCTGGCGGGCCACTTTCAGCGCCTTACCCTGCTGGGCATCCACCTGTCCTCGGTCAGCCTGGCCATCCACTCCGCGCCCTGAGCCTTTGACGGGCGCGCTCAAAGCCGCGGGAGAGGCATGAACAACACGGAGGCCGCCCGGCCCTGGAGCCACACCGCCTTTCACCTGGCCCTCATCGCGGGCCTGGCCCTTTTGGTGGACACCTATTTCTTCGCCGGCTTCCTGGCCACCAGCGACGACAACTGCAACCTGCTGGCCGCCCACCGCCTGGTGGGCGGCCAGCCCTATTGGCAGGCCGAGGACCCGCGCACCTTCCTGGCCAGCGCCTTCCGCCTGGCCCTGACCCTGCCCTCGGCCCTGCTCTACTACCTGGGGCGTGGCCGCATTTTCTGGGTGACTTACGGCCACATCGCCTACCACCTGGCGCTCATACCCCTGGCCTATTGGCTGGGCAGGCTGCTGCACGGCCGCGGCGTGGGCCTGCTGGCCGCCCTGCTGGCGGCCCTGCACCCCCTGTTCTATGTCCATGCCGGGGCCTGCCTGCCCGACAACGCCCTGTCCATGTGGCTGGGCCTGGCCACCCTGGCCCTTTTTCACGCGCGCCAGCGGCGCGAGGAACTGGCCGGGCGGCCCCTGCTCCAGATCTCGCTGGTGGCCGGGGCCGGCTTCTGCCTGGGCCTGGCCTATTCCTGCAAGGAGACCGGCCTGCTCATGCTGTTGCCGGCGGCCCTGCTGCTCCTGGACCCCGGCCGGCCCTTGCTCGACCGGCGGACCCTGGGCCGCTTCCTGGCCCTGGGCCTGGGCTTTCTGCTCTTTTTGGGGCTGGAGCAGGTGATCCTGCACGCCCTGACCGGGCGTTGGGTCTGGCGGCTGGAGATCATCGCCCAGGCCGAGGAGCACTACCTGACCCGGGCCACCGTGGACGGGCTGACGCCCGGGGCGCGGGCGGCGCGGGCCTGGCAGGAGCTGGCCCGCTGCGCGCCAGTCTCCACCGTATTGGCGGGGGCGGCCCTGCTGGCCTACCCCTTCCTTAGAGGCGCGCACCGCCTGCTCTGGTTCATCCCGCTCTGGCTGCTGCTCTACATGACCTTCGGCTCCACCAGCCCCTGGCGCTATGTGCCCGGGGCCATCATGGACCGCTACTACGCCATTGCCATGCTGCCGCTTTTGGTCATGCTGGCGCGGTTGGCCTTGGCCACCGGAGAAAGACTGGGCGCGCGGCTATCCGCCGGGGGCCGCCGCCGCTTGCTCGGCTTGGCGGCCGCCCTGCCGGTGGCCTTGGTCCTGCTGGAGATGGGGGGCAACCTGGAGCAGGCCGGGGAAATCTACCGCACCCGGCAGGTGCGCTCCTTGGTGGAGGCCCTGCAAACCGCCCGCTCCCTGCGCCCGGAGCTGCCGGTGGTGATCTCGCGCACGCTCTCCGACCGCATGCTGGCCCTGTTCCTCATGGACCAGGACAAAGCGGTCTTGCACAACTCCCTCTACCACCACTTCCGCCAGGCCACTCCGGAGCCGCCCTTTGTCTATTTGGGCGACTACCAGGGCATGGACCAGCCCGCGCCCAGCCTGGACCTGCCTCCCCGTCCGGACGGGCGCGCCTATGAGGCCAGCCTGTGGAAGGTGATCAGGCCCGGCTTCAGCCGCCACGACGTGCTGTTGCAGGGCAACGCCCTGGCCGGGCTTAACCCGGTGCTGGCCGGCCGCCGCATCCGCCTGGGGGGATCCATGGACACCTACATCGTGCTGGTGGAGGGACTCAAGCCCTGAGGGCCGCGGCGGCGCGCCCCGGCCTAGGAGCCGGAGCGGTACTGCTGGCCGGGTTCCTCCAGGCGATAGAGGGTGGCTTCCTTGAAGACGCGCAGGGGGGCGGCCAGGCCGTTGGGCTTGCCCATCAGGCGCGAGCCGCCGCCCTCGGCGGCCCGGAACACCAGGTAGTGGTCCCAGCCGACGCTGTCCTTCTTGATGGCGGGACGGGACAACAGCAGGTTGCCCAGGGGCAAGGGCAGGTTGTGGGGCATCACGTCCGGGCCGGGGCAGAGAGAGCCCGCCAGGTCGCGCCAGCCGCCTTGCCGCTCCCGCAGCCCAAACAGCGCGCGGTCATGGATGATCTTGCCCCGGCGTCCATCGCCGGAGCAGGCGGCGTGCAGCAGATAAAGACGCCCCGGCTCCAGCTCCAGCCCCGGCCCGCTCAGCGACTCCAATTTGCCTTGCTGGGTAAGGGTGGGATATCCCCTCAGCTCATAGATTGGGTATTCCTGGTGTTTGATCACCCAGGGCTGGTCAAAGGCCGACAGGGCCTCCAGCATGAGATAGAGCGGCACCCCGGTGACCTTGGAACCGAAGTCTATGCGGTTGCTGCCGGCCAGGAAATTGATGCGGTTGGAAGCCAGATAGCGCATGGCCAGCATTGGCCGGTTCTCGGTGTAGGGCACCGGGAACCCGGTTCCGTGGGAGTAATAGGCCAGGGACCAGGAGTCGGCCGCCACGCGCACCTGTTGCTTGTTTTGCCTGGCCAGTCCGGCGATATAGGCGGCCATGCCCGGAGCTTTGCCAAAGGCGCCCATACCCTCGCCGTCCTGCTGCCCGGTGCCGTAGGCGTCCCGGCTCTTGGCCCTGTCCTGGGCGTTGAAGCCTTGCAGGGCCAGCACCAGCGCCAGGCCCAGCCCCAGGCAAACCAAGGTGGCCCAGCCGCGCAAGAGCAGCGCGGGAACCCTGCGCGCCGCGAGGCCGGCGGCGCGCCCGCCTCCCGCCTGCTCGGCCAGGATCGGGCGGGGCAGAAAGCCTCCGGCGGGCACTCCCAGCATGAGATAGCTCTCACGGCCGGCCTGGCTGGCGAAGTGCCGCTGGTACAAGCGCCAGGCCAGCCAGTGCAGGCTGGCCGTGGCCAGGATGATGGCGAAGGGCGTCACCTGAATCATATAACGCCTGAAGTGCACGGCCAGGGAATAGACCAACAGATGGGCCAGGGTCAACCCGCCCAGCACGGAAGCCGCCAGCCAAAAAGACTCCCGCCGGGGATAGGGCGGTTTGCCGGCCTGGCC
>CAZLSD010000155.1:0-2099 GCA_964561775.1 uncultured Desulfarculus sp. | reverse complement strand
GGCCAGGCCGGTCTCCAGCTTCCAGCCCCACAGGCCGAACCAGATGAACTCCAGGTTGATTAAAGTGTTCTCGGCCAGGATGCGGACCCGGGCCAGGGGGTTTCGCCATTCCTGGGCCACGGTCTGGCCGTGGCGTTGCTCATAGCGGCGCACGGTGGTTGTGCCCGACTCGTGCACGTTGAACAGGCCGTCCTCGCCCTTGGATTCATAGTTGCCGATGGAGAGGTTGCCCGCCACCTGGGGCGAGAGGGTGAAGTAGCCGTTCAACTGCTGCCAGCGCAGGGCGTTGCCCAGCACCACGGCCAGGCCCAGGGCCAAGAAGAGGGCCAGCCCCGCGGCCAGGCGGGTCCAGGGCATCTGCCGCCGCCGCCAATTGACCCACAGGCAGACCAGGGGCACCCCGCCCAGCAGATAGATGGCCGAGACGCGCACCAGGTACATGGCCGCGAAGAGCAGCCCCAAGAGCAGGCAGAAGGGGATGAACAGCCTTCCCCGCATGCTCCAGAAATATTCCCAGAGCAGCCAGGCTATGGCCAGGAAGATGACCATGTAGGAGATATCGGTCATGGCCTGGGCCGACAGCTCCACCAGGGGCCAGGTCAGCGCCGACCACAGCCCGGCCAGCAGGGCCATCATGACGGAGCCGGTGATCCGCCAGGCGAAGAGCAGCGCCATCACCGGCAGCAGGACGCCCAGAAGCAGGTTCACCGTGAGCGAGGCCTTGTGGGGGTCGTAGTTAAGGAGCTTGGCCACGGCCACCGAAAGCGCCGGATAGCCCAGGGGCATGAAGTAGGGGATGGACTCGTTGTGGGTGCTCTCCAAGAAGCGCCCCGACTCCAGGTAGTCGCGCACGCAGCCCACGTACTGGGCCTCGTCGCTGTCCAGGGGGATGTTCAGATTGACGGCCATGTCGCGCAGATAAAACCCCAGGGCCAGGACCAGGGCGCAAGCCAGAAGCAGGGGCAGCCAGGGGCGGCTGGAGCGGGCGGCGTTTGGCTCAGACACGATAGCTCCCCTCCAGGAACAGGCTCAGGCTGCCGATGGCCTGCAAGAGGCGCTCGTTGTTCTGACGGCGGGCCAGGTGCTCGTCCAGCAGAGCGCGCACCGCGGCGGGCTGGAAGAAGCCCCCGGCGGCCAACCGCTCAGGCGAGAGCGCCTTTGCCATGAGCCCGCCGAAACCGCCCTGGTGCAGCCAGAGATTGCCCGGCACCTCGAAGCCGTTCTTGCGGTAGCGCCCGGCGGGCTGGCCCTGATAGGAGGGCGGCGGCGGAAAATGTTTTTCCAAGGCCCGGCGCAAGAGCACCTTGAGCTTGTAGGGGTGAAAGCGCAAGGACAGGGGCAGGCGGCAGGCGAACTCCACCAGGGCGTTGTCCATGAAGGGCACCCGCTGCTCCACCGAGGCCGCCATGTAGGCGTTGTCCTGGGCGAAGAAGATGCAGCCTTGCAGGAACACGCGGAAGTCCAGGTAGGCCAGGGCGTCCACCAGGGGCAGGCCCTCCAGGCGGGGCAGGTATTGGCGATAGACCTGGTAGGGGTCGTGGCCGCCCACCTGGCCCAAGGCCTCGGGCGTCAGCAGGCCGGGCCAGGTCTCCTTGCGCAGCACCTCCTTGAAACCGAAGAAGGTGCGCACCGGGTCGTCGGCGTCGGCCTCCACGAAGCTTTTTATCTTGAAGGAGAGCGGCAGGCGGGCGGAACCGGCGGGCAGGCGGCGGGCCAGGGGTTTTATGATCCCCTGGCGCAGCCAGCCGGGCAGCTTGCGGTATAGCCGGGCCAGGTTGGCCGCGTGCACCGTGGGATAGCCCAGAAACAGCTCGTCGCCGCCGGCCCCGCTCAGGACCACCTTGAAACCCCGGTCGCGTATGAAGCGGGCCAGCCCCTCCATGGCCACGTTGCTCCAGGGGCCGAAGGGCTCGTCCAGGTGGCGCTGGCGGGCCAGGAAACCGGCCAGGAAATCCTGCTCGCCATAACGGTATATCTGGTGGGGGCTGCCGAACATGCGCGCGAAGAGCGCCGCCTCGCTGCTCTCGTCGTAGAGCTGCTCGTCGAAGGAGATGGTGAAGGAGGTGACGCCCTGCTCGTGCTCGCTGGCCGCGGCCAGC
>CAZLSD010000154.1:2424-7703 GCA_964561775.1 uncultured Desulfarculus sp. | reverse complement strand
CCTTGGTTCCAAGCTTGCGGTCAGGCCCCCTCGCGGAAGCGGTAGCCCGCCCCGCGCACCGTCTCGATGTAGTCCCCGGCCTGGCCCAGCTTGACGCGCAGCCGCCGCACGTGGGTGTCCACGGTGCGCGAATAGCCCTGGAAGCTGTAGCCCCAGACCAGGTCCAGCAGGGCTTGGCGGGAGTGCAGCTTGCCGGCGGCGGTGGCCAGGTGGTGCAACAGCTTGAACTCGGTGGAGGTGAGTTGCAGGGGCCTGCCCTCCAGTTCCACCCGCATGCGCTCGGGGTCGATGAGCAGGGGGCCGCGGCGCAGGGCGGTCTTGGCCGGGGCCTGCTCGCGGCCACGGCGCAGGATGGCCTGGGCGCGCAGCACCAGCTCGCGCGGGCTGAAGGGCTTGGTCAGGTAGTCGTCGGCCCCCATCTCCAGGCCGGCGATGCGGTCGGCCTGGCTGGTCAGCGCGGTCAGCATGAGCACGGGGATGTGGCGGGTGCCCGGAGCGTGCTTGAGGCGGCGGCAGACCTCGCGGCCGTCCAGCTTGGGCAAAAGCAGGTCCAGCACCACCAAGTCAGGGCAAAGGCCCTTGGCCAGCTTGAGCCCCTCCTCGCCGTCATCGGCCTTGTGCACCAGGAAACCGGCCTGCTGAAAGTTGTATTTCACCACCTGTTGCAGGTCGGCGTCATCTTCCACCACCAGGATAGTTGGCTTGTTCATAAGGCTTAAAACTCCCAAAACGGCCGGTTGTTCGGCTCATTAGGGACCAGGCGGGCGCGCGCCGGTCCTGGTCGGGCAGGCCGTGAAACGGCTCGTGGAATTTGACCCTAGAGCAAGCGACCGGGCAATTCAACAGGCCGGAGGGCCCGCGGGGGCGATGTCGCGCAATCGTCGTTTGCCCGTAACCGGGGCGTCACATGACGGCTATAAGCTTGCCCCATCTTCACCAGACAATCTGGGAAACGGGCATCTAACTTTTGGAGGACGCGAAGTGAGAAGTAAAGTTGCGCTCTTGGGCATCTTGGGTATTCTGTGCGTGGCCCTGGCTGGCCCCGCCCAGGTGCTGGCTGCCGACAACATCAACATCACCGGTTCCACCACCGTGCTGCCCATCGCTCAGAAGGCGGCCGAAGTCTTCATGAAGAAGTACCCCACCGTCAACGTGACCGTGGCCGGCACGGGCTCAGGCGACGGCATCAAGGCCATCATCGACGGCACCGCCGACATCGGCAACTCCTCGCGCGAGATGAAGGACAAGGAAATGGCCCTGGCCAAGGAGAAGGGCGTGACCCCGCGCGAGGTCACCGTGGCCCTGGACTGCATCGTGCCGGTGGTCAACCCGGCCAACAGCGTCTCCAACCTGACCATGGACCAGCTCAAGGAAATCTACGCCGGCAAGGTTAAGAACTGGAAGGAAGTGGGCGGCGAGGACAAGCCCGTGGTGGTGGTCTCCCGCGACTCCAGCTCCGGCACCTTCGAGGTCTGGAACGAGATGGTGCTCAAGAAGGAGCGCGTGCGCCCCGACGCCCAGCTGCAGGCCAGCAACGGCGCGGTGGCCCAGGCGGTGGCCGGCAACAAGTACGCCATCGGCTACGTGGGAATCGGCTACCTGAATCCCAAGGTCAAGGCCCTGACCGTGGGCGGGGTGACGGCCAGCGCCGACACGGCCCGCAACAAGGCCTATCCCGTGGCCCGCGGCCTGTACATGTACACGGGCAAGGAGCCGGCGGGCCAGGTAAAGGCCTTCCTGGACTTCGTGCTCAGCCCCGAGGGCCAGGCCATCGCCAAGGCCGAGGGCTTCGTGCCGGTCAAGTAGTTCACGCCTGCCTCCCGCTCCTGGCGGAGCGGGAGGCCGTACTTTTATCGCGAGGAAGAAGCAGTGAGCGCCTTGGCACAGGATGTGGTCATGGAGCAGATGAAAGAAGGTCTGGCCGCCCGGACGCAGCCGCCGGGCGGAGAGCGCAAGGCCGTCAAGAGCGGCAGCGTCTCCCCCCCCAGCCTGCACGGGCGCAGCCAGGAGCGCGAGCGCTGGATCCAGCGCCTGTTCCTGAGCGCGGGGGCCTTCTCGCTGGTGGCCATGGCGCTCATCGTGCTCTTTTTGTTCAAGGAGGGCGTCTGGCTGTTCAAGACGATCTCCGTGAGCGACTTCCTGCTGGGGCAGGCCTGGTACCCCACCTATGAACCCCCCGATTTCGGCATAGGTCCGCTCATCGCCGGGTCCCTGGCCGTCACCTTGATTTCCTCGGTGGTGGCCGTGCCCCTGGGCGTGGCGGTGGCCCTCTACCTGGCCGAGGTGGCCAGCCACCGGGTGCGCGAGTGGATGAAGCCGGCGGTGGAGCTCCTGGCCAGCCTGCCCTCGGTGGTGCTGGGCTTCGTGGGCATGGTGGTCATCGCCCCCCTCCTGCAGGAGTGGCTGGACATCCCCACCGGGCTGAACATCCTAAACGCCAGCCTCATGCTGGCCATCATGGCCATACCCACCATCACCAGCATCAGCGAGGACGCCCTGCACGCGGTGCCCCGCGAGTTGGTGGAGGCCTCCCTGGCCCTGGGCGCCACCCGCTGGGAGACGCTGACCCGGGTGCTCTTGCCCGGGGCGCTCTCCGGCATCGGCACCGGGGTCATCCTGGGCATGAGCCGGGCCATGGGCGAGACCATGGTGGTGCTCATGGTGGCCGGCGGCGCGGCCCAGATACCCTCCTCGATTTTTGATTCGGTGCGGCCCTTGCCCGCCACCATCGCCGCCGAGATGGGCGAGACGCCCTTTGGCGGCGAGCACTATTACGCGCTCTTCGCCATAGGCATCGTGCTGTTCCTGATTACCCTGGGCTTCAACCTGGTGGCGGCCCAGGTAAGCCGGCGCTATCAGCAGAAAGGCGCGGCTACCCTATGAAAGACCCTGGCCTGCGCAAGCGCCAGTTGCGGGAGAAGCTGGCTTTCGCCCTCTTGAAGCTGGCCATGCTGGTGGTGGTGGGCACCCTGGGCGGCATATTGCTGCACGTGGTGCTGCAAGGCGCCGGGGCCCTTAGCTGGGAGTTCTTGAGCGAGCCGCCCCGGGAGTCCATGACCAAGGGCGGCATCTTCCCCGCCATCGTGGGCACCCTGGCCTTGACCGTGGGCGCGCTCCTGGTGGCCCTGCCCCTGGGGGTGGCCGCGGCGGTCTACCTAAGCGAATACGCCAAGGACGGCCGCGCCCTGGCCATCGTGCGCCTGGGCATCGGCAACCTGGCCGGCGTGCCCTCGGTGGTCTTCGGCCTCTTCGGCCTGGGCCTCTTCGTGGTCTTCATGAAGATGGGGGTCAGCCTGCTGGCTGGCTCGCTCACCCTGGGCCTATTGATCCTGCCCACGGTCATCGGGGCCTCGGAAGAGGCCCTGCGCCAGGTGCCCTCCACCTTCCGCGAGGCCTCGCTGGCCCTGGGCGCCACCCGCTGGCAGACCATCCGCAAGGTGGTGATGCCCGCCGCCCTGCCCGGCATCCTGACCGGCTCCATCCTGGGCCTGGGCCGGGCCGCCGGCGAGACCGCGCCCATCATGTTCACCGCCGCCACCTTCTACTCGCTGCGGCTGCCCGAGAGCCCCTTCAGCCAGGTCATGGCCTTGCCCTATCACATCTATGTGCTGGCCACGGCGGGCACCCACATAGAGCAGACCCGGCCCCTGCAATACGGCACGGTGCTGGTGCTCATCAGCCTGGTGTTGGGCTTGAGCCTGTTCGCCATCATCATCCGCACGCGCATGCGAAGGACCAAGAAATGGTAAACCCGGAAACCCCGGTCATCGAGGCCAGGGAACTGAATTTCTACTACGGGCGGTCGCGGGCCCTGACCGAGATCAACATCGCCATCGATGCCAACCAGGTCACCGCGCTCATCGGCCCCTCGGGCTGCGGCAAGTCCACTTTCCTGCGGCTCATCAACCGCATGAACGAGCTGATCGCCGGCACCCGGGTGGAGGGTCAGGTGCTCTTCGACGGGGTGGACCTCTATGGCCCGGGCGTGGACCCCACCGAGGTGCGCCGCCGCATCGGCATGGTCTTCCAGAAACCCAACCCCTTCCCCAAGTCCATCTACAACAACGTGGCCTACGGGCCGCGCCTGCACGGCATGCGCGACCAGGCCAAGCTGGACCAACTGGTGGAACATTCGCTGAAGGCCGCCGCCATCTGGGACGAGGTCAAGGACATCCTGCACGCCTCGGCCCTGGGGCTTTCCGGCGGACAGCAGCAGCGCCTGTGCATCGCCCGGGCCATCGCCATGGAGCCCGAGGTGCTCTTGATGGACGAGCCCACCAGCGCCCTGGACCCCATCGCCACCGCGCGCATCGAGGAGCTGGTCAAGGAGCTGAAGAAGAACTACACGGTCATCATCGTGACCCACAACATGCAGCAGGCCGCCCGGGTCTCGGACCAGACCGCCTTCTTCTACCTGGGCCGGCTCATCGAGATGGGTCCCACCGAGCGCATCTTCACCCGCCCCACCCAGGAGCAGACCGAGCACTACATCACGGGGCGTTTCGGCTAGGCGACCGCGGCGGGGCGGGGGGCGCGGAAACCCTGGCGGACAGGCCGCGCGGCGGCTAACGATTTTCCCAACGGCGGAGAGCATGAACACCGTATCCCACTTCCACAAGCAGATGCAGGAGGTCAAGGCCGACGTCATGAAGATGACCGGCCTGGTGGAGGAGGCCATCCACGACGCCTCCCAGGCCCTGGCCAACTGCGACTCCAACCTGGCCCTGGAGGTGATCGTAAAGGATCGGCCCATCGATCTGATGCAGAACCAGATCGAGGAGCGCTGCGTGGCTCTCTTGGCCACCCAGCAGCCGGTGGCCGGCGACCTGCGCTTCCTGGCGGCGGTCATCAAGATATGCGCCTATCTGGAGCGCATGGGGGACCAGGCGGTCAACATCGCCCAGCGCACCCTGGCCCTCAAGGAGCTGCTGCCCACCGAGGTGCCCCAGCCCTTGATCGACATGGCCGACATATCCCAGGAGATGACCCGCACCTGTCTGGACGCCCTGGCCAACGGCGACCTCCAGCTGGTCTGCAAGGTCATCGCCCGCGACAACGACCTGGACGCCATCAACCGCCAGGTGCTGGAAGACATGGTGGAGTGGATGGCATCCGAGCAGCGCCTGGTGCGGCGCGGGGTGGAGTTCATCTTGACCGCCCGCCACTACGAGCGCATCGGCGACGAGGCCACCAACATCGTGGAAGAGGTGGTTTTCCTGGTGGAGGGGCGCATCATCCGCCACCACTCCGACCAGGCCCGCGGGGGAGCGGCCTGCTGA
>CAZLSD010000154.1:0-2324 GCA_964561775.1 uncultured Desulfarculus sp. | reverse complement strand
CGCCTAGAGCAGGCGCGCGCCCAGTTCGGCCACCTTGGAGCGCTCGCCCTTGATCAGGGATACGTGGCCGGCGATGACCTCGTGCTTCATCTTCTCCACCAGCATGGTCAGTCCGTTGCTGCTGGCATCCAGATAGGGATGGTCTATCTGGGCCGGGTCGCCGGTGAAGACTATCTTGGAGCCCTCGCCCACCCGGGTGATGAGGGTCTTGACCATGTGGGGGGTCAGGTTCTGGGCCTCGTCGCAGATGATGAACTGGTTGGGGATGCTGCGGCCGCGGATGTAGGTCAGGGCCTCCAGCTCCAACAGGCCCTGGGCCATGAGATAGTCCTGGGTGCCAAAGCCCTTGCCGGCCTTGCCTCCGCTGGCCGGGTGGCTGCGGAACAAGAACTCCAGGTTGTCGTAGAGCGGCTGCATCCAGGGTCTCAGCTTGTCCTCCTTCTCGCCGGGCAGATAGCCCAGGTCGTTGCCCATGGGCACCACCGGCCGGGTGACCAGGAGCTTGCGGAAGCCGTCCTGCTCCAGCACCTTCTCCAGGCCGGCGGCCAGGGCCAACAGGGTCTTGCCGGTGCCGGCCGCCCCGGCCAGGGTGACGATGGGTATCTCGTCTTTCAGCAGCAGCTCCAAGGCGAAGCGCTGCTCCTTGTTGCGGGGTTTCAGCCCCAGGCACTCCTGATCCCCCCGAAGCGGCCAGAGCACGCCTCCCTCGTGGCGGGCCATGGCCGAGAGCGAGGGGCGCTCCTTGCACTTGAGCACCACGAACTGTTGGGGCAGCAGGCGGCGGCGGCCGCCCACCTTCAGCTGCCCCGCCTTGTAGAAGGCCTCCACCTCCTGGGCGGTCAGGAATATCTCGCGCGCGCCGGTGTAGAGGCTGTCGTAGTCCACCTTGTCGTTGCGGAAGTCCTCGGCGGCGATGCCCATGATGTCGGCCTTGACGCGCAGGTTCAAGTCCTTGGTCACCAGGATCACCGGGTGGGTGAGCGAATTTTTTAAGTTCCAGGCCACGCTCAGGATGCGGTTGTCGGCCTTGCCCAGGTCCAAGAGCTCGGGAAAGCCCTGGGCCAGCTGGGAGAAGTTGAGCTCGATGCGCAGACTGCCGCCCTGGGGCGTGGAGACGCCCTGGGCCAGGCTGCCCTTATCGCGCAGGCCGTCCAGTTGGCGGCTGACCAGGCGGGCGTTGCGCCCCACCTCGTCCTGGCGGCGTTTCTGGTCGTCCAGTTCCTCCACCACCACCAGGGGCAGCACCACGTGATTGTCTTGGAATACGAAGAGGGCTTGGGGGTCGTGCAGCAGAACGTTGGTGTCGAGCACATAGGTTTTCATGGGCACATGACTCGCGCCGAAGAGGGTGGGGGGCCTAAGGGCCTCCGGCGGGGTCGCCCCGGCCGGGGCCGGCTCCTGGGCAAGTCAGGCGGCCAGGCGGGGCGCGCAGCGGGAGCGCGCCGCCGGACCGCTATTTGTGTCGGGCATGGCAGGCTTTTTTCATCTCCTCCATGGCCATGGCCGCGGCCAGGGCCTCCTTTTGATCCGCGTTCTGGGCGGCGGCCAGCAGACGGTCGGTAAGGGAGCGGAAGCTGCCATAGTGCTCGTCGCCCTTGCCGGGGAAGCTGGTCATCAGATAGCACTGGGCGCAGAAGGCCTTGACCTTGTCCAGGTCCGGGTCGGCCCCCAGGGCCAGGGAGCGCAGCAGGTCCTTGAAGGCGCGGCCCATGGATTTCTTGAGCGGCTTGTAGCCGATGCGCCTGCCCTCCGGGGCCTCGTCCTCGTCGTCCTGGTCCGACTCCAGCAGGGGGTGGATGCCCTTGGCCACGTGCCCGGCGGGATAGAGCCGCTTTTCATACTTGAGCTTGAGCTTGAAGCAGACCCGATCCGATTTGGTGCGCACGCTCTGCTTGACCTTGAAGAAGTCGTCCAGCTCCACCGCGACCTGGCCGAACTCCAGGTTGCCCTGCTCCAGGTTGTTGGCCAGCTCGCGCAGGAGCTGGGCGGCCTGGGCGGGCGTCAAAAGCTTTTCCGTGGCGTTTTCCGCGCTCATGGTCTTCTCCGCCGCTGGCCCGGGGCCAAAGCGCCCCGGGCGGGGGTGGCCGGGCCAAGGCCCGGCGGGCCGGGCTATCTGCGTTGCGGCTTGCCGGATTTGGCCTTGTCCTCCTCGGCGGGGGCGCCGGCCTCGGGAGCGACCGGCGGGGCGGCCAGCTCGGGAACGGGCTGCGGGGCCTCGGCGGCGGTATCGGCGGCGGCCTCGGGCTGGCCGGCGTCCTCCAGCGCCTGGGCGATCCGCTCGTGCTCGGGGATCAATCCGATCAAGGTGCGCATCAGCGTCGTCT
>CAZLSD010000153.1:4455-7711 GCA_964561775.1 uncultured Desulfarculus sp. | reverse complement strand
GGGGAGAACCTTTTTTGCGCCGCAAAAAAGGTTCTCCCCCAGCTCTTGTTTAACTCGCCGCCTGACGCAGGCCCTTGATGGCGACGGCGGGGCCTAAGGAGTGGCCGAAGACGGCGGAGCCGGCCACGAAGACCTGGGCTCCGGCGGCCACGCAGGGGGCGATGGTCTTTTCGTTGATGCCGCCGTCCACCTGGATGGGGGTGGCCAGGCCGCGGTTATCCAGCATCCGGCGCAGGGCGGCGATCTTGGGCACGGCGGAGGCGATGAATTTTTGCCCGCCGAAGCCGGGGTTGACGCTCATGATGAGCGCCATGTCCAGCATGTCCAGGACGTTCTCGATGAGGCACAAGGGGGTGTGGGGGTTCAAGGCCACGATGGCCTTCTTGCCCAACTGGGCTATGTGCTCCAGGGTGCGGTGCAGGTGGGGGCAGGTCTCCACGTGCACGGCCAGGTAGTCGGCCCCGGCCTTGGCGAAATCCTCCAGATAGCGGTCGGGCTGGGCGATCATCAGGTGTACGTCCAGGGGAAGCTCAGTGACCTTGCGCAGGCTTTCCACCACGGGCGGGCCTATGGTGATGTTGGGCACGAAGTGGCCGTCCATGACGTCCACGTGCAGCATGTCCGCGCCGGCGTCGGCGGCGGTCTGCGCGTCCTGGCCCAGGCGGGCGAAGTCGGCGGAGAGGATGGAGGGGGCGATTTTTATCACGTCATTCTCCCGAGCTCATGCGCTCCAGTTCTTGCCGCAGGCGTTCCAGGTTTTCCTGGAGCGCGCTCAATAGCGGTTCGGCCTGATCGAGGTTGCGCCGGCGGGCGGCTTCCAGCAACTCTTGCAGGGTTTGCACCACCTCCTGGTCGGCGAAGAAGGCGGCGGCTCCCTTGAGCGAGTGGGCGACCTGGGCCAGGGCCTGGGCGTCTCCCTGGGCCAGGGCCTGCTCCATCTGCTCCATCTGCCGGCGCGATTCCTGGGCAAACAGACCCACCAGTTCGCGCAGCACGTCTTCCTGGCCTTCCAGCTTTTTCAGCAGGTCGCCCCACAGGGCTTGCAGGTCTTGCTGCGGCCTGGCCCGAGGGAGGAAGGTGGTGGCCGGGGCGTGGGGCACCGTGGCCTCCATTATCCCGTAAAGAAGCTGGGCATCAATGGGCTTGGCCAGGTAATCGTCCATGCCCGCGGCCAGGATGCGTTCCCGGTCTCCTTGCAGGGCGTGGGCGGTCATGGCGATGATGGGCAGGTGGCCGCCCGTGAGCGTCTCCCGCGCGCGGATGTGATCGGTGGCTTGCAGCCCGTCCATCTCCGGCATCTGCACGTCCATGAGCGCCAGGTCGAAGCTTTCCTTTTCCAGGGCGGCCAGCGCCAGCGCCCCGTTCTCCACGGTGGTCACCTGGTGCCCTCTTTGCCGCAGCAGGGCGCGGATGAGCTTCTGGTTGACCGGGTTGTCCTCGGCCACCAGCACCTTGAGGGAGTGGGCCGCCTCGCGCAGGCGGTGGCGGGTGATGAGCTGGCGCTGCTCCTGGGGCTCGCTCGCCTGGCCCATGGCCAGCAGGATGGCGGTGACCAGGTTGCCGGGCTTGACCGGCTTGGTGAGATAGGCGGCCAGGCCCAGGGACCGGCCGCGGGCCGCGTCGCCGCGTTCGCCTCCGGCGGTGAGCATGATGCTTTGCAGGCCGGCCAGGCTCTTGTCCTGGCTCAGCCGTTCGGCCAGCTGCCAGCCGTCCAGGCCGGGCATGTTGGCGTCTATGATGGCCAGGTCAAAGGGCCGGCCGGCGGAGGCGGCCCGGCGCAGCAGGTCCAGGGCCTCTTCCCCGTCCTCCGCGGGCTCCGGGCGCAGGCCCCAGCGCTCCAGGTGCTCGCAGATGGCGGCGCGGGCGGGGGCGCTGTCGTCCACCACCAGCACCTTGAGGCCGCCCAGGCTTTGCAGGGGCGCGGGGATGATGCTCTTGGCGGGGGCGGCCGGCAGCGAAAAGCGCGCGGTGAAGTGGAAGACGCTGCCCGGGGCGGGGCTGTTCTCCAGCCACAAGCGGCCTTCCATGGCCTCCACCAGGCGGCGGCTGATGGTCAGCCCCAGGCCGGTGCCGCCATAGCGGCGCGAGATGGAGCCGTCGGCCTGGGTGAAGGGCTCGAAGATGCTCGCGCGCTTTTCCGGAGGCACCCCGATGCCGGTGTCGCGCACCGAAAAATGCAGCAGGGCCTGGTCCTGGTCGGCGGCCTCCAATCCCACCTCCAGCACCACCTCGCCCTGGCCGGTGAACTTGAGCGCGTTGCCCACCAGATTGATGAGCACCTGGCGCAGGCGGCCCGGGTCGCCCAGCAGATGGCCGGGCACGCCCTTGCCCACCCGGCAGACCAGCTCCAGGTTCTTTTCGCGGGCCTTGCCGGACAAGGTGTCCATGATCTGGTCCAGGCTGGCGCGCAGGGAGAACTCCTGCCGCTCCAGGTCCAGATGGCCGGCCTCGATCTTGCTCAGGTCCAAAAGGTCGTTGAGCAGGTCCAGCAGCGACTGGGCCGCGGTGCTGGCGATGTTCAAGTATTCGGCCTGCTCGGGATTGAGAGGCGAGTCCAGCACCAGCCCGGTCATGCCGATGACCGCGTTCAAGGGGGTGCGTATCTCGTGGCTCATGTTGGCCAGGAACTGGCTCTTGGCCTGGTTGGCCGCCTCGGCCTGCTGGGTGGCGGCGCGCAGGTCGGCGCTGGCGTGGAAGCGTTGCAGGGCCAGGGCATAGATGCCGGCCAGGCGCTCCAGGGCGGCCAGGTCGCGGCCGGTGTAGGGGCGTCCGGGGTTGGCCAAGGCTATCTGCCCCAGGAGCTGGCCGCCCAGGCGGGCGGGCGCGCTGATGAACTGCCTGAGCGGCATATGCCCCGCGGGCAGGCCCCGCGAGGAGGCGTGGCGGGCCGGCTCGTTGGTGAAGAAGGCGCGCCCGCTGTTGAGGGCGTGCCCCCACAAGGCCGGATAGCGCCCGTCGCGTTCCATGGCGAAGGCGATGCGCTGTTGGTCAGGCTCCAGGCGGCACTGGGCGCCCATCATCTCGCTCAAGGTGTAGCCCACGTTGTCGCCGGTCTGGCGGTCCACCACCGAGGCGTAGCCATGCTGGCTGCCGGTGAGGGCGCGGGCCTTATCCAGCACCTGGCTGGCCATCTGCTCCAGGCTGGGGGATTCGCTCAAGAGGGCCTGGGAAAGCCGGGCCATGGTCTCGTTGGCCTTGAGCTCCCAGTCCTTGGCCTCCTGGGCGGCCAGGCGCTCGCTGATGTCGTCGAAGACGG
>CAZLSD010000153.1:0-4355 GCA_964561775.1 uncultured Desulfarculus sp. | reverse complement strand
TAGGCCTGTTGGAAACGCACCGCCTCCTGGGCCTGGCGGTTGGGGGTGATGTCGGAGAGGAAATAGCAGCCGGCGGGACGCCCCCGCCAGGGAAAGCTGACCGCGTTGAGATTGAACCAGCGGACATCCCCGCTCTTGGTCAGCAGCCTGATCTGGTAGGAGCCGGGAACATCGTTACCCAGCATGCGCCTGCTGAAGCGCTCCAGGCCCCATTCCCGGTCTTCGGGGGCGATGAGCTCGGCCAGGTTGGTCCGGGTGAACTCCTGGCGGCTGAAGCCCAGGGTGGCCAGGGTCTGCTGGTTGAAGAAGACCGGGTAGCCGTCCTGGACCACCACTATGCACTCGCTGGCGTTGTCCACCACCAGGCGGTACATCTCCTGGGACAGGCGCAGGGCCTCTTCCACGCGCAGGCGCTCGATCTCGGCCCCGGCGCGGGCGGCCATGACGGCCAAGACCTGATTGCCCCGGGGCGGCAGCTCCAGGCGGCGGCGGGAGACCGCGGCCAGCACGCCCAGGGGCTGGCCGTTGTTGTCCTTGATGAGCGCGCCCACATAGCCCTGGGCCTCCAGCTTGGCCAGCTCATGGCTTTGCGGGAAGCTCTCCAGCAGGGCATCGGCGTGATGGTAGAAGCCCTGCTCCACCACCACCTGGCAGGGGGTGCCGGTCAGGTCGAAGCTGACGTCCTCCAGCAGCTCCCCCTCCAGCATGGCGGCCAGGGCATGGACCTTGCCATGCGGGTCCAACTCCCCCACGAAGGCCAGATGGCAGTCCAGCCATTGGGCGATGCTGCGCACCAGGTTGCTGAAATAATCGCGGCCGGTGATGCGGGCCGCGCTCTCCACCATGGCCTGGATGGCGGCCTCGGCCACCACCTCCTGGCTGATGTCCTTGGCCATGCCCAGGTAGCCGCGCAAGCCTCCCTGGGAATCCAGCAGCTCGCAGGTCACCAGGCGCACGGGAAAGCGCCGGCTGTTTTTGGCCACGTAGGTCCATTGGCTCTCGAAGGACAGGCCGCCCCTGGTCTTGAGCACGAAGACGGGAAAGCCCGGCGGCACCGGACGCCCCAACTCCTGGGAAAGCTCGGCGGCCCGCCTGGCCACCTCTTGGCGGTCGTGGAATATTTCCGGGGTGTGGCGCCCCACCAGCTCCTCGGCCCGCCAGCCCAGGGCCGCCTGGGCCGCCGGGTTGAAGCTCTGGATCACGCCCTGGGTGTCGGTGGAGATGACCATGAGGGGGCTGGAGTCCAGGATGACCCTTTGCAGGGCGTGGGCCTCTTCCAGGGCGTCCAGGATGCGCCGCTCCTGGCCGCCGGCCTGGCCTGGCGCGCGCCGCCATCTCTCCAGGGTCAGGGCCAGGGACTTTTTCAGCAGCGGCCAGGAGAGCAGGCTTTTCTCCAGGCTGTCCTGGCAGGCCAGGCCCCAGGGCTGGGGCGGCTCCTTGGCCTCCTGCCCGGTCAAGGCCAGCAGGGGCGGGGCGGAGGGGCCGGAGAGCAGGCTGGCCAGCCTCTCCCAGCCAGGGTTCCGGGTCAGGTCCAGGTCCATCAGCAGTAGGTCGCTATCCTGCCCCGCCAAAATATTTTGGGCCTGTTCGGGCGTTTGAGCCCAACGCAAAATGGAAATCTGGTCAGGATGCCCGGAGCACAACAGGCCCAACTGCTCATGCAATAGAGGGTCCGCGCTCAGCAGCAACAGGCATAGGGGGGCGTCTGGCATGGCTCCCTCGGAGACGGTGATCGGGCGGCATCGCTCCATTGTGCCAAATCAGCCGGGAGCATGCAAGGTTAAGCCAAAAAGAGGGCGGGAGGGAACGCGGAGGGCTGGCAGGCCTCAGTAGACGTAGCGGTCCAGGAAGAACCCCCGGGGCGCGCAGCCGCGCCGTTCATCGGCATAGCCGGAGAGCACCTCGTCCGGGCCAGGGGGGAAAGGAGAGGAATGTTGATCCTCCGTGAGGGGACCCAGGGCCGGGGCAGGGCCAGGGACGGGCCCGCGCGGCAGCAGCCTGCCCCCGGGCAGCAGGTGATAGGCCCGGGCCTGACGGTTCTGGTAGGCCGCCCCGGCCATCTCCTAGAGCCTTTCCCGGGGAGCGCGGCGCAGCTCCAGGTGGATGTTGCTCTCCTGCCCCCGCACCGGCACGCTCAGGCGCTGGCCGTCGCTCCAGCCGTCGGGCAGGTCCACCCGCACCATCTGGGAGCGGGTTATGTGCCCCTTGCCGCCGCAGTCCGGGCAGGGGCCGCCGCCCCGGGCGCTCTCCAGGCGGCCCCGGCCCAGGCAGGCCGGGCAGGTCTGCTGGCGGCGCACGGGCAGCTCCAGGCTGGCCGGCCGTCCGCAAAGCTCCACGTGATAGAGCAGCCCCAGGCCCAGGGTCTCCAGGCCGGTGAGCCGCCAGGATGGACCTGGCGCGGAAGGCGCCCCGGACGGAGCCGCCAAGTCCGGTCCGGCCCAGGCCCGCTCCTGGGGCGGGACATAGGAAAAGCCGCCCAGGGGGGACTGGGCCTGGGAGCTGGCGGCGGGGCGGGTCTGGCCGCCGCCTGGCTGGCCGGCCACGGGCTGGGCGGTGAACTCCTCGTAGACATAGGGCTGGAACAGAGGCGAGCGCGGGGTCTCCTGCCCGGCCAGATGGGCCAGCAGGCTGCGGTAGGCCTGGTTGGCCTGGGCCATGAGCGCGCCCGAGGAGTGGGGGTTGAGGTCGGGGTGCAGGGCGCGGGCCAGCCGGCGGTAGGCGGCCTTGACCTGGGCCAAGTCCGCCCCCGGACGCAGGTCCAGGGCGGCGTAGGCTTCATCCAGGTTTTGGCTGTCAGTGCTGGCCCGGTTCATGGTCTGGCTCCTGGTCTGGGCCGTTTAGGCCCGCTGGAGTTTGACCATCCATGATAGCAAGGGGGGTGCCAAGAAGGTTCAGGCGGCTAACTGGGCCTTATTCCTGACTTTTGCTCCGCGGATTTTCTTGCGCTTTGTGCAAGGATTTGCGCGCCTACATGGGCCGCCGCGGAGTCCCGGGCTGTTTCCCCTGGCCATCCCTGGCCGGCATTGTGGCGCATAGGGCAAGCAATTCAATGGCTTGTCTCATATGCGCAGCGGTCTTCACACCTGGGTTACGCCTCCTTTCACACTAGCTGGCCTGACCCAGCCCCAGTTCCTGGATTTTGGTGATGAGCGCCCGCCGGCTGAGCCCCAGGCGGGCGGCGGCGCGGGTGCGGTTGCCCCCGCATTCGCGCAGGACGCGGCCTATGATCTGTTCTTCGGTCAGGCGAGTCACCTGCTTTAAAACTTTCTTCAGGTCGTCGTCGCCGGGGGGCAGCAGCAGGCGCGCTCCGCCCCCGCCCAGGCTCAGGGCCAGGTCGGCGGCCTCGATGACCGGCCCCTCGCTCATGAGCAGGGCCTGTTCCAGCAGGTTTTCCAGCTCGCGCACGTTGCCCTTCAGGGGGGCCAGGCTCAGGGCCTCCAGGGCGGCGGGGGCCAGGCGCTTCAAGGGCGTCTCGTGGGTCTTGGCCGCCTTTTGCAGGATATGGGCGGCCAGCAGGGGTATGTCCTCGGGGCGCTCGCGCAGGGGGGGCAGATGCACGGGTATGACCTTGAGGCGGTAGAACAGGTCCTCGCGGAAGCGCCCGGCCTCCACCTCGGCGGCCAGATCCCGGTTGGTGGCGGCGATGAAGCGGATGTCCACCGCGCGGGGGGTGTTCTCCCCCACCCGGCGGATCTCGCCTTCTTGCAAGGCGCGCAAGAGCTTGGCCTGCACCTCTAGGGGCAGCTCCCCCACCTCGTCCAGGAAGAGCGAGGAGCCGTGGGCCTCCTCGAAGAGCCCCTGGCGGGCGCGCTCGGCCCCGGTGTAGGCCCCCTTGGCCGCGCCAAAGAGCTCGCTCTCGATCAAGGTGGCCGGGATGGCCGCGCAGTTGATGGCCACGAAGGGGCGTTCCTTACGCCGGCTGTTGTAGTGGATGGCCCGGGCCACCAGCTCCTTGCCCGTGCCGCTTTCCCCGCTGATGAGCACGGTGGCCTTGGTGTCGGAGACCTTGCGCAGGGTGGCGAAGAGCCGCTGCATGGGCGGGCTGTTGCCGATTATGCTGCTGAAGTCGTGGCGGGAGAGCACCTCCGAGCGCAGGCGGCGGTTGTCGGCCAGCATGGCCGCCCGTTCCAGGGCCTTGGCCACCACCACCAGGATCTCTTCTTCCTGGAAGGGCTTGCCGATGTAGTCGAAGGCCCCCTGCTTCATGGCCGTCAGCGCGGTCTCCACGGAGGCGTAGGCGGTGATCATCAGCACGGTCTGGTCCGGCTCGGCGGCGCGGATGCGCGAGAGCACGGTGAGCCCGTCCAGGTCGGGCATGCGCAAATCCAGCACCACCAGGTCGAACTGCTCGCGGG
>CAZLSD010000152.1:5190-7745 GCA_964561775.1 uncultured Desulfarculus sp. | reverse complement strand
CGGTGATGCGGGCCATCTGCTCCAGCAGCTCCAGGTCGCCGCCGGGCCAGGCCAGGGCCGGGGCATCCCGGGCGGTGGACGCTTCTCCGGCCAGGGCCTGGGCCAGGCTCAGCTGGGGACGGCCAAGCGCGGCCAGTTGGGTCCAGGCCTGCCGCCTGACCAGGCGGCGCACCCGTTGCACCCCGGCCGCGCCCGCCTGGTCCCGGGCCAGGGCCAGGGCGGGCGTGTCCCCTCCTGGCAGACGCAAGCGGGCGGGCAGGCGGGCCAGCGCCTGGGCGGCCCAGTCCTCCCCCCGGGCCAAGGCGCGCAGTTGGGCCAGGGGCCGCCCCCCACGCAGAGCCAAGGACGCGGCCAGACCCTCCCAGCACCATGACCCTGGCTGGGCCTGGGCCTGGCGCAAAAACTCCTGGGCGGCCTGGGCCAGGTGGATGCCCAAGCGCCAGGACTCGGCGCAGGCCGGGTTGCAGAGCCAATCCGCCGCGGCCTCGCAAGCCTCCGGCGAGGCCTGGGCCAAGGCGCGCAGCGCCGCCGCCACCTGCTCCGGCGCTTGCAGGCAACGCCGCCACAGCTCGGCGCGGGCCTGGCCGGCCTGGGCCGGGTCAGGCAAGGCCGCCCGCTCCAGCAAGACCGGCAGAGAAGACTGGGACAAGGCGCGGCCGCTCATCAGGGCAGGAACAGCTCGGTCAATTGGAAGCGCTCCACGTCCACCAGGCCCAGGTCGGTGAGCTTGAGCTGGGGGATGACCGGCAGGCTGAGGAAAGAGAGCGCCATGAAGGGTTCTTTGAGGGCGCAGACCTGGGCCGCCGCCCGGCGCAGGGCTTCCAGGCCGCCCAGCACCGCCTCCAGGGGCTCTTCGCTCATCAGCCCGGCCAGGGGCAGGGGCAGCTCGCCCAGGATTTGTTGACCCCGGGCCGCCACCAGGCCGCCGCCCAGCTCCGCCACCCGGCGGGCCGCCGTGAGCATGGACTCCTCGTCCGCGCCCAGGACCAGCAGGTTGTGGCTGTCGTGGGCCACCGAGCTGGCCAGGGCCCCGGCCTTGATGCCAAAGCCGCGCGCCAGGCCCTGCCCCACCCGGCCGCTGGCTTGGTGGCGCTCGATGACCGCCAGGCGGGCCAGGTCGCGGGCCGGGTCGGCGGCCAGGAAGCCGTCATGCTGGGGCGTGTCCTCCGTGACGGCGCGGGTGAGTATCTGCCCCGGCAGCAGCTCGATGATCCGCGCGCGCGGGCCGCCCACGGGCAGGCGGAAAAATTCCGGCCCCATGGCGGACAGGCGCATGGTCCCCCGCGCGGCGGCGGGGAAAGGCTGGCCGCCCGGCTCCAGGCAGACCCCGTCGGCGGCCACCAGGCGTCCGGCCCGGTAGGTCCGGCGCACCTTGAAATCTTTAAGGTCCTCCACCGCCGCCAGGTCGGCGGCCCAGCCCGGGGCTATGGCCCCCCGCCGGGCCAGGCCGAAACGCCGGGCCGGGTTCAAGGTGACCAGGCGCAAGGCCGTGACCGGGTCCAGGCCGCCGGCCACCGCGAGGCGCAGCAGGTCGTCCAGGTGGCCATCGCGGGCCAGGGTGTCGGGGTGGCGGTCGTCGCTGACCAAGAGGCAGCGCCGCTCGGTGAGGGGCTTGACCAGGGGCAGCAGATCGGCCAGGTTGCGGGCGCTGGTGCCCTGGCGGATCATCACCCACATGCCCCGGGCCAGCTTTTCCCTGGCCTCGGCCAGGCTGACGCACTCGTGGTCGCTCTCCGGACCGGCGGCCAGATAGGCGTTCAAGTCCCGCCCCCCCAGCAGGGGCGCGTGCCCGTCCACCGGGCGGCCGGCAAAGGCGGCGATCTTGTCCAGCACGCCCTTCTCGCCCAGGATGGCCCCGGGGAAGTTCATCACCTCGGCCAGGCCCAGCAGGCGGGGATGGCCCAGCAGCCCGGCCAGGTCGGCGGCGTCCAGGCTGGCCCCGGCCGTCTCCAGGTGGGTGGCGGGGACGCAGGAAGGGGCGTTGAAGTAGAAGGCAAGGGGCAGGTTCTCGGTGGCCTGGAGCATGGCCTCCACCCCGGTTAGCCCCAGGACGTTGGCGATCTCGTGGGGGTCGGCCACCACCGCCGTGGTTCCCCGGGGCGAGATGACCTTGGCCAGTTCGCCAGGGCAGAGCAGGCTGGACTCCAGGTGCAGGTGCCCCTCGATGAAGCCGGGCAGCAGATACAGCCCGGTCAGGTCATGGCTCTGGCGGGCCTCATAGACGCCCAGCCCCGCCACCTGGCCGTCCTGTATGGCCACGTCCAGCTCCTCGATGGAACCGTCGAAGACGTTGACCACCTTGGCCCCGCGCAGCGCCAGCTCGGCCGGCTCCTGGCCCCGGGCCACGGCCAGCCGCCGCGCCATGGTTTCGCGTTCCGCCTCGCTCACAACTCCCACATGGCGCTCCAAACGGCCTGTCCTTCCCGGTTGAAGTAGCTGACGCGCAGGGCCGGCGGACTGAACAGGGCCGGACCCAGGCCTACAGGCGGCTCCTGGGCCGCCGCCTCCGGCTCATGGGCCGCCGCCTCCGGCTCATGGGCCGCCGCCTCTGGCTC
>CAZLSD010000152.1:0-5090 GCA_964561775.1 uncultured Desulfarculus sp. | reverse complement strand
GGCTCATGGGCCGCCGCCTCTGGCTCCTGGCCGGTCTGCTCCCGGGGCTCCAGGCCCCGGCATTCCAGGCGCAGGACCGCCTGGTCCGCTCCCCGCTCCAGGGAGATGGTTATATCCCGAGCGCCGGCCAGCCACAAGGCGCTGAAGGCCTGGGCCCCGGCCGCCACCACCGCCTCCAGGACCGGGCCTTCCAGGGACAGCTCGCCCCCGGTTTTTTCCAGGTCCTGGCAGAGCCGGTGCAGGCCCTGGGGGCTGTCGGGCGGCTCAATTTCCAGGCGCATGCCCCATCTCCTTCAGCCGAGCCATGAGCGCCGCCAGCTTGCGCTCCAGTTCATCTCCGCCGTCCACCGCCAGGCCGTGGGCCGCCAGCAGGGCCGAGGAATCCTGCCAGGCCGCGGCCTGGGCCTCCATCAGCTCCGGGCGGCCGTCGCTCACCGCGTCGCCCCTGGCCTGGCGGACAGCCAGGCGGGCGGCCACCACCTCCCGGCTGGCGCGCACCTCCACGAAAAGCGGCCTGGCCCCATGCCGGCGGGCCAGGGCCAGGAAGGAGTCGCGCCAGGCCGCCTCGCGGAAGGAGGCGTCCACGATGACGCTCTCCCCCTCGGAGAGCAGGGTGTCGGCGCCCTCCAGCAGCCCCTGGTAGGTGGACTGGCTGGCGCCGGCGCCATAGAGCCCCTGGCCCCAGGCGTCGGAGGAGCGCGCCGTGGGGGCCAGCCCGGCCAGCTGCTTGCGCAAGGCGTCCGATTGCAGATAGAACCAGCCCGTCCGCCGGGCCAGGGCCTTGGCCAGATAGCTCTTGCCCGTGCCCATCAGCCCCATCATGCAGACCAGGAAAAAGGGCGGCTCGCCCCCGGCGTAGCGGGTGGCCAAGCGCCAATAGGCGCGGGCCTTGTCGATGTCGGTGTGCCGCTCGCTGGCGGGCACGCCCTGGTCGTCGAACATGAAGCCATAGACCTTGGCCCGCACCACCGCCCGGTAGCACTTGTAGAAATCCATGAGCGCGGCCAGGCCCGCATCGCCGCTGGCCTCCAGATAGGTCCACGTAAGTAGTTCGGCCAGGTCGGAGCGGCCGTGATAGTCCAGGTCCATGGCCAAGAAGGCCAGGTCGCAGGCCGTGTCGGAAAAACGGAAGCGCTCGTTGAACTCGATGCAGTCGAAGACCAGGGGCGCTGCGTTCGGGGGCAGGTTTATGTTGCCCGAGTGCAGGTCGCCGTGGCAGTCACGGATATAGCCCTGGGCCACCCGCCGCTGGAACAGCCCCCAGTTTTCGCGCATGAAATCCAGGCTGTAGGCGCGTATGGCCTCCCAGCGCGCCGGGGCCGCCGAGACTTCCTGATAGCTCTCGGTCTGGCGGAAGTTCTCCTCCACGTTGATGCGGACCTGCTCGGGCTGGCCGTAGAAGTCCACCGCCGGGCCGCGTCCGGCCCGGGCATAGAAACCGGCCAGCAGGCGGGCCAGTTCCTCTATGTGAGATGGCTGGACCTGGCCGGTCTTCAGCAGGCGGTCCATCATGCGATCCTGGTCCATGCGCGCCATCTTGAGGCAGTAATCCAGCACCCGGCCGCCCGTCCCCTCCAGGGGGGCCAAGACGACGCGGCCGGCCAGTTCCGTCACGGCCAGCACCTCCAGGTATAGCTCCGGGCACAGCCGCCGGTTGAGGGTTAGCTCCTCCAGGCAGAAGCGCCGGCGGGCCTCCAGGGTGCTGAAGTCCAGAAAGCCCAGGTCCAGGGGTTTTTTCAGCTTGTAGGCGAAGTCCCCGGCCAGGAAAACATGGCTTATGTGGGTTTGCAGGTGCTCCACCCGCGGGGCGGGATGGGGATAGGCCCCAGGCTCTGCCAAGGCCGCGATGATCTCCGGCGAAGTTTCGCTCATGTCCTGCCCATGGTTTGGGGATGGTCCGCCGCGCGGCGGGCCTGGCCCTATTAAGCCTGGCCCGGCCGGACAGATCAAGCCCCGGCTTGTGGCGGCCCGGGCCATGGTCTATCATGAATGGCTATGCGACGCTTCATGATCATGGCGCTGCTGGCATGGACCGCCTGGCTTTTGTGCGGTCCCGCGGCGGGCTTATGCCAGGAACCGCCCCCGGAGGGCGGCCCCTGGCGCTTGGGGGCCTTGCGTTTCGCCGGCTTCGACACCGTGGGCGAGAAAGACGCCCTGGAGGTGATGGAGACCGCCAAGCCGGCCCTGTTGATCTTCACCCAGCGGCCGGCGCTGGACCCCGCCCAACTGGAGCGCGACCGCCTGCGCCTGATCCAGCTTTACACCGAACAGGGCTTCTTCCAGGCCCAGGTAAGCTACCAGGTCGAATATCACCCGCTCTTGGGCTCGGCCAGCGTGGTGTTCAAGGCCCAGGAGAACCAGCCCACCCTGGTGGACCAGGTGGAGTTGATCCTGCCCGAAGAGTTCTCGCTCCAGCTCCCGGAGCAGAAGCTGCGCCAAGTGCTCAGCGTCAAGCCCGGCGAGCGCTTCAGACTGGCCAACTATGAGGACAGCAAGGCCGCCCTGGCCCAGGAACTTAGCAACGAGGGGCATCCCCTATGCCAGGTCTATGGCCAGGTGCGGGTGCTGGCCCAGGAGCACAAGGCCCAGGTGGTCTTGCAGGTGGAGCCTGGACCCCGCGTGCTTTTTGGCCCCAGCACGGTGGAGGGGGAGACCCGCCTGGGCAGCGAGTACATCCTGCGCCACCTGGCCTATGTGCGCGGCCAGCCCTATAACCTGAAGGCCCTGGAGGAGAGCCAGCGCGCCCTGCTGGACACCGGCTTCTTCGCCAGCGTCAACCTGACCCCCGACTTCGAGCGCATGGCCCACGGCCAGGCCCCCATGCTGGTGCAGGTCAAGGAGGCCAAGCGCTACAGCGTGCGTCTGGGCCTGGGCTGGGGCAACGAGGACCAATTCCGCCTGCGCATCTTGCAGGTCAACCGCAACCTGCTGGGCCTAAACGACACGCTGTCCTTCGAGGGCAAGCTGAGCTCCATCTATCAAGGCCTCACCGGCCGCCTCAAGCTGCCCGACCTGCCCGGACGGCTCACCGACCTGGTGGTGGCCGGCGGCATGGAGCAAAAGGACACCCAGGCCTTTGTCAACCGCCGCCTCTTCGTCACCCCCATGCTGGAATACCGCCTGCAGCGGCGCTGGTGGTGGTTCGTGGGCTACAACTCCGAACGGGACCAGATGCGCGAGGTCAAGACCCAGACCCCGGACCCCTCCTATGAGAAGCAGCAGTTCTACATCGCCAGCATCCCCCTGGGCATGCGCTATGACAGCCGCGACGACCCCCTGGACACCAAGCGGGGGCTATACTTCGACCTGGAGGTGGAGACGGCCAGCGACGCCCTGGGCTCGGAGCTGTGCTTCACCAGGCCCCAGGCCGAGCTGCGCCACGTGCTGCCCCTGCCCTGGCCCCAGGGCTGGGCCTTGGCCAGCCGGGCCAAGGCCGGCCTGGTATACGCCCTGCCGGGCACCGACCGCATCCCCCTGGTGCGCCGCTTTTTCCCCGGCGGGGCCGACAGCGTGCGCGGCTATCCCTATCAACTGCTGGGGCCTCTGGATTCGGCGGGCAAGCCCCTGGGCGGCGAGGCCATGGCCGAGGCCAGCGTCGAGCTGCGCTTCCCCCTGGTGGAGAAGCTGGGCGGGGTGGTCTTCGCCGACGCGGGCAACGCCTGGGAGAGCGTGAACAGCAACCTGGGCTCTCTGCGCTACACCGCCGGGGCAGGCCTGCGCTATGCCACTCCGGTGGGGCCGTTGCGCCTGGACCTGGGCTGGCAGCTCAACCCGCCGGACAACTCCCCTCTATCGCGCTACGAGGTCTACTTGAGCGTGGGGCAGGCGTTCTGATGGCCAAACGGATATCCCTGGCCCTGGCGGCGCTCCTGGTCCTGGGCCTGGCCGGCTTAATTGCCGGCTGGCTCTGGCTGGCTAGCCCGGCCGGGCAGGCCTGGCTGCTGGCCTGGGGTCAAGAGCGCCTGGCCGCGGCCTGGCCCGGGGCCAGCTTCCAGGCCCAGGGCCTGGAAGGCGGCCTGCTCCAGGGCCTGCGGGTGCATGAGCCGCGCCTGGTTCATGAGGGGCGCCAACTGCTGCGCGCCGAGGAACTGGAGGTCAGCCTGCGCCCCTGGGACCTGCTGCGCGGCAGCCTCGGCCTGGGACGCCTGCGCTTAAGGCGCCCCGTGCTTAGCCTGCCTCCCCTGGACCAGGCCCCGGCCACGGGGGCAAAGCCGCCCCTGGCCTTCCACCTGGCCCGGCTGGAGGTGGAAGACGGCGAGGTCATCGCCGGTCCCGGCTGGGGGGCCTGGCGGAGTCTGCGCGGCCTGGACCTGACGGGCAGCCTGGCTTTGGACCGGCACGGCCTGTCCGCGCGCCTATCCCTGGGCCGGGCCAGCCTGGCCCTGGAGGGCTTGGACCAGCCCCTGGAGCTGAGCGGCGAGCTGACCTTGAGCGGACAAAGGCTGGAGCTGGAGCCCCTGACCCTGGCCCTGGGTCAGGCCAGCCTGCGCGCCCAGGGGCAGGTGGATATGGCAGGCGACCCCCGGATCAAGCTCTCCCTGCAAGCCCAGATGCCTTCTCAGCCGCTTAACCTGCCCGGCCTGGGCGGCTGGCGTCCAGGCCAGGAGGCGCAGCTGTTCCTGGACCTGGCAGGCCCCCTGGACAGCCTGGAGCTGCGGGGCAAGCTGAGCGGCGGCGGCCTGGCCCAGTTGGAAGGCCGGGCCGATCTGCCCGGCCGACGCTTGAGCCTGCGCCTGGGCCTGGAACAGGCCGACGCCCTGGCCTGGGGCTTCACGCCCTGGCCGGTCACGATCAACGGCCAGGCCGCCTTGGAAATGGTTGGCTGGCCCGGCCAGGCCGGGGCCGGCGGCAGCCTGGAGCTGGAGCTGGGGCCGTCCAACCTGGCCGGAGCGCCCTTAAGCGAAGGCCGGCTGCGCGCCAAATACCAAGGGGGCCTGCTGCGGGTGGAGCAAATCCGCCTGACCGCCCCCTGGGGCAGCCTGGAGGGCGAGGGGCAGTTCGGCCCGCCCGCCGCCGGCCAAGTCGGCCAAGCCGCCCAGCTCCAGGCCCGGGTCGCCTTCCGCGAGCTGACCCCGCCCCCGGTCCTGGCC
>CAZLSD010000151.1:0-7753 GCA_964561775.1 uncultured Desulfarculus sp. | reverse complement strand
CCCCCCCGGGCTGCTCCAGCCTGGCCGCCGGCCAGATGGTCTCCATCCAGATGACTTCCCACGACGAGGTCTAGCCGCTCTTTGCCCAGAGGACCCGCCCGAGCGGGGGGGCCTCAGATGCGGGCGATGATGCGCCGCAGCATGTCCAGGAACAGGCTGATCTCGCCGGGGTCCAAGGCCCCGGCCAGGTCCTGGGAGAGTTGGGTGTGCAGCTTGTGGTGCTCCTGGAAGTGCTTCTCGCCCTCGGGAGTCAGGGAGACCTGGATGGAGCGCCGGTCCTGCTCGTGGGGCTTGCGGGCCACCAGCCCCGCGCGCACCACCCGGTCCACCAGCACGGTCAGCGCGCCGGTGGTGATGCCCATCCTGCCGGCCAGCTCCTTCATGCGCAGGCTGCCCGCCGCGCCCAGCACGGCCAGGGTGTGCATCTGGGGCAGGGTGATGCCCGACTCCTTGACCACCGCCTGCTCCCAGGAGGAGAAGCGCTCGTAGAACTCTATCAGGAGCTGGGTCATCTCCTCGATCTGGTCCATGGCTACCTCCCCGCCGGAGTGGCGGCGCGATCCGGAAAAAGCATCAGGCTGGCCGAGATGAGCACGATGACGATGGAGCCGGCGTTGTGCAGCAGCGAGGCCATGATGGGGCTGAGCAGGCCCTGCCCGCCGCCCAGCACGGCCAGGGTGTTGAACAAAAGCCCCAGGCCGATGTTGAGCTTCATCACGGCCAGGCAGCGGCGGGCCAGGCTGACCAGGAAGGGCAGGCGGGCCACGTCGTCGTGGGCCAGCACCATGCCCGCCGTCTCCAGGGCCACCTCGGCCCCCTGGGCACCCATGGCCACCCCTATGTCGGCGCGGGCCAGGGCCGGCCCGTCGTTCACCCCGTCCCCCACGAACATCACATGATGCCCCTCTTGCTGCAACCGCTCAATCACGCGCAGCTTGTCCCCCGGCTTCAGCTCCCACCACATCTCCTTGATCCCCATGGCCCGGGCCACCCGCTCCACCGCGGCCTGGTGGTCGCCGGAGAGGATGCCCAGGCGGGCGACGCCCAGGCCGGCCAGGGCCTCCAGGGCGCGGCGGGCGCTGTCGCGCACGCTGTCGGAGACGCTGAGCAGGCCGATGGGCTCATGGTCGCGGTAGACCACCAAGGGGGTGGCCCCCTGGGCCTGGATGCGCTCCATGCCGCCGCGCAGCTCCAGGGGCAGCCCGGCCGCGCCGCCGCCCAACTGGGCGCTGCCCACCTCCACCAGGCTGCCGTCCAGCCTGGCCCGCACCCCCAGGCCCAGCTCGCCCAGCACGTCCTGGGCCGCGCCCAGCTTGATCCTGGCGTAGTGGGCGGCCTGCATCACCGCCCGGGCCAGGGGGTGGGTGCAGTTCTGCTCCACCCCGGCCGCGCAATAGATGACCTCTTCCCGCGAGAGCCCCTGCCCGGCCAGGACCTCCTCCACCCGGGGCTGGCCCAGGGTCAGGGTGCCGGTCTTGTCGAAGAGGATGACGTCCACCCGGGCCGTCTCCTCCAGTTGGCCGCCGTCCTTGATCAGGATGCCCGCCCGCGCGGCGCGGGCCATGGCCGCCACGCTGGCCGTGGGCGCGGCCAGCAAGAGGGCGCAGGGGCAGCCAGCCACCAGCACCGCCACCGCCCGGCCGGCCTCTCCCGACCACCACCAGGCCAGGCCCGCGCAAAAGAGCACCAACGGGGTGAACCAGCGGGCGTAGCGGTCGATGAGGCGGGCCGGCCGGGGCTTGTGGGCCTCGGCCTGGCTGATCAGCCGGATCACCTGGCCCAGGGCGCTGTCCTCGCCCACCCCGGTGGCCCTTATCTCCAGCACCCCGTCCAGGTCCAGGGTGCTGGCCAGCACCGGCTCGCCCTGCCTGCGTAGGCGGGGCATGGACTCGCCGGTGATGGTGGACTCGTCCAAGGAGGCCATGCCGGCCAGGATGATCCCGTCCACCGGCACCCGGCCGCCGGGCTTGACCAGCAGGCGGTCGCCCACCTTGACCTGGGCGATGGGGACCGTGGCCTGCCCCTCGTCCCCCAGCAGGATGACCTCCTGGGGGGTCATGCGGGCCAGGGCCTGGATGGAGCGGCGGGCCGACTGGCTTATGGCCTCCTCGGCCAGCGAGCCCAGGGTCATGATGAAGCCCACCGCCGCCGCGGTCAGCAGCTCGCCTTGCAGCACGCAGGCCACGATGGCCAGGCTGACCAGCTCGTCCACGTTGACCCGGCGCTCGGCCAGCCCCTTGACCGCCTGCCAGACGATGGGCAGGCCGTTGATGCCCAGGGCGGCCAGGGCCAGGCCGTCGGGCAGCCAGGCCGGAGACAGAGCCCAGGAGGCGGCGGCCAGGGCGGCCAGGGCCAGGCCGCCGCCCAGGAGGCATAGCAGCAAGGCCTTGATATCGAAGAGTTCCTTGTATGAACCCAGGCGCGCGAATCTGCCGATCATGATAGGCTTTCCTTGTACAACTTAATATTTGATAACATTATATCTTTGCTATCAAAATATACCAGCCCCTTCTCGCGCCCCTTTCCGCACATACCCTTGGACGGGCGCGGCGTTTTCTGGGAATATGACGCCCCAGGGAGGGGAGCCGGGCGGTCCGCCGCCGTATTCCCTCCGCCATCCCATGCCGGGGCAAGGGCCATGATCTACCTGGACAACGCCGCCACCGCCTTTCCCAAGCCAGCCCAGCCCCTGCGCCAGGCCCTGGAGCTGTACCTGGCCAGCGGGGCCTCGCCGGGGCGGGGGGGCTATGACCTGGCGGTGGAGGCCGAGCGGCGGGTGGAAAAGGCGCGCCAACGGCTGGGGGAGTTCTTCGGCGCGGGGCGTGGCTGGCGGGTCTGCTATGCCTACAACGCCACCGACGCCCTGAACACCCTGATCCAGGGGCTGGTCCGCCCCGGCGGCCACGTGGTCAGCACCCGGCTGGAGCACAACTCGGTGCTGCGCCCCCTGCACCACCTGGCGGCGCGGGGCCATATCCGGCTGGACCTGGCCCCCTTCAACGCCCAGGGTTTCGTGGAGCCGGAGCGCTTCGCCGCCCTGCTGCGCCCGGAGACCTGCCTGGCCGTGCTCAACCATGCCTCCAACGTGCTGGGCACGGTGCAGCCGGCGGCCCAGATCGCCGCCCTATGCCGTAAGCGCGGGACGCCCCTCATCCTGGACGCCTCCCAGAGCGCGGGGTTGGTCCCCATCCGCCTGGCCCAGTGGGGGGTGGGCGGCCTGGCCTTCACCGGGCACAAATCCCTGCTGGGTCCCACCGGCATCGGCGGCCTGGTCCTCAGCCCGGACCTGGACCCCGCGCCCATGCGCTTCGGGGGCACGGGGGTGAACTCCCGCAGCCTGGAGCACAGCCTGGAGTACCCCCACCGCCTGGAGGCCGGCACCATCAACCTGCTGGGTATCCTGGCCCTGGACCTGTGCCTGGAATACCTGGCCTCGCCGGAGCACCGCCAGGCCCTGGCGCGGGAGATGGAGCTGCTGGAGCGCCTGCGCGACGGCCTGGCCGCCATCCCCGGCCTGGAGCTGTACTGCGCCGGCGACCTGCGCGACCACCTGCCCCTGCTAAGCTGCAACCTGCGCGGCATGCCGGCCGCCGACGTCTCCATGATCCTGGACGGAGACTTCGGCATCGCCACCCGGGCCGGTCTGCACTGCGCGCCCCTGCTGCACCAGGACCTGGGCACCATGCCGGACGGAGCCCTGCGCTTCAGCCTGGGGCCCTTCAACACCAACGAGCACGTGGAGCAGGCCGTGCGGGCCATGGCCCGCCTGGCCGCCGCCCTGCCCAAGGACCGCGCCTAGCCCCTTCCGCCCTCTTTTCCCAAGATTGTCATGCAAACGTAGCCTGGTCTTGATGGGGCCGTCACCTGACGGTGCTACTTTTTTCGCGTCATGCGGGGAGCCTGGCCATAAGCCGGCCGCCCCGGGCGCCCACGCGCCGTGGCCATTGTTCCAGCGCGAGGAATCCCATGGAGGCCATCGAGGCACAGCGCCTGTTTCAGTTCGACCAGGAGGCCCTTGGCCCCTTGAGCCAGCCCCTGGTCCATCTGGCGGAAAATTCCCTGCGCCGCTTCTTGCGCCTGGACCGGCTGGAGCGCTCCTATCAGCGCGTGCGCCACCTGGAGGATCCCGCCCAGTTCCTGGGCGCGGCCCTGGGCGAGCTGGGGGTGGTCTCCCAGCCGCGCCCGCGCGATTTGGAGCGCATACCGCGCCAAGGCCCGGCCCTGGTGGTGGCCAATCATCCCTTTGGCGCGCTGGAGGGCATGGTGCTGCTTAAGCACCTGCTGGAGATCCGCCCCGACGTGCGGGTGATGGCCAACTATCTGCTGGGACGCCTGCCCCAACTGCGCGAGCTGTTCATCTTCGTGGATCCCTTCGAGGCCAACCGCCCGGCCCGCGCCAACCTGGGTCCCCTGCGCCGCTGCCTGGGCTGGGTCAAGCAGGGCGGCCTGCTGGTGGTCTTCCCCGCCGGCGAGGTGGCCCACCTGCGCCCCGGCCGGGCCGGGGTGACGGACCCGCCCTGGAACCAGGTGGCCGGCTACCTGGCCCACAAGACCAAGGCCCAGGTCTGTCCGGTCTACTTCGCCGGGCGCAACAGCGTCCTTTTCCAGACCGCCGGGCTAATCCACTCCAGCCTGCGCACCGTGCTGCTGCCCCGGGAGCTGGCCAACAAGGCCGGCCGCCGGGTGCGCCTGGTGGTGGGCTCGCCCCTCACCCCCCAGCGCTGCCTCCAGGCTGGCGACCCGGTCCAGGCCACCGCCTGGCTGCGCCTGCGCACCCATTTGCTGCAAGCCGCCCAACCGCGCCACCGCCGGGTCTGGGCGCGCCGCCCCAAGCCCGTCTTCCCCGCGCCGGCCGCCAGCCAGGGGCTGGAGCCCCTGGCTCCCCCCGAGGACCCCCGGGTCCTGGCCCGGGAAATGGATTCCCTGCCCAAGGAGCAGGTTCTGCTGCGAAGCGGCGAGTACCTGGTCTTCTATGCCCGCCGCCAGCAGGCCCCGGCCCTGGTGCGCGAGATTGGCCGCCTGCGCGAGCTGACCTTCCGCCAGGTGCAGGAGGGCAGCGGCCGGGCGCGCGACCTGGACCGCTTCGACGGGCACTACCTGCACCTGTGCCTGTGGCATCGCGCCCAAGAGGAGCTGGCCGGCGGCTATCGCCTGGGCCTGGTGGACGAGATAATCGCCAGCCAGGGCATATCCGGGCTCTACACCAGCACCCTGTTCCGCTTCGCGCCCCAGTTCTTCACCCGTCTGCCCGGAGCCCTGGAGCTGGGCCGCTCCTTCATCGCCCCCCAGCACCAGCGCTCCTACTCGGCCCTGCTCCTGCTCTGGAAGGGCATCGGCCGCCTGATCATGGCCCACCCCCGCCTGCGCCACCTCTTCGGGCCGGTCAGCCTGTCCCAGAGCTATGGCGACTTCAGCGCCCGTCTGCTGGCCGAGTTCTTGCGCCGGCGGCACGGCTCGGAGCTGAGCCATCTGGTGCGACCCTTGAGCCCGCCGCGCTTCGCCCGCGGCCTGGGCGGGCTGCTGCGCCAGGCCCTGGCCGGTCTGCCCGATTTGGAGCAGGTCTCCGAGGTCATCGCCGACCTGGAGCCCGATGGCAAGGGCGCGCCCATCCTCTTCAAGCAGTACCTCAAGCTGGGGGCGCGCTGCTGCGGGGTCAACCGGGACGCCGCCTTCAGCAATGTGCTGGATTGCCTGCTGGTGGCCGATCTGGCCCAGGCCGACTTCAAGACCCTGGCCCGCTACTGCGGAGAGGAGGGACTGGCCGCCTATCAGGCCGCCCACCTGGCCGGCCAGCTCCCCGCCCGCCGGGCCGCCTAGCCCAGGGCGGAATCCGTTCCCCAAGGCTCCTTGCTCCACCCCTCGCCGCGCGCCGCGCCCATTGGCCGCGGCGCGCGGCCTTGCCGTATAATGCAAACAGGGCAACCAAGCGGACTCCCGCCCGGCGGGAGGGAAGGAGCGATTAAGATGGATATCTCCCTGGCCGGCGGCGCGGCGGACCAAAAAACCAAGGTGGCGCTCTTCGCCTTCAACGGCGAGATACTTTGTTTCGTGCACGCCCTGCTCAACGCCCTGGACTTGAAGGCCCAGGGGCACGAGGCGCGCCTGGTGGTGGAGGGCACGGCGGTGAAGCTGGCGCATGAGTTCGCCGGCCAGGGCAGCTTTGGCCAGCTCTTCCTCAAGGTGCTGGAGCAGGGGCTCTTGGCCGGCTTCTGCCAGGCCTGCTCGGCCAAGCTGGGCTCCCTGGAGGAGGTCAAGCGCCTGGGCCTGCCCCTGTTGAGCGACATGCAGGGCCACGCCGGCATGGCCCCCTTCCTGGCCCAGGGCTACCAGATCATCACCTTCGGCTAGACTCGCCTTCCGCGGGCTGGACCGGGCGCGGCCCTAGGGGTATCATGCCCCTTGGGCCGCGTGGCTCGTTCACCAACGATTTTCCCCGAGGTCTGGCCATGCGCCTGGCTCCCATTCTGCTCCTGGTCCTCTCCAACGTCTTCATGACCTACGCCTGGTACGGCCACTTGAAGGACATGCGCACCATGCCCCTGGCCGCGGTCATCGCCATAAGTTGGGGAGTGGCCCTGTTCGAGTACTGCCTCCAGGTGCCGGCCAACCGCCTGGGCAGCGAGTATTTCACCCTGCCCCAGCTCAAGGTCATGCAGGAAATTTTGGCCATGCTGGTCTTCGCCGGCTTCTGCGCCTTCTATATGAAGCAGGAGCTGACCCTGGACTATCTGTGGGCCAGCCTCTGCCTGGCCGGGGCGGCCTTCTTCATGTTCCGCGGCCTGCCCGCCACGCCCTAGACAGCCTAATACCAATTCTTTTTCGAAGTTGATTTTCTTCGGGCGGGGTTTATCCCCGCCCGTCTTTGTCGTCGGAGCAAATTTATTTGGTTGAAGTGAGATTGGTATTAGACAACGTCTCTACGGGAGCAAAGACGATTCGGAAGACGAAAGCGTTACCCGACCCGTTTTGGGTGTCGAGGCACGCTACCCCCGCCCAACCACGCCAGGGGCTTGACAAGGCCTGTCCTTTCGCGGCAAGTTGACGTTAACGTCAACTGGAGCTTTGCCGGACCATGGCCGCCAAGAAGCAGAACGACGCCCAGGAGCGCCTTTACACCATCTCCGAGCTGGCCGCCGAGCTGGATCTGACCACCCGGGCCATCCGCTTCTATGAGGAAAAGGGGCTGATTTGTCCCCGGCGCTCGGGGGGCAACCAGCGCATCTACAGCCGGCGCGAGCGCGCCCGCCTGAGGCTCATCCTGCGCGGGCGGCGCTTGGGCTACAGCCTGGAGGAGATCGCCCACATGATCGGCCCGGCCCAGGAGCCCCTGGACGAGCTGGGGCAGATAGAGCGCAGCCTGGTCTATGGCCAGCGCACCCTGGCCGAGATAGCCCGCCGCCAGGCCGAGCTCATGGAGATGAAGCGCGATCTGCTGGCCATCAAGCGCAAGCTTCAGACCAGACTGCGTCAACTGAGGAAACAGGGCTGATGGCCAACCAGGGAGCGGCGGCTCGCCGCCCGCCCCACCCCACCTAGGGAGAGATCATGTTCGACTTCCTGCTGAACAAGGAGCAACTGAAGCTGCGCGACGAGGTGCGCGAACTGGTGCGCTGGACGCCGCGGCAGATGATCCTGGACATGGACCAGGACAAGCTGCAATTTCCCAAGGAGTTCCTGGCCCAGGCCGGGGCGCGCAATCTGATGGGCTGCCGCTATCCCCGCCAGTGGGGCGGGCGCGGCCTGGACTGGGTCA
>CAZLSD010000150.1:2156-7763 GCA_964561775.1 uncultured Desulfarculus sp. | reverse complement strand
ACCAGGCTGGTGGTGTCCTGCAAGGGCAGCACTTCGGCCCACTCGGGGCGGTATAGCACCACCCCGCAGCGCCAACCGGCATAGGCCTGGCGCAGGCGCTTGCCGATGTGTTCCATCAGCTCGGCGGCCTGGCGCACGCTGCCCAGGCGCTTGCCATAGGGCGGGTTGAATACCAAGAGCCCTGGCCCGGGCGGGGCGGGGGCGGTGAAGAAGTCGGCCTTGGCCAGGTTCAAGTCGGTGAGTACCCCGGCCCGCGCCGCGTTGGCCTGGGCCTTCTTTATCGCGACAGCGGACTTGTCGCGCAGGTATATGGCCGCGGGCGCGTTGGCCAGCTCCCGGGCCAAAGCCAGCTTGCGCAGATGGTTGAAGGCCGGGGTCCGGTGGCAGGGCAGTTGTTCCACGGCGAAGGCGCGGGTAAGGCCCGGGGCCTTGCGGCGGGCCATGAGCGCCGCCTCGATGCCCAGGGTGCCGGCTCCGGCAAAGGGGTCCAGCAGGGGTTGGCTGCCGTCGTAGGCGCAGAGCATGAGCAGGGCCGCGGCCAGGTCCTCGCGCAGGGGAGCCTGGCCAGGCTCCAGGCGGTAGCCCCGGCGGTGCAGGTGCTCGCCGGACAGGTCCAGGCTGAAGGATGCCCGCCGGCCATAGCCGCGCACCATGAGGGTCAGGCCGGGCTGGTTGGCCTCGGCCAAGCTGGGCGGGGCCAGTCCCAGGCTCTCCATGCCCTGGCTGGCGGCGGCCAGCAATTCCTCGGCGATGCGGCCTTCGTGCTTGAGGTTGCTCTCGATGAGGCTGACCTGGATCTTGAGTTCAGCGGCCGGGGGCAGCCAGACCTCCCAGGGCACGGCGGCGGCCTGGCGCAGCAGGTCCTCCCAGTTGCGCACCCGGTAGTCCTTGAGGCGCACCAGCACCCGGCCGGCGCAGCGCAGGTGCAGGTTGGCCAGATAGGCGGCCTCCCAGGGGCCGGCAAAGGCCACGCCTCCAGGCTGGGGCTCCAGGGAGGTGAGCCCCAGGCCACGCAGCTCGGCGGCGCAGAACTCTTCCAGGCCGGGAGCGGTCACGGCGAAATATTCGTGCTCGCGGGCCCAGACCTGACGCTTGACCCGCCGCTCCAGGTTGACGGCAGTAGCTGGCTCGGGCGAAATTGGCGATGGCATGCAAGAAACCTTGGTTGGGGCTATTCAGCTGATGCGCGCTTGGGCAAGAATACCGTAAAAACCGAGCCGCGCCCCAGTTCGCTGGTGACCATGACCCGGCCGCCATGCCCCTTGACGATGGCTTCCACCCCGGCCAGGCCCAGGCCGTGCCCCTCGCGCTTCTCCTGGCTGCGGCTGCGGTAGAACACGTCGAACACCTTGGGCAATTCGTCCGGGGCGATGCCTATGCCCTCGTCGCTCACCCGCACCGCCACCTCGCTGGCGTTATTTTCCACCTCCACGGCCACGGTCCCGCCGTCAGGGGAATACTTGAGGGCGTTTTCCAGCAGGTTGGTGAAGACCCTGCGCAGGCGGGCGGCGTCGGCGCTGATGGAGGGGATGGCGGTGGGGGCGGGGAAGAGCAAGGACATGCCCGCCTGCTGGAAACGGGGTTGCATCACCTCGATCAACTCGGCCAGCTCCTGGGCCAGGTCGGTGGGGCCGAACTTCAGCTTGAGATTGCCAGTCTCCAGGCGGGCGAAGTCCAGGAAATCGTTGATCAGGGCCTCCAGCTTGGCGGCCTCCTTGCGGATGATGTCCAGGTACTTGCCCTGCTTGTCCGAGGAGAACTTGGCCGCTTCCCCCAGCAGGCGCATGGCAAAGCCCTGGATGCTGACCAGGGGCGACTTCATGTCGTGGGCGAACATGCTGACGATGTTGGCCCGTTCACGCTCCAGGGCCTTGATTTCACTTATGTCCTGAAAAACCTCCACCCCGCCGGCCACTTGCCCCTGGGGGTCGATCAGCTTGGCCGCGCTGACTCGCACGGGGATGCGCCCGCGCTGGGGGTTCATGATGCTGCCTTCCACGGGCTTGGTTTGGCGTTCCGGCCCGCCGGGGTTTTTGAGGGGGCAGTTCTTCTGGCATTCGCCGCCTTGCAGCACCTCCCAGCAGAACTTGCCCAGGGCCTCCTTTTCCGGGATGCCGGTGATGATCTCGCCTTGCAGGTTAAGCTCGGTGACGCGGAACTGGGAGTCCAGGGTGATGACGCCCACGGGCAGGCTGTGCACCAGGGCCTGGTGCTTGTCCGCCGATTCGCGCAGGGCGTCCTCCATCTGCTTGCGCGGGGTGATGTCGCGCACCACCTCGATGGCCCCCACCACCCGGCCCTGGGAGTCCCACAAGGGCGAGGCCTTGGCCCAGAGATAGACTCCGCCCGGACGCAGGTGGGGTACGAAAACCTCGCTGAGCAGGGTGTGGTTGTCGTGCACGATGTTAGGATAGTAGCGGGCTATGTCATCGTTCCAGGCCAGGGCCAGGTCCACCAGGGCGGGCCGGCGCTGGTCATAGAAGGGCAGAGCGTAGGCATGGTCGCCCTGGCCCAACATCTGGGCGGCGGGCGCCCCGGTGATCTCCTCCATGGCCTTGTTCCAGGCGATGAGCCTGCCTTCCAAGTCCACGGCGAAGGTGGGGTCCGGCAAGAAGTTGATCAGATCGCTCAGGCGCTGCTGGGAGTTTTGCAGGTCGGCGCTGGCCCGCTTGTGGGCGGTGATGTCAAAGGCGGTGCCCAGGATGGCCGGCTTGCCCTGGTATTCGATGAGGCCGCCGGTGAAATCGGCCCATATCTCTTCGCCATCCTTGGTCCGCAGGCGGAACTCATAGCGGGTGGCCACCTCCTGGCCGCTCTGGCGGGTCAGGCCGCGCCCGCGCACCAGCTCGCGGTCGTCGGGGTGGACTATGTCCCAAAAACGCAGGCCGGCCAATTCCTCCTGGCTGTAGCCGCAGAGCCTCTGGCCGGCGCGGTTGATATAGCGGATGCTCTCGCCTTGTATGATGAAAATGGCCGAGGCCGTGGTCTCGGTCAGGGTGCGGAACTTGGCCTCGCTCTCCTTCAGGGCGTGCTCGGCCTGCTTGCGCGCGGTGATGTCCTGGATCATCACCTGCTTGCTCAGGGTGCCGTCGGCGTGCAGGATGGGCGCGTCCACCACGTCCCACCAACGCCCGTCCTCGGGGCTCTGCACCTCGCGGCGCGCCAGCTTGCCCTGGAAGCGTTCCTCGTCCTGGCACCAGGGGCAGACCTCCCGCCGGTTGTGCAGGGCCTCGAAGCAGCGCTCTCCCCCGGCGTCGCGCCCCACCCGCTGGACCATGCGCTCGTTCATGAACTCCACGCGGTTGTCCGGGCCGCAGACATAGATGTAGCCGTCGAAGGCCTCCACCATGGAGCGGGCAAAGGCCTCGCTCTCCTTGAGGGCCTGCTCGTTTTTCTTGCGGTCGCTGATGTCCAGGCAGATGCTCCAGTGATAGAGCAGGTTTCCCTGCCGGTCCAGCATCTGGTGCACGAACATCTCCACGGGCACCGTGTCGCCGTCCTTGCGCAGGAGTTCGCGCTCATAACGCTGGGGGGCGCCGGTGGCGGCCAGGCGGGTCCAGGCCTCCTCCACCAGGGGATGCCACTGCCGGGGGGTCAGGTGGGTGAGCATGTCCAAGCGGCCAAGCTCCTGGGCGCTGTAGCCGGACAGCTGGCAAAAGGCCTGATTGAAGGCCAGCAGACGGCGCTTGGCGTCCACGGCCAGAAAGGGGATGGCCGAGGGTTGAAAGGCTTGGCTCAAGAAATCCAGATGCCGGCCGGCCAGATCGTTCTGGAGGCTGGAACTGGCCGTGGTCCGGTCCTGCTCGGGCATCACTTCACCCCCGGAGAATAGCTCTCCATCCATTTTAACCATGATAAGCCCAAGGGCGCGGCAAATTCAATTGACCTTGGCGGGGGGGCCTGATATAGACCCTGCCAAGTTAGTGATGGCTGGTCGCCATGCAAGGCGCTTGGAGGGAAGCCGGTGAGAATCCGGCGCGGACCCGCCGCTGTATGTGGGTACGAAACCCGCACGATGCCACTGCTGGATTTTCTGGCGGGAAGGCGCGGGAAGTAGGTTGATCCACAAGCCAGAAGACCTGCCGGCCATCCCTTAATCTGGTGGTGGGAGATGGTAAATCCCCGATCCGTAATGGGTCGGGGATTCCTGTTTTTTCCCCGGCCCCCGGGCGCGCAGGTCGCCCGTCCAGACCAGGGAGCAAAGACATGGCTTCGTTGTTGGAAAAGGCCCAGGCGGGCCAGATCACCCCGGAAATAACCCAGGTGGCGGCCCAGGAGGGCTTGGAGCCCGAACTGCTGCGTCAGCGCGTGGCGGACGGCCAGGTGGTGATACCCCTTAACCGCAATCATCCCGCGCGCCTGGTGGGCATTGGCCTGGGGCTGGCCACCAAGGTCAACGCCTCCATCGGCACATCCACCGATTGCGCCAGCGTGGCCGACGAGGTGGACAAGGCCCTGGCCGCCCAGGAGGCCGGGGCCGACACCCTGATGGAGCTGAGCGTGGGCGGCGACCTGGACCAGGTGCGCCGCCGGGTGCTGGCCGCCGTGGAGCTGCCCGTGGGCAACGTGCCCCTTTACCAGGCCTTCTGCGAGGCCACTCGCCGCTGGGGCGACCCCAACCGCCTGGACCCCGAGCTGCTCTTCGACCTCATCGAGCGCCAGTGCCAAGACGGCATCAGCTTCATGGCCATCCACTGCGGCATCAACCGCCTCAGCCTGGAGCGCCTGCAACGCCAGGGCTACCGTTATGGCGGGCTGGTGAGCAAGGGCGGGGCATCCCTGGTGGCCTGGATGCTGGCCAACAACCAGGAAAACCCCCTCTACGAGCAGTTCGAGCGGGTGGCCGGCATACTCAAGCGCCACGAGGCCGTGCTATCCCTGGGCAACGGCTTTAGGGCCGGGGCCATCGCCGACTCCCACGACCGGGCCATGATGCAGGAGCTCATCATCAACTGCGAACTGGCCGAGCGGGGCAGGGCCCTGGGTTGCCAGATGATGGTGGAAGGCCCTGGCCACGTGCCCCTGGAGGAGATCGAGGCCAACATCATCCTGGAAAAGCGCATGTCCGGCGGAGCGCCCTATTACATGCTGGGGCCGCTGCCCTGCGACATCGGGGCGGGCTACGATCACATCACCGCCGCCATCGGCGCGGCCCAGAGCGCCCGTTACGGCGCGGACCTGGTCTGCTACATCACCCCGGCCGAGCACCTGGCCCTGCCCAACCGGGAGGATGTCATCGAAGGCGTGCGCGCCTGCCGCCTGGCCGCCCACATCGGCGATTTGGTCAAGCTGCCCCAACGCACCCGCGCCCGCGACCTGGAGATGAGCAAGGCCCGCCGCGACCTGGATTGGGAGGGCCAATTCAGCCGGGCCCTCTTCCCCCAGGTGGCCCGAGAGCGCCGGGGCCAGAACGCCCCCAGCGACGAGCACGTCTGCACCATGTGCGGTCAGCTCTGCGCCAACAAGGGGGCCAGCGCCGCCCTGGGGCACATGCTGGCCGGCAGCGTCAAGCGTTAGGCAAAAATCAAGGGCCGGACCCCCGCGCGGGGGTCCGGCCTGCTTGGCGAGTCGTATACGGGCGCTCGGCTAGACCACGGCTTCGGTCTG
>CAZLSD010000150.1:0-2056 GCA_964561775.1 uncultured Desulfarculus sp. | reverse complement strand
CCGGCCTCGTAGGCGGCCTGCACCGCCTCCTTGGCTCCCTCGGCGCTCTGGGAGAACAGCTGGGCGTAGTCCAGGTTCTCGTTCAGGAAGGTGACGAAATCCTCGTGCTCCTCCAAGACCTTGCCCACCCCGGAGTGCTGGGTGAGAAAGTCGGAGGTAATGTACTGGCTGTAACTGGCGCTGACGGCGTCCATGGGCTGTCTCCCTTTGGGCGAGTTTTTTCCACCTTTTCAGTTGCAGCTTGCGTGCCATTGACGGCAATGGCAGACCTGCCAATATAATATCAAAATAACCAAGGCGTTATGTCTACGCTGCCACTTCTTCTCCGGCATAAGGACGCCAGGTAAGGTCAAAAATACCGCCCAGGCTAGGCAGAACTTTCTGCGCGCGCCCCGGCAAACCAGCCTGGCCGGCGGCCTTCCCTTGACACCCTGGGGCGGCGGCGGCTACATTTCGCGCTAGAGTCCGCGATAGCCTATGCTGCCCGGCAAGGGCAAAGGTGAGGAGCCATGGACCTGTGCCAACTGTTCGAGCGCGCCCACGCGGGCTTTGCCCAGCGAGGCCTTTTGGGACGCGCCGTGCTGGTGCGCGTCCAGGGACGCTCCTACCGCGTGCGCTGCGACGCCGACTGCTTCACGGTCTACCGCGTCAACGAAAAGCCCCACCTGCCGCCAGGCGTTCCAGGCTGGACCGTATGCCGGCTGGAGCGGGAACAGTGCTTCTGCCTGCAAACCGATGAAAACGCCTGTCTGCCGCCCCAGGACCAGGCCCTGCCCACCGAGGCCCTGGCCTGGGTCGACATGGCCCTGGCCGGACTGGATCAGCGGCCCAACCCCTGAAACCGAGGTAATACAGTGAAAATTCTCGTCAGCGGCTCCCTGGCCTATGACCGCATCATGAACTTTGACGGCCGCTTCAGCGACCACATCCTGCCCGACAAGATCCATGTGCTCAATGTCTGCTTCAACGTCAACGGGCTACAGGAAAAGCTGGGCGGCACCGCCGGCAACATAGCCTATGGCCTGGCCCAGCTGGGCGAGCGCCCCTCGGTGTTGGGCTGCCTGGGCAAGGACGGCGGCCGCTATCTGGAATGGCTGACAAGGCAGGGCATAGACATAAGCGGCGTGCGCAGCGTGGAAGAGGAATTCACCGCCGGGGCCTTCATCACCACCGACCGCTCCGACAACCAGATAACCGGCTTCAACCCCGGGGCCATGAAGATCCCCTGCGGCTTCGACGTGGCCTGTCTGGACCCGGCCGAATCCATGGTCATCGTGGCCCCAGGCAACCTGGACGACATGACCCTCTTGCCCGAAGCCATGCGCCGCTGCGGGGTGCCCTTTATCTTCGACCCCGGCCAGGCCTTGAACATCTTCCAGGGACCACAGCTGCGCCAGGCCTTTTCCGGAGCCAGCCTGCTCATCAGCAACGACTATGAGCTGGAGATGATCAAGCGCATGACCGGCCTGGAGCTGGAGCATATCCTGGAACTGGTGGGCGGGGTCATCACCACCAAGGGCGACCAGGGCTCGGTGCTAACCCAAAAACACCGCCGCATCGAATTCCCCATCGTGCCCGCCGCCCAGGTGCAAGACCCCACCGGCGCGGGCGACGCCTATCGCGCCGGACTGCTCAAGGGCCTGGCCCAGAACCTGGACCTGCCCGAGGCCTGTCTGTGGGGGGCCACCCTGTCCTCCTATGCCGTGGCCTTCTACGGCACCCAGGAATACCAACTGGAGCGGGACGCCTTCATGGCCCGCCTGCAAGCCGCCCGCGCCTCCTGGCCCCTGGCCTGAGCCCAGGCCATGCAGACCACCCCCGGAGACATCCTGCTGGTACACCACCAAGGCAAGCCCGTGAGCTACGCCCGGGTGGAGGAGATCAGCGCCGACATAAAACCCGGCTGGTGGCAGCTTTCCCTGCTCCTGCTGACCGTGCCCACCCAGGCCGTCACCTGGATCCTGCGCGAGGAATACATCGACGGCGGGGACTTCACCATGGGCGGCGCGTCCATGCGCCTGGACCGCCTGCCCCCGCCCCAGGCCCAGCAGGAGCC
>CAZLSD010000149.1:0-7785 GCA_964561775.1 uncultured Desulfarculus sp. | reverse complement strand
ACGCCACCGCTTCCCAGTCTGGACCTGCGGCGTCTGGGCCTCTGGCCCCTGGACCGCGTCCCGCCCGCGTGGCTGGCCTATGCCCTGGCCGTGGGTCTGACCCTGGCCGCCTTTGGCCTGCGCCATGCCCTGGGGGTCAGCTTTGGCCAGCGCCCCCTGCTCATCCTCTTCGTCCTTCCCATAATCGTCAGCGCCTACCTGGGCGGGCTGGGGCCGGGGCTTTTGTCCACCGCCCTGGCCGGGCTGGGCACGCTCTATTTTCTCATCCCCCCGGTCCATTCCCTGGCCATAGCCTTCAATGCCGATCTGGTCCAGTGGCTCATGCTGCTGGTGAGCGGCGCGCTGATCAGCGTGCTGAGCCAGGCCCTGCGCCGGGAGCGCCTTCGTGCCGAGGGCGGGCGTCTGTTGCAGGAGGCCGTGCTGGCCAGCCTGGACGACGGGGTGCTCAGCGCCGACTTGGCGGGGCGCGTCACCTTCATGAACCAGGCGGCCCAGGCCTTGACCGGCTGGAGCGCGGACGAGGCCCTGGGCCAGCCCCTGGGCCAGGTGCTCTGCCTGCTGGAGGAGGGCAGCGGCCGGCAGATGGCCGACCCCGCCGGCCCGGAACTGGGCGAAGAGTGCCTGCTGCTGCCCCGGGGCGGCCAGGCCCTGCCCGTGGCCCGGCGGGTGGCGGCCCTGCGCACGGGAGACGGCCAGGCCTGGGGAGTGGCGCTTATCCTGCGCGACTGCCGCGAAAGCCGGCGGGCGGCCATGGCCCAGCGCCAGCAGCAGGCCACCCTGCAAAGCTTCTATGACAGCGCTCCCCTGATGATGGGGGTGGTGGAGCTGCTGGACCAGCGCATCCACATCGTCACCGCCAACCAGGCCGTGGCCGAGCAATACGGCGCCACCCCGGAGAGCCTGGCCGGCCAGCGCCTGGACCAACTGGGCGTGCCCGAGGAGTTGCACCTGCTCTGGGCGCGGCGTTACGAGGAGAGCCGCCGCTCCGGCGCGCCGGTGCGCTTTGAATATCTGCGCCACAACGGGCAGGGTTCGAATTGGCTGGCCGCCACGGTGGCCTACGTGGGCCTGGGCCCCCAGGGGCGTCCGCGCTTCTGCTACGTCTGCGAGGACATCACCGCGCGCCGCCAGATCGAGGAGGCCCTGCGCCAAAGCGAGGACAAGTACCGCCACCTCTTCGAGAACGCCCAGGTGGGGCTTTTCCGCACCAGGGTCTCCGACGGCAAGCCTCAGGAGGTGAACCGGCGCTACGCCACCCTGGCCGGCTACGATTCGGTGCAGGAATGCCTGGACGACTTCGTGGCCTCCGAGCACTACCGCGACCCCGCGGTGCGCGTCCGGGTGGTGGAGCAGTTGAGGGAGCACGGTGAAATCCAGGGGCAGGAGGCGGAGATAGTGCGCCGGGACGGCTCCTCCATCTGGATATCCTTCTCGGCCCGCCTGGACCGGGAAAGAGGCCTCATCGAGGGCGCGCTGGTGGACATCACCGCGCGCAAGCTGGCCGAGGCCGCCCTGGACGAGACCAGGGAGCTCTACCGCCTCATCTCCGAGCACAGCGGCGACGTCATCTGGCTCTACGACGTGGCCGCCGGTCGCTTTGTCTATGTCAGCCCCTCGGTGCGCAAGCTGCGCGGCATGGAGCCCGAGGAGGTCATTGGTCAGAGCATGGAGCAGGCCCTGACCCCGGAGTCCTATGCCCGGGTGAGCCAGGGCCTGCCCGCCCGCCTGGCCGCCTTGGCCGCCGGCGACGAGTCGGCCCGCACCAGGGTGGCCGAGGTGGATCAGTACCGCAAGGACGGCTCGGTGGTGCCCACCGAGGTGGTCACCACCATGGTGCAGGACGAGCGGGGCCAGGTGGTCAGCATCATCGGGGTCTCCCGCGACATAAGCGAGCGCAAGCGGGCCGAGGAAAGACTGCGCTGGCTGGCCCAGTTCCCGGGGCAGAACCCCAACCCGGTGCTGCGCTTGAACTTGCAAGGCGCGCTGCTCTACGCCAATCCGCCGGCGCAAAGTCTCTTGGCCAGCCTGCATGTTCCCGCCGACGCCACCCTGCCCCAGGCCTGGCTGCTGGCCGCGGCCCAGGCCAAGCTGGCCGGCCAGCCCCTCTTGCGCGAGGAGGTTCTGGCCGAGCAGGCCTTCGCCCTGGCCTTCACTCCGGTGGGCGAGGACGAAATCACCGTCTACGGCATCGAGATCACCGAGCTGCGCCGGGCCGAGCGCGGCCTGCACCTGGCCCAGGAAGCGGCCCAGGTCGGCACATGGGAATGGGATATCGGCACCAACCGCAACCTGTGGTCGCGCGAGCTGTGGCCGCTCTATGGGCTTGCGCCCGAGAGCTGCGAGCCCAGCTATGAAAACTTCATGGCCGCCATACTGCCCGAGGACAGGGAGCGGGTGGCCCAGGCGGTCAACCAGGCCGCCTCCACCGGCGCGGAGCTGGAGGCCGAGTGGCGGGTCAACCTGCCCTTGGGCCAGCTGCGCTGGCTGATGTCGCGGGGCCGGCCCGAGCGCGACGGGCAAGGCAAGGTGCTGCGCTACCGGGGCGTGGTCATGGACATCACCCAGCGCAAGCTGGCCGAGCAAGCGCTCAAGGAATCCCTGGCCGAGAAGGAGGCCTTGCTCAAGGAGGTCCACCACCGGGTCAAGAACAACCTGCAAATCGTGGCCAGCCTGCTCAATTTGCAGGCCGGCAGAAGCCGCAGCCAGAAGGTGATCGAGGCCCTGCGCGACACCCGCAACCGGGTCCATTCCATGGCCCTGCTGCACGAGACCCTTTACCGCTCCCAGAACCTGGCCAGCATCAACTTCGCGCTCTACACGGCCGAGCTGTGCCGCCACCTGCAACGCACCTATGGCGAGGCGGCGGCCAGGGTGGCCCTGGAGCTGCGCATAGCGCCCCTGGGCCTGGGCCTGGAGCAGGCGGTGCCCTGCGGGCTCATCATCAGCGAACTGGTCTCCAACGCCTACAAGCACGCCTTTGCCAGCGGCAAGCGCGGCTCGCTGACCGTGAGCCTGGAGGCCGAGGAGGAAGGCCGCCTGCGCTTGTCGGTCTGCGACGACGGGGCCGGGCTTCCCGACGATCTGGATGTGGAGCGGGCCCAGACCCTGGGCCTGAAACTGGTGGCCAACCTGGCCCGCCAACTGGGAGGACATCTGCGGGCGCAAAGCCGGCCAGAGGGCGGAGCCTGTTTCAGCGTGAGCTTCACGGGGGGGGCGGCAATCCCCGGGTTAGAGGTGTCCAGATGACCGACGAGCGCATCCTGGTGGTGGAAGACGAGGCCGTGGTGGCCATGGACCTGGAGGACCGCCTGCTGGCCATGGGCTACCAGCTGGCCGGCCAGGCCAGCACCGGCGAGCAGGCCCTGGAGTTGTGCGCCCGCGAGCGGCCGGATCTGATCCTGATGGACATCCGCCTGGCCGGGGACATGGACGGAGTGCAGGCCGCCATGGAGATCCGCCAGCGCCTGCGCCTGCCCGTCATCTTTCTCACCGCCTATTCGGAGGAGGCCACCCTGGCCCGGGCCAAGCTGGCCGAGCCCTATGGCTATCTGCTCAAGCCCCTGGAGGACCGCGAACTGCGCTCGGCGGTGGAGATCGCCCTGTACAAGCACCAGGCCGAGCAGGAGATCATGCGCCTGAACCGTCTCTACGACGTGCTCAGCCAGATCAACCAGATGGTGGTGCGGGCCAACTCGCGCGAAGAGCTCCTGCCCTCGGCCTGCCGCTTTGTGGTGGAGCGGGGGCAAATGGACCTGGCCTGGATAGGCTGGCTGGAGGAGACCAGCCGCCGCCTGGAGCCCGTGGCCTGGCACGGCCGGGGCGGCGAGATGCTTGAACAGCAGCGGTTTTTCGTCGACGACAGCCCCCAGGGCCAGGGTACGCCGGGCCAGGCCTTCCGCCTGGGCCAGCCCGTGGTCTGCAACGAGTGCTTGCCCGGCAATTGCTGCTATCCCCCGGACCAGGCCCCGGCCCGCTTCGGATTCCTTTCCTGCGGCTCCTTTCCCTTGAGCTTCCAGGGAAAGGTCTGCGGCGCGCTAAATGTCTGCGTGGCGGAAAAGGGATACTTCGGTCCGCGCGAGGTGGCCCTGCTCAAGGAGGTGGCCGGCGACATCTCCTTCGCCCTGGACAAGCTGGCCGGCGACGCCCAGCGCGAGCGCCTGGCCCTGGAGGTGGCCCGCCACTCCCAGTTCCTGCAAAGCCTCATCGAGGCCATGCCCTATCCGGTTTTCTACAAGGACGCCCAACTGCGCTACCTGGGCTGCAACCGGGCCTACGAGAGCTTCCTGGGCACGGGCCGGGAGCGGATATTTGGCAAGACCGTGCACCAGGTCTGGCCGCCGGACCGGGCGGAAGCCTATGACGAGAACGACCGCCGGCTGCTGGCCGATCCGGCCCAGCCCGTCCAGGTCTATGAGGACCTCATGCGCGACGCCCAGGGCCGGGAGCGTCACGTCATTTTCCACCGGGCGGTGTTCAAGGATCCAGGCGGCGGGGTTGGCGGCATCATCGGGGCCATGGAGGACGTGACCGAGCGCAAGCTGGGCGAGCAGGCCCTGCGCGAGAGCGAACGGCGCTTCCGCCAGGTGGTGGAGACGGCCCCCGACGGCATCTTCATCCAGACCCGGGGGCTCTTCGCCTACCTCAACTCCGCGGCCCTGGCCATCTTCGGCGCGCGGGAGCCCGGGGAGATGCTGGGCCGGCCGGTGCTGGAGAGTTTCCATCCCGACGACCGCCCGGGGGTGAGAGAGCGCATACGCAAGCTCAACCATGACCGGGAGTCCGTGCCCCTGATGGAGGAAAAAATCCTGCGCCTGGACGGCGGCCTGGCCTTCATAGAGGTGGCGGCGGCCCCCTTCCAGCATCAGGGCGAGGAGGGCGCCCTGGTTTTCCTGCGCGACGTGTCCGCCCGCAAGCGGGCCGAGGAGGAGGTGCGCGAAAGCCAGCGCAAGCTGACCACCCTCATGGCCAACCTGCCCGGCATGGCCTATCGCTGCCGCAACGAACAGGACTGGACCATGGAGTTCGTCAGCGAGGGCTGCCTGGCGCTAACCGGCTATCAGCCGGCGGAGATGGTGGACAGCCGCAAGGTCTCCTATGCCCAGATCATCCATGCCGCCGACCGGGACGCGGTCTGGGCCCAGGTGCAGCACGCCCTGGAGCGCCGCGAGCCCTTCCGCATGCTCTACCGCATCGTCACCGCCCAGGGACGCGACAAGTGGGTCTGGGAGCAGGGCTGCGGCGTGTACGGACCGGACGGCGGCCTGCTGGCCCTGGAGGGCTTCATAGCCGACATCGACGACCGCAAGCGGGCCGAGTCCGCCCTGCACGAAAACCAAAAACGCCTGCAAGCCATCCTGGCCGCCAGCCCGGACCCGGTGGCGGTCTATGACCCGCGCTGGCTGGTCTCCTATGTCAACCCGGCCTTCACCCGGGTCTTCGGCTGGCAGCCCGCCGAGATCCTGGGCGAGAGCCCGCGCCTGACGCCCGAGGAGCTGCAATCCACCATGGACGACAAGCTGAAGGAGCTGACCGCCGAGGGACGGACGGTGAGCTTCGAGACCGAAGGCTTGACCAGGGAAGGGCGCGTCCTGGACATCATGGTCAGCGCGGCCGGCATCTATGACGAGCGGGGCAGGCGCACGGGCACGGTGGTCACCTACACCGACCTGACCGACACCAAGAGGCTGGAGGCCCAACTGCGCCAGGCCCAGAAGATGGAGGCCCTGGGCACCCTGGCCGGGGGCATAGCCCACGACTTCAACAACATCCTGGGCGCCATCATAGGCTATGGCGAGCTGGCCAGGGAGATGGCCGCCGAAGGCGAGCAAATCCATCAGGAGATGGACCAGGTGCTGGCCGCCGCCGAGCGGGCCAAGGCCCTGGTCAGGCAGATACTGACCTTCAGCCGCAAGGCCGAGACCGACAGCCGCCCCATGGACCTGAATCAATCCGTGCGCCAGACCATGCAAATGCTGGGGCACACCCTGCCCAAGATGATCGACATCCAGATCGACCTGGACGACCAGCTGCCCGCCATCAACGGAGACCCGGCCCAGATGGAGCAGATGATCATGAACCTGGCCGTCAACGCGGCCGACGCCATGCCCGGGGGAGGGCATTTGCGGATAAGCACCCGCTTCGAGAAAGTGCTGAACCAGATGTGCCCCACCTGCGGAGAGGTGTTCTCGGGCGGCTACGTGGCGCTGGAAGTGGCCGACAGCGGCCAGGGCATGGACCCAGACACCATGGAGCGCATCTTCGACCCCTTCTTCACCACCAAGGAGGCGGGCAGGGGCACCGGGCTGGGGCTTTCCACGGTCTATGGCATAGTCTTGAGCCACGGCGGGCATATCCGCTGCGTCAGCCAGCCGGAGCAGGGAGCGGTCTTCACCGTGCACCTGCCCGTACAGTCCCTGGAGCAGGCGGACCAGAACGTCTCCTCCAGCGGCAGCCGGGAAATGCCGCGCGGCCATGAGACCATCCTGGTGGCCGAGGACGAGGAGGCCCTGCGGCGTCTGACCTGCGGCCTGCTGGAGAACCTGGGCTACGCCACGCGTTCCGCCGCCAGCGGCGAGGAGGCCCTGGAAATCTACCAGCGGTCCGGGGGCCAGGTGGACCTGGTGGTCATGGACCTGAGCATGCCCGGCATGGGCGGGCAAAAATGCCTGCAACAGATCAAGGCCCTGGACCCCCAGGCCAAGGTCATCATCATCAGCGGCTACATGGGGGACGGCCAGGCCAAGGAGGCCATGCAGGCCGGGGCCCTGGGCTATCTGGCCAAGCCCTTCCGCCGGGAGGAACTGGCCCAGATCGTGCGTCAGACCCTGGACGGTTGAGCGCCCCTGGACGGCTGAGGGCTGGGCGGGCCGGCGCTCAGCGCCAGCCCAGGGCGTCGAAGAGATACCAGGACAGGGCGGCCATGGCCGCGCTGGCCGGGATGGTGAGCACCCAGGCCCAGACCAGACGCCCGCCCGTGGCCCATTTCACCGCGTGCAGGCCGCGGGTGGCCCCCACCCCCATGATGGCCCCGGTGATGGTGTGGGTGGTGCTGACCGGGATGCCCAGCCAGGTGGCCCCATAAAGGCACAAGGCCCCGCCGGTCTCGGCGGCGAACCCGTGCACCGGTTGCAGGTCGCAGATCTTCTGCCCCATGGTTTTCACGATGCGCCAGCCCCCGGCCAGGGTGCCGGCCCCCATGGCCGCGTGGCAGGAGAGCACCACCCACAGCGGCACCTCGGCCTGGGCGTCCAAAAACCCGCCGGCGATCAAGGTCACCAGGATCACGCCCATGGTCTTTTGGGCGTCGTTGCCCCCGTGCCCCAGGCTGTAGGCCGCCGCCGAGACCAGTTGCAAGGTCCGGAAAAGCCGGCTGCCCCGCGCGAAATTCCAATCCCAGAACAGGCGGTGGACCACCGCCATCAGGATGAAGCCCATGACCATGCCCAGCAGGGGGGCCAGGATGATGAACAGGCCTATCTTGATGAGCCCGCCGGTGATGAGCACCTTGAAGCCGGCGTGGGCCACCCCCGCTCCCACCAGGCCGCCCACCAGGGCGTGGGAGGAGCTGGTGGGCAGGCCGCCGTACCAGGTGATGAGGTCCCAGGCTATGGCTCCCACCAGGGCGGCGGCGATGACCGGGATGGTCACCGTGCCCGGGTCCACCACCCCCTTGCCGATGGTGCGCGCCACGTGCAGGCCAAAGGCCAAAAAGGCCACGAAGTTGAAGAAGGCGGCCCAGACCACCGCCTTCTGCGGGGTCAGCACCCGGGTGGAGACCACGGTGGC
>CAZLSD010000148.1:0-7789 GCA_964561775.1 uncultured Desulfarculus sp. | reverse complement strand
CCGCCGCCCCGCCCCCGCCGTGCTCTTGGGGCGGCTCCAGCAGCAGGGCCTCGCGCAGGGCCGCCACGGCCTGCTCCAGATCGGCGGCCTCCACGGGCTGGGCGCTGGCGGCGTTCTTGAGAGAGGCCAGGGCCTGCTCCACCCTGGGCGAGAGTTGGCACACGCCCAGGCTGGCCAGGGCGCCCACCGCGGCGCGGAAGGCCTCCAGCACCTCGCCGTGACGCCCCTCTATTTCATCCAGCTCGGCGGTCAGCTTTTTCAGGCGCTCGCGCAGGGCGCTTTCCGAGGCCTGTCCCTTGCTCACCTCCACCATGGTCTGACTCCAGCTTGGGATACTGGGCTCATGCTAGCATGGCCGGGCAGGCGCTCCGGGGGAAAAATCCGGGCGGCTGAACGGCCGGGCCGGAGGGTCTGGCCTAGTTTTGCGCCGCCGCCTGGATATCCTGGGCCGAGGCCACGTTGACCAGGAGCGCGTTGCAGTCGGGACAGTAATGGGGATAGCGCACGGTCTGGTCGTGAAAGACCCGGGCCGGGGCGTGTTTGTCCAAAAACTCCTGGGCCTTTTCCCAGGCCTCTTGGGGGGGCATCTCGGCGGCCAAGAGCTCCAGGCTGGCCAGCACCTGGCCATCGGCCCGGTGCAGCACCACGCTCATCACCTCGGGCTGCTCGCTGTTCTCGCCGAAGATGGTCAGGGTGGCCAGGGGCTTGGTCCCCCCGCTGCCCAGGGCCACGTCCCAGCCTTGGTGCCGGCACTGGGTGACAGGGGTCAGGGCGTCGTGGATATAGTCCCCCACCGCGTGGGCGATGTCGTGCTGATTGGCCGGGTTATGGCCGGTGGCCTTGCCCCAGGCCTCATATTCCGCCCAGCGCACCGGCACCGGCAGCACCTCCACCCCCATGTCGCGCAGAAAATGAATAAGGTAATAATGCACCTTGCTAGAGACCCGGTGCTCGTGCAGGCTCTCTCCCGTCTCCTCCTTCTGGTAGATGCGCAGCCAGTCCTGGTAATCGAAGACAGGCAGGCGCACCTGATCGCGCCCTTGGCCCACGAACTGGTTGGCCATGGCGCGGGCGCGGTCTATGACGGAGCGGATGTTCACGGCGGCTCCTTTGTTGCGAAGTGTTTGCAGGTAAGTGTGACTTTTAAGCCTCGCGGGGTCAAGGACAAAGGTGTAACCGCCGCTATCGCTTGCCATCGCTAGGCCGTAGGGGTATGCATGATTATAGATGCACGCGACAGGGCAGGACGCATGAGAGGAGGGTCATATGATCACCGTCACTACTTCGTTCGCTTTGCCCAAGCCAATCACTCGCGAGGAGGCCCGCGGCATCTTCCTTAGCACCGCGCCAAACTATCAAGGCGTGCAAGGGCTGTTACGGAAGACCTATCTGCTCTCCGAGGACGGGTCCACCGTAGGTGGGGTATATTTTTGGAACTCGCGGGCGGAGGCTGAAGCAATGTTCACGGAATCATGGCGCGCCTTCGTTAGAGAGAAGTACGGCGCCAATCCCATCGTAACCTACTTCGAAAGCCCGGTGGTGGTCGACAACTTGGCTAAGCAGGTGCTTACCGGCGAGTAGGCAGGCGCCGTGGCGTAGCGCAATGATGTCTGGCTCTTCCGTCGAGCGGTTATGCTGCATGGGGTCATTCCCGCTGGCGCGTGCCACCCACGTCAAACGGTAGTCTCAGCTAGGAGCGGTTATGCCGGGCCAGGTGCTGATAGCGGGGGCGGGCATGAGCCAATTTGGCCGGGCGCGGGCCAAGCTGGTGGAGCTGTTGGCCGGGGCGGCCCAGTTGGCCTTGGCCGACGCCGGGCTCAGCCAGGTGGACGCGGTCTACCTGGGGGTGATGAACGCCGAGGAGTTCACCGGCGAGGGCAACCTGGCCGCGGTGCTGGCCGACCGCCTGGGGCTTTCCGGGGCGGCCAGCTCGCGGGTGGAGACGGCCAGCAGCACCGGGGCCGGGGCCTTGGAGAGCGCCTTCTTCGCCGTGGCTAGCGGCTATCGCCAGAACGTGCTGGTGGTGGCCGGCGAGAAGATGACCGGGCTCTCCACCGCCATCACCACCCGCATCCTGGCCGAGGTCATCGCCACCAGCGAGCGGCGCTATGGGGCGTCCATGCCCTCCTTGGCCGCGCTCATAACCCGCGCCTATGGCCGCGCCTACAACCTGAGCGATGAAGGGCTGCGCGCGGCCTGCGCGGCGGTGGCGGTCAAGAACCACGCCCGGGGGGCCTTGAACCCTTATGCCCAGTTCCGCAAGCCCATCACCCTGGAAGACCACGCCGCGGCCCGGCCGGTGGCCGAGCCCCTGGGGCTCTATGACTGCGCCCCCATCACCGACGGGGCGGCGGCCCTGGTCTTGAGCGCCAGCCAGGGGGCGGTGCGCCTGGCCGGCATGGGGCACGCCACCGACTCGGCGGCGGTGACCCGCCGGGGCAGCCTGACCAGCTTCAACAGCACCAGGAAGGCGGCGGCCCAGGCCTATGCCATGGCCCGGGTCAACCCGGAGCAGGTGGACTTCGCCGAGGTGCACGACGCCTTCACCATGTTCGAGATAATCGGCAGCGAGGACCTGGGCTTTTTCCCGCCCGGCCAGGGCTGGCGGGCGGCCCTGGAAGGACGCACCGGGCCGGATGGCCCCCTGCCCATCAACCCCTCGGGCGGGCTCAAGGCGCGCGGGCACCCGGTGGGGGCCTCGGGTCTGGCCCAGGTGGTGGAGGCCTACTGGCTGCTCACCGGCCAGGTGGACCCGGCCCGCCGCCTGCCCAGGGAGCCCCGGGTGGCCCTGACCCAGTCCATCGGCGGCCTGGGCAACAACAACCTGGTCACTATCCTGATGCGAGCCGAGCCGCCCTGGACCCAGCCGGAGAACTGGCGCTCCAGCTTCGACCCGGCCCTGGCTCCCCCGGCCCCGCCCCGCCCCGAGCCTCCGCCAGGCGAGACCCCGGGCCGCCTGCTCTCCTCCACCGTGCTGCACACCCCGCCCGCCGGCTTCCCCGCCCCCCTGGGCCTGGGCCTGGTGCGCGCCCAGGGCGGCTGGATGACCCTGGCCCACCTGAGCCCCGGCGAGGAGGCCTGGGAGTCTGGCGCGCCAGTCTGGCTGACCCTGGAGCACGGCCTGTACCGGGCCGAGCCGGCCCGCACCCTGGAGCTGCCCTGGCTGGAGACCCGCGCCTCCTGGCGGCGGCTGCCCACCCGCCTGCGTATGCTCAAGCGCCGCTTCTGGGGCTGATGCCGACTTGACCTCCCGTATGGTATGTTAGTTCTTGGCAGGCGCCTGGGGGGAGGCACGCCCCGCCATCCCCTTGGCCCGCCGTGGCCGCTCCAACCCAAAGGCAAAAGCAAAACCCTGCTGGCGGGGAGCGATGGCAAGGCTAAGCGGGCGGGCGCGCAGGCTTTTGGCCCCCGCGCGCGGCGAGGAGACCAGGCATGACCGACTACAGCCACCTGAGCATCGACCCCGGCCAGCACCGCAAGGACAGGAAAAAAATCGAGCTGCTGTGCGGGCTGCCCCTGCTGGCCAAGGGTCTGGAGCTGGCTTCACGGGGCGCGGCCAGCCTCGGCCGCCAGGGGGCCTCCCTTGCCTTTGTCCTCGACAGGTGGCTGGCCAACCGCGCCCGCCTGACCGGACTGGACAAGACCAGGGATCTGCTGCGCCGCGACTCCCTGGAGGCAGGCTCCTTTGGCTCCTCCTATGGCTACAGCGAGGAAACCGAGGAGATTAAGACCAACCAGTATTACCGCCACCAGTTGCTCAAGAAGGAACTGGGCATTTTTCAGCGCACCGAGTCCTTTGACCTCTATGAACTGAGCGTGCGGACCTTGGGCGAGATGATCGAGCAGGGCGGCTGCGCCAAGGTGATCAACTTCGGGGTGTCATATGCCCACGTGGACAGCCTGCTGGCGGCCCGCTTCCCCGGGGTCTCTTTCGTGGGCATCGACCGCTCCCCAGCCACGGCGGCCTATAACCAAAAATACTTCGGCCACGTCCCCAACATGAGCTTCGTGGCCTCGGACATCTTCGCCTACCTGGCCCACAACGACTGCTCCGGGGCCCTGCTCTATCACATGCGCACCGGGGCGGTGCTGCCGCCCAGCTTCTTGAAAAAGCTCTACGGGGTGTGCCGGGAGGCCGGGGTGGGCCAGTTGGCCTGTTTCGAGCCCTTTGGGATAAGCTGGGACACGGGGCGGCCCTTTGTCTTCTCCGACCAGGAGCTGCCCAGCCAGGTCTTCAGGGGCATCATGTTCCTGCACAACTATCCGGGCCTGCTGAAAGCCGCCGGCTATGAAGCGACCGCCAGCCGCATGCACAAGACCAACCACAAGGACGACGACTACCGGATACTTAGCATAACCGCCCGCCGGGCCGCGGCCAGCTAGGGGCCGGGCCGCCCGCCGGGCGGCCGCCTGGACAAAAGCGCGCATCCAACCGGCCTGGGCAGGCAGGCCCGCCCACCCAGGGGTCAGAACTCCACCATCTCCTCCTCCGGGGCAAAGGGCAAGGCGGCGGGTTTGCCCTTGGCGGGCGCGGCCTGTTCCGGCGGCGGGGTGGGCGGCCCCTCTTTCCCTTCCACCAGGGCTTGCAGGTTTTCCACCATCAGTTTAATGGATTGGGCCTGGCCGGAGAGTTGCTCCGCGGCGGAGGCAGAATCCTGGACGTTGGCGGCCAGGTCCTGGGTGCCCTGGTCTATGCGGCTGGTGGCCCAGCGGATCTGCTCGATGCCCGTGGCCGACTCGGAGCTGTCCTTGAATATCTGCTCCACCAGGGCGGTGACCTGGCGGGCATTGCCGGCCAGGGTGGCAAAGGCCTGGTAGGCATCCAGCACCAGCTGGGAGCCGCGGGCGATGTTCTCCATGTTCTTCTCTATGAGGAGCTGGGTGTCGTGGGCGCCGGCGGCGGCCCGCTTGGCCAGCCCGCGCACCTCCTCGGCCACCACCGCGAAGCCCGCCCCCATCTCGCCAGCCCGCGCCGCCTCCACCGCGGCGTTTAGGGCCAGCAGGTTGGTCTGGAAGGCTATCCCGTCTATGGTCTTGATGACCTTGCCGGTCTGCTCGCTGGTCTGGGTCAGGTCGTCCATGGCCTGGCGCAGCTGGTCCATGTACTGGTCGGCGTGGTCGGTGGCCTGCGAGGCCTCCTGGCTCAGGCGGCTGGTGGCCTGGGCGTGGCTGGTGTTCTGCTTGGTCATGTTGGCCAGCTCTTCCAGGCTGGCGCTGGCCTCTTCCAGGGCGGCGGCCTGGCTGGCGGTGCTGAGGGAGAGCTGCTGCCCGGAGGCGGCGATGGTCTGGGCCGCCCGCTCCAGTTCATGGGCGCCCCGGCTGAGCGCGCCCAGCATGCCGCGCACCGGCTTGACCACCTGGAAGTTGAAGCCCAGCCAGACGGCCGTGAAGACCAGGCTGGCCAAGGCCAGGCCAAACCACAGGATTATCTTGAGGGTGGCCACCTTGTGCCCGGCCTGGGCGGCGTACATCTCCACCGCGCTGTTCATGGCGGTCAGCAGAGTCAGGTTGGTCTTGAGCGCCTGATCCATGCTCTCCCGGAACCCGGGGCTGGCGGGGTCCAAGGTGGCCAGCTGGCTCAGGCCCTGGCGCAGCCGCTCCCAGAGGTCTTGCACCTCCAGCATCTTCTGCCGGATGGCCGGGTCCGTGGTGGGGGGCAGGCCCAGCTGGGGGTCGCCCTCCAACAGCCCCTTGGCGGAGCGGTCGAAAAGCTCCATGGTGGCGGTTAGTTGTTTGAGCGCCCCCTCCCGATCCCCTGGGAGCCAGGTCAGGGTCAGGGCCTCCTTGGTCATTTTCTGCGAGAGCATGCGCTGGCGTCCGGCGATGTTTACCACCGCGCCGTCGGTTTCCTGGGCGTCCAGCAGATAGATGGAGCCGCTCGCCAGGACCCAGACGATGACCAGGAGCATGCCCACCGCTCCCAGCAGCTTGGTTTTGAGGGAAGATGCCTTGAACATACCTAACCCTTTCACAAGAGACGGGGCAAAAGGGGGCAGGCGGCAGAATCCTAAGGCAAGCCAATGCGCGCGGCGGCTGGCCTTTACCTCAACAGCGGGGAGGAATAATCAATTTGGAGGATTTTAAGAAATGATATCACCGGAGGCTGAAACTGGTCAAGGCCATCGCCCGCCGGAGGAGGCAAGGCCGGCCGGCCCCGGCTCAGATCACCCCCAGCTCCCGCGCGCGGGCTAGCAAGGCCCCTTCCAGGGCCGCCAGGTTTTCCTCCTGGCTGATGCCGGCGTTAAGCTGGTTGTTGCGGTCGTGATAACCCCGGATGCCGCAGGCCTCCAGGGCATGGACAAAGCGGCGCACCTTTTCGGGGTCGGGACGCCAGCCCTGGGACGCCAGTTCCATGGCCCGGGCCAACTGGGCGTGGGTCTCGGTGAGGAAAACCCCCTCGCAGCCCCGGTACCAGGCCTGGCCAAAGATGAAGGCCGGCTTGCCCCGCGCCACCGCCTCCCAGCCCGCCGTGCCGGTGACGGTGGCCACGGCCCGGGCGCGGTCGATGAGTTCGAAGCTCTGATAGGACATGGGCAACAGGCGCATGCGGGGGTGGCTGGCCAGGCTGGCGTAGAACTGGGGGGTCTTGGCGTTCTCCCCGCGCAGATAGGGCACGAACTGGCCGGGCGCTTCCTTTATATATAGCAGCCAGCCCGGGGGCAGGTGGGCCAGCAGCATGTCCAGCATTAGCTGCTGGTCGGCGAAGTAGCCCCCCAGGGGCGAGGTGGTCTTTTCGGGCTGATAGTGCAGGGCCACGAAGATGAAGGGCTCGTCCAGGCTGACCGGCTGGGCCAGGCGGTCATAGGCCCGGGCCAGGGCGCGCTTGCCGCGCTTGCGCCGCTTGAGCCGAAGCCGCCACTCCAGGCCGCTCATGCCGGGGGCGGTCAGGGGCAGGCCGCGGCGCTTGATGTAGTTGTCCGGGGCCGGGGCGGTTAGGAAGTCCCAGGCCTGGCGGCAGCTTTCCAGCCACAGGGCGGGGGTCAGGCACCACTTGGCCAGGCTTTTGATGCTGCCCGCGGCCTGGTCGCGGCGGGCCCTCTCCAAAAAGCCCTTGATATACACGGGCATGGCCTGGTCATAGCGCTGGCGCAGGCCATCCAGATAGGCCTGGGCCGGGGCGGAAAGGGCCAAGCTGGCCCCGTCGGCCGCCTCCAGGCAGGCGGGATAATAGGCGGCCAGCTCGCGCCAGCCCTCCTCCGGGTCCTCTTGCAGGAAGATCAGGCCGGGCAGGGAGGTCCGGTCGATCATCAGGGTGGGGATGCCGCGCAGGCGGGCCAGGCGCATGAGCACGTAGTCATAGCCCATGTGGGGGGTCTCGGCGTAGACGATCAGGCCAGGGCGCAGCCGGTCCAGCGCCGCCGACCAATAGCGCAGGTAGCGGTGATAGTGCTCCACCCGCTCCTGATAGGAGAAGGCCCCCCCCGGGTCCATGCGGTCCATCATCTTGAGCACGACGTGCTGCCAGGGGGCCAGGGCGTCCAGCAACTCCCGGTCCAGGGCGGGCAGTTCCAGGTTGGCAAGGCCGGGGGCCAGGCGGCCGCGCACGGCGTCGGCGCTGTTCTGCACGATGGCCCCGGGGCAGGCCGCGGCCAGGGTCTGTTCCCAGGCCGAGGAGGTGGTCAGATAGCGGGCCACGAGGCCATGGCCGGCCAGCCGTTTGAACAGCGGCGGCCAGAACTCCATAGCGGTTTCCAGGAAAAAAACCGGGATGGCCATGGCGAGCGCAGGTCCTCCTTGGGGGGATTGATCGCCGCTCCACTTTAGCAGGCCGCCGCCCAGGGGTAAAGCC
>CAZLSD010000147.1:0-7811 GCA_964561775.1 uncultured Desulfarculus sp. | reverse complement strand
GGTCTGGGGCGAGGGAGGCGGGGCGGGAACCTTGCTGGCGCAGGCCGTCAGCCAGGCCAGCAGCATCAGCCCCAAAGGCCAGAGCCTTGAATAGCGCGCCCGTTCAGGCCTCAATCATCCGCTCCCGCCGCCAAATCCGGTTAAGCCTGGGCGTCATGCTAGCAGCCCGCCTTCCCCCGCGTCCACGAGCTTTTTTTGGCCCCGCGCTCCGCCGAGGGCGGGGCAAAAAACCAGGGCGGCGGGAAACCCCGCCGCCCCAGGCTTCAAGCGTGCTGATTGCTCAGGAGCCCAGGTAAGCCAGTTGCACCGGCTGCTGATTCATGGCCGAGACCCGGGAAGTCACCGGCTTTCTGAGCACGGTGCGGTTCTTGTTCAGGTCCAGGCTCATGCCCTGACCGCGCATGCGGTAGGAAGGCCCGCTCAGGGTCACCTCGTCGTCGGTCTCGGCCATGCGCTCGTCATCATAGTAGACCAGCGAGTTGGTGGCCAGCCTGAGGCCATTGTGGGTGGTGCCGCGCACGTTGCCCTCAAAAGAGAGGGATTGGTCGCTGGGGTCGAACTCGGCGCCGTCGGCGCTCAGGCGCACCTGCTTGCCCTGGCGGCCGTAGAAGACCACATCGACCTTGTGCAGGTTGACCACGCCCGAGGAGCGATCCAGGCTGGAGCCGGCGGCGGCCAGGTGCCAGCGCTTGGCGCCATCCTCGCTGTGGGTGAAGGTCAGGCCCTCGCCCTTGATCTGGATCTGGTCGCCAGGCTCGGCGGCGGCCAGCAGCACGGCCACCGGTTCGGGGGTGCGCTGGACATAGAGAGAGGCTCCCGAGCCCATGACCATGGCCAGGATGCCGGCGCTGGCGTAGACCGGGGTGAGGCGGGCCACCTGGAGCCAGGGACGGCGCTGGGGCTTGGCCGTGATCTGGCGGGTCAGCCAGCCGGACTTGTGCACGGTCAGGATGGCGTAGACCGGGATCCAGGCCAGGGCCGCCACGTAGAAGATGCTGTAGGGGATGGCCCACAGGCACATCAGGTTGCGGTGGCGGATGAAGTAGACGGTCAGGGGCACCAGGCCCACCACCGCCGCGCCGATCAAGGTGTAGAGGGCCACCACCGGGGGCAGGGTCAGCAGGGAGAGCATGCCGCTGACCATGAGCACCTGACAGATGGTCATGTCGATCCAGGACAGGGCCAGGTTGATCCGGCAGCCCAGGGCCGAACTCTTGCGGAACTTCTTGAAGACGAACTTGTGCATGTACAGGGACTCGCGGATGTCGCTGCGCGCCCAGCGCAGCAACATGCGCACCAAGCCCTTGTACTTGGTGGGCACGTTGGTGAAGACCATGGCGTTGCTCTGGAACAGGATGTGGTAGCCCTGCTCCAAGATCAGGTTGGTCAGGTAGCGGTCCTCGCCGATGCAATAGGGCTTGCCCAGGAAGGTCTCGTTGAGCCACTGGTCCAGCACCGGCATCACGGCGTCGGTGCGATAGGCCGAAAGCGCGCCCGGGGTGCACATGACCGTGTTGACCCGGCTGTGCGAGGCGCGCAGGAAGTCGAAGCCAAAGGTGAAGGCCACCTCCAGCATGCGGGGGATGATGCCGGCCTTCATGTTGAGCACGCGCACGTTGCCGGCCACGCCGCCCACCACCGGGTCGGCCACCATGGGGGCCACCAGGCGGCGCAGGGTCTCTTTTTCGATGACCGAGTCGCTGTCGATGGTGACCAGCACCTGGCCGGTGGCCTGCTTGAAGGCCGCGTACAAGGCATGGCGTTTGCCCATGTTGCGGGGCTGGCGCAACAGGGTCACGCGGCCCGGCAGCTCGGCGGCGGCGCGCTGCATCCACAGCCAGGTGTCGTCCTGGCTGCCGTCGTCGATGCTGATGATTTGCAGCTTCTCGGCCGGGTAGTCGCTCTCGGCCACGCTGTGCAGGGTGACGCCCACCTGGCTGCCCTCGTTATAGGCCGGCACCACCACGGTTATGGTGGGCAGGTCGGCCTGAGGGCAGGCCGGCATGGGCTTGTAGGTCAATACCAGGTAGATGCGCCAGAGCAGGGTCAGCACGTTGATGACCAGGATTACCTGACCCACCTGGGCGATGAGGCGCGACCAAATGTTGGGCAGGGAGCCGGAGAGCCACTGGGCGCCGTCGCCGCCCAGCAGATAGGCGAACAAGGCGGAAACCCCGGCCAGGCCGGCCAGCAGGGCCACTTGCAGTCCGTGGCGGTTCTTGGCCGGAGCCGGAAGCTGGCAGGCGGAGCCAGCGTCCACCACGGACAAATGCCGGGCCGCGGGTTTGTCAGAGTCCTGGTCGGAAGAAGTCTGTTTGAAAGCGGGTTCCATGCTCCCCTTTACCGGTCTCTCGCCACAGGGGCGAGCCACCCTAAGTTTGATGCACCCCTACCCTTCCGTCACCGCCGCTGATTTCTCCGCGCCTTGGCTACGGAGGCGGTCACGGTTGGGGTGGGGGCCTTATGCCCTGGCCCTGGCGGTCCTGGGAGTAGCCGGCCCAAACCGGCTCAAGCACACGCCAAAATCACTCAGGCAGGATCATCTCCTGCTGGCGCGAAATCTAAAGCTTGGGCCGTTAAAAAGCAAGGCCTCTCCGCGCTTGTGAAGAAGAATTTTTGCGAAAAAAAACGCCGGGGGACGAGTGCGATTAATCCATGAATTTCGCTATGATGGAATTGTGACGTTTTAGGTGGTTAAGCAAGCGCTCCTCGCGCCGCAGCTTGAGCATGGAGCGCGCCACCAGCCAACTCCCCAGCACGGTCAGGCCCAAGCATATGGCCAGCAACGGGACCAGGAGGCCGCTTACTTCCTCTACCTCGTAATAGTGCGACGCCGCTATCAAAAAGCTGACCACCGTGAGCGGCAGGGCCACCACGGCGATGCCGGTGCGCAAGGCCGCCAGCGAGGTCCTCTTCTCGGCCAGCACCAGCTGGGCCTCGTTGATGACCAGCCTGTCCTCGTCGTCCAGGCCGCGGTTTTGGCTGGCGTCGGTTTGGCTCAACATCCCCTCTCGCGCAATTGCCGCCCAATCCAGGCCAGGGAGCGCTCCAAGGCTAGGTCTTGGTGGGCGATTTGAGACAGGCGGTGGTCCGCTCCGGGCAGAATGAGCAGGTCCTTGGGCGGGCGGGCCGCCTGGTGGCCCTGATGGGCTTGGCTCACCGGCACCACCTCGTCCTGCTGGCCATGGACAAACAAGGCCCCGGCCAGGCGGCCCAGCAGGGCGGGCAGGTCGTGGCGGGCCAGGTCGGCGGCCATCTCCGGCAGGTCGGGCGGGTCGGGGCTCTTTTCCAGGCGGTTTTTCAGGGCGCTCAGGTCCACCGGGGTGGACCAAAGGAGCAGGGCCAGGGGCGTGCGCTGGCTGGCGGCCAGGATGGCCGCGCTGCCCCCCAGGGACGAGCCGGCGAAAACCAGGGGCAGGCCCGGGAAGCGGTCGGCCAGAAAGTCCGCCGCGCCAAGGTATTCCTGGCCCCGCCTGGTCAGGGTGGTCTGGCGGTGCTGGCCGGGCGAGGCCCCGCAGCCCGCGGCGTCATAGATCAGGGCCGCGTGACCCGCCCCGGCCAGGGCCTGGCACAGGCGGTTCAGTTTCTCGCTGGCCATGGAGGATTGCAGGCCGTGGGCCACCACCACCGCGCAAGCGGGAGGCTGGGCCGGCAGATGGAGCCGGGCCGCCAGGTGGGCCTGGCCATGGGGCAGGCTCAGTTCCTGGCGGGACGGCGTCGCGGCCTTCACTTGGGTCTGGGCCTTATTGCAGGGTGGAGGCGGCCCGAGTCTCATAGGCGCGCAGCAGATAGCCTATGATGAGCAGGCTGGCCTGGAAACGGTCCGGCTCGATGTCTCCGCGCTGTAGTTGAGCGCCGAAGGTGTTGAGCAGCTCGATGAGCTGCGGGTCCATCTCCGCGTCGATGAGGGATGTGACGAAGTCGTTGGAGCCGGAAACCAGCTGCTCGAAAAAATGCACGGCCGCCTGGTGCTTGTCCATGGACCTCCCTCGCCGCCGGATTTAAAAAGGCTGGCTGGAGAAAAAGATACCCGCCTGGATGCCCGCTGGCAAGCTGGGGGCGCTTATTGCTCCCGGCCGCTCAAGGCCCGCCAGCCCAGGCCTTGCTTCCAGAGCAGGATGAAGCCCAGCAGGGTGGTGGATACGAAGTGCACCAGCCACAGGGCCATGGCATAGGAGCCGGCCACCGCGCCGTCGGCCCCCAGATAGCCCAGGGTGAAGGCCGCGGCCAGGTGGAAGGTGCCCAAAAAAGCCGGGGCCGAGGGCACCAAAAGGGCCAGGGCCACCACCACCTCCATGAGCAGGCCGGCCAGGATGCCCAGCTTGAGGCCAAAGGCCGGGAACAGGCTCCAGGCGTAGAGCCCCAGGAAGAGCCAGGTCAGCAGGGAGTGCAGAAGCGTCCACAACAAATCGGCCGGGCGGGCCAGGGCCAGGCCCTCGGCAAAGGAGCCGGCCATCTCCTGGGCCTTTTCGCGCAGGCGCTCCGGGGCCGGACGCAGGCACCAGGCCAGCAGACGCAGCATGCGCTCCTTCTGCCAGCGCAGCAGTTGCAGGCCGGCCATCAAGCCGGCGAAGACGGCCAGGCCCAGCCAGCCCGCCGTGCGCAAGGCCCCCACGGTCATGCCGCCGGCGGCCTCGCCGCCTCCCTTGGGCATCTCCATGAAGAGCAGCACCACCAGCAGATAGAACAGCACGGTGAGGCCGTCGTATACCCGCTCCAGGACTATGGTGGCGAAGACCGCGCTCTTGCTCACCCCCTCGCTCCTGCCCAACACGTAGGCCCGCACCACCTCGCCCAGGTGGGCCGGCAGCAGGTTGTTGCCCAGAAAGCCTATGAGCAGCGCCGCGAAGAGGGGATAAAAGCGCACCTTGGCCACCGGCCGCATCAGGTAGCCCCAGCGCAGGGCGCGGAACACGTAGGAGAGCAGGTAGAGCCCGGCGCAGGGCAGCAAGTAGACCAGTTCCATGGAGGCCAGGGCCTGGCCCATCTGCCCCAGGTCCACCACGCGCAGGAAAAACCAGGCCGCGCCCAGGCTGATGAGCAGCCCGATGAGGTAGTGCTTCCACATGAGGGGGTCGCGCCTGGCCCTTCTAGTCCACGAACCGGTACTTGACTAAAGCCCAGAGAGCCACCAGGCCGTCCACCCAGGTGATCTTCTTGCCCTCGTGGAACTCGCGGCCGGTGTAGCTGATGGGCACCTCGTAGATGCGGATGCCCTTCTTGAGAATCTTGGCGGTTATCTCCGGCTCGAAGTTGAAGCGGTCGCTCTTGATGACGATGCCCGACAGCGACTGGCGGGTGAAGAGTTTGTAGCAGGTCTCCATGTCGCTTAGGGTGGTGTTGAACAGCACGTTGGTCACCAGGGTCAGGAACTTGTTCCCCACCCAGTGGTGAAAGAACATGTTGCGGCGCTCGCCGGTGAAGCGGCTGCCATAGACCACCTGGGCCTTGCCCTTCAGCAAGGGGTTCAGCAACAGGGGATAGTCCTCGGGGTCGTACTCCAGGTCGGCGTCCTGGATGAGGATGAGATCGCCCTGGGCCTGGGCGAAGCCGGTGCGCAGCGCCGCGCCCTTGCCCTGGTTGACCTGGTGGCGGGCCACCCGTATGGGGCGGTCAAAGGGCTTGGCCGTCTCCAGCAGGCTGGTCTTGCCCTCCAGGCCGGCCAATATCTGGGGGGTGCGGTCCAGGGAGCAGTCATCCACGATGACCAGCTCCCGCTCCATGGGCCCCAAGTCCACGGCCTGCACCCGGCGGAGAATCTCCTCCAGGAAATTCTCCTCGTTGAAGACCGGTATGACGATGGAGAGCAGCACCCGGCTCAGCTCTTCACGGCCCGCGAGAGGATGTTCATCTCGGAGGGGTAGTTGAAGGCGTCCCAGGGGAACTGCTCGCCGCGCTGCCAGCGCAGCCAGCGCTCCAGGTCCGAGCTCATCATGATCTCCACCAGCTGCTCGAAGGCCACCCGGGGCTGCCAGCCCAGCAGGCGGCGGGCCTTGCTGGAGTCGCCTTGCAGCATGTCCACGTCCAGGGGGCGCATGAACTTGGGGTTCACCTCCAGGATGCCGGCCGGGTCCAGGCCGGCCACCACGCAGGCCGCCTCGAAGAACTCGCGCACGGTGTGGCTCTCGCCGGTGGAGATGACGTAGTCGTCGGGGGCGTCCTGCTGGAGCATCAGCCACATCGACTCCACGTAGTCCCCGGCGAAGCCCCAGTCGCGGGCCGCCTCCAGGTTGCCCAGGCTCACCTTCTTCTCGATGCCCAGCTTGACCTTGGCCAGGGCGTTGGTGATCTTGCGGGTGACGAACTCCAGCCCGCGCAGGGGGGACTCGTGGTTGAAGAGCACCCCGTTGACCGCGAACAGGTCATAGGCCTCGCGATATATGCGGGTCACCCAGTAGCCATAGAGCTTGGCCGCGGCATAGGGCGAGGCCGGCATGAAGGCCGTGTCCTCGTTGTGGGGGAATTCGGTGTTGTTGCCAAAAAGCTCGCTGGTGGACGCCTGATAGAAGCGGATGGCCGGGTCCATGTGGCGGATGCACTCCAGCAGGCGGCTGACGGCCAAACCCGTGACCTGCCCCGTGCCCACGGGCTGCTCGAAGCTGGCCCCCACGAAGCTCTGGGCGGCCAGGTGATAGACCTCGTGGGGACGGCTGGCCACCAGGGCCCCGGTGATGGAGGCCGAGTCCATCAGCTCCATGGGGATGAGGTGCACCCGGTGGAAGATGTCCAGGGCCTGCAAGCGCCACAGGTTGGGGGTGGAAAGCCGGCGGAAGGTTCCGTAGACCTCATAGCCCTTGCCCAACAAAAAGCTGGCCAGGTAGGCGCCGTCTTGTCCGGTGATGCCGGTGATCAAGGCGCGGCGAATCTTGCTCACGCTTTTTCTCCTCTCTTCATGGGACCATCCCCAGCTTGGGGCCACTCTGGTTTCGTACACGCAACCCAAGTTGTCAAGAGTGAAAACAAGGGTGGCTGGGTTCTAGCCCGGCCCAAGTTCATAGACCACGTCCCACTGGGACTGAAAGACCGGGCGCAGGGCCGGGTGCTTGCCCAGCTTCTCCAGCAGCCAGGTCCGGTCCGTGGCGGTGTATTCCTTGCTGTGCAACACCAGGTATTTAACTCCGCGCTGGCGCAGGGCCTCCAGGAAACCGGGCCGGGTCATCTGGCGGGCCTTGACGCTCAAGTCAAGGTATTCGCTAGAGAAATATCCAGAATACCCGTTGACCAGAGGCTGGCCGTGCTTGGTGGACCAATATAGATAGCGGGCGTCGCGGGCCGCGTCGTCCATGTGCCCCAGGGTGGGAACCTCCATGACCACGCTGCCGGCCGGCTGGGCGGCCAGCCAGCGGTAGACCTCGGGCGTTTCCTGGTTGTGCACCGTGACCCAGGGCACGGGAACCGAGCAGGTCTCCAGCAGGACCAGGGCGCAAACCAGCCCCAGCAGCCAGGATTTGAGCCGGGGCCGCAGCGAGAGCCAGGACTCCAGCCTGGCCCAGCCATAGGCCGCGCCCACCGACCAGGCCAGGGTGATGAGCACCGCCAGACGCGCGGGCACGCGCAGGGTGTCGAAGCCGGGCACCACTTTGTAGAACAGGTCGTAGAGCCCCCAGCCCGGCCCCAGGGCCGCCCACAAGGCCACCAGGGCCAAGAGCGCGTAAAACGCCTGCTCGGGGCAGAAAGGCCCCCTGCCCTGCCATGACCAAGCCGAGCCGGCCTGGCGAGCCGAGCCGGCCAGGCCGGCCGCGCGCCAGCCTCCCAGGCCCCTGACCCGCCAGCAGAGCAGGCCCAGACCCGCCGCCAGCAGGAACCAGGGC
>CAZLSD010000146.1:0-7852 GCA_964561775.1 uncultured Desulfarculus sp. | reverse complement strand
GCCTGGCCCGCTCCAGGTCCTGGATCTGGGCCAAATCCAGCCCGGAGGCCTCCGCCAACTGGGCGCGGTCCAAAAACGGTCCGCTGGCCTGGCCGAAGATGGCCTGCAACAAATCCAGCAGGGGTCCTATCTCCTGCCCCTGGTCGCTCATCTCCAACGCCCCCCGTATTTTTTCCAGGGGCAGCCGGTACCTGCCTTGCAGGGTCTTGATCAGGTTCAGGCGCTCCACGCATTCCGGCGGGTAATAGGCCATGTTGCGGCTGGTCTTGACCGGCGGCGGCAAGAGTCCCTGGGCCAGATAGAACAGAATGGTGGAGCGGGGCAGGCCGGTGGCCGCGCTGAGTTGGTTCATGCGCAGCCCCCGGCTCCCCGCCCCCGCGTCCTTGTCCCTTTTCTCCGCCATCTGGCCTCCCTTGGCCCCGCCCCCAGCGCCTAGCTCAACTCCAGTCCTCCAGCAGCTTAGCATAGGCCTGGCGTCCGGCCATCTGCGCGCCGGTGAAACCTCCGCCGGGGTTGCCCCAGGCGCTGGCCAGGTACAGGCCCTTGATGGGGGTGCGGTTGTCCAGGCGGTTCATGAAGGCGTTGTCCAGGGACTGCTCATAGCCGTAGAGAGCCCCCTCGGGGTTGCCGGTGTAGCGCAGGTTGGTCAGCGGGGTGGCCGCCTCCCGCACCTCGATCATGGAGCTGAGCCCGGGGATGAGGCGCTCTTCCACCCGCCGTATCACGGCCTGGGCCACGCGCTCCTTTTCCCGCTGATAGGCCTCCTTGCGCCCGGCCAGGTAATCGGCCTCAAAGCGCCGCCAGGGCTCAAAGCCGCTGACGAACATCAGCATGAGGGTGCTGGTTCCCGGGCGGGAATAGCCGGGATGCAGGTTGTCGTAGATGGCCACCCCCAAGCCCACCTTTTCCACGTCGCCGGCCAGCACGGCCTGGTATTCCTCTTCTGGCGAGCCCCCCAGACCGAGGCTGGTGTTGTAGCCGGCCACCTTGCCCCGGATCTCCTGGTTAAGTCCCAGCCACACGATGAAGGACGACAGCGAGGGGCGGTAGGAGTTCAGCTTGGCCTGGTAGTCGGCGGGTAGGCTGCCAGCCGGCAGCATCCGCCCGAAAACCACCGGCGCGGGCGACCCGGCCATCACCGCCGAGGCGGGCAATCGCTCGCCGCCGGCCAGCTCCACCCCGGCCACCGCGCCGCCGGCCAGCAGGATGCGCTCGGCCCGCCGCTCATAGATGACCCGGCCGCCGGCCTTTTCCACCGCTCCCGCCATGGCGTCGCTCAGGGCCTGGGAGCGCGGCAGGTAATAATGCCCGCCATACTTGAGAAAACCCCCGTTGGCCACGGCGTACAAGAAGGCCGAGAGCTTGGAGGGGGGCAGGCCATAATACCCCCACTGGAAGGCCAACAAGTCCCTGAGCTTGGGATCGCTGATATTGCGTTCCAAGAATTGGGCCAGAGTCATGTTGCGGATTTCCCACAAGAGGGGTTGCCGGGAGGGAAAGGAGGCAAAATCCAGCGGCCCCATCCTGTCGGGCAGGCTCTCCACTTCCTCAACCACCTTGAGCAAGTCGCGGAAATGGGCGGCGATGCCCTGGGCCTGCTGGGGGAACAGCTGGCTCAGGCGCTCCACGCAGCCCTGGGGGTCGGCCGCGGGCAGGGTCAGGCTGAACTCCGGGGTGATCAGGCGCGTCAGGTCCGGGGCGGCGGCCAGGGGCAGCCCGCCCTCCAGACCCAGCTCACGCAGCACCCGCCGGCTGGAGCCGCCGGTGGCGGAGGTCTGGTGCAGGGCCACCTCGAAGCTGAAGCGGCCGCCCGCCCGGTCGAAACTTGTGGCGTAGCCGCCGGGGACGTTGTGCTGCTCCACCACGCTGACCGGGAAGCCGTCGCGGGCCAGGTAGGCCGCGGCGGTCAATCCGCCTAACCCAGCGCCGATGACCACCACCGGGCGGCGCTCCTTGGCCCCCACCTTGGCGGCCTGGCCGGCCAGGTCCACCCGGGCGCTGCCGCAGCCCGTGGCGCTGGCGGCCAGGGCCATGGCGGAGATGAGCATGAAATCGCGGCGGGAAAGATGCTTGGGGTAACGAGGGGCCATGGTCGTTTCCTCCTGTGCTCCAAGTAATGTCTGGCCTGGGGCGCGGCCCTGCCTTGCTCTTTCACCTGGAGTCTAGCGCGGGCGCCACCTTATGTAAAGTATAAAGTGCTACTTTATACTTTAAATTTTAGCCAACAAAGGAAAGATAAGCTTTCCATCCAGCGTTTCGGCATCTTACCCCACCAGTCCCCGCCCGCTTGCCGCGCCATCCAGGGCACCCTGCCAAGCGCAACCCTTGCCGGCCAGACGGGGGCCAGGCCTTTCTTCTTATGCTAAGCTTGTGAGCCATAGCGAAACCGGCCCGCGCCCCAAGGCGCCGAGGCCAGCGGCCAAGGCATCGTCAGCAAGGAGCACACACATGGAAGGTCCGCTCTCTGGGGTGAGGGTGGTGGAGATAAGCCTGTTTCAGCAAGGCCCGGTGGCTGGCATGCGCCTGGGCGATCTGGGCGCGGAGGTCATCAAGATCGAGGCCCCCGGCGGCGACCCGGCCCGGGGCTTCATGCGCATGATCGGGGCCATGGCCGGGCTCAAAGGGCGCAACTACTACTTCGAGCACTGCAACCGCAACAAGCGGGGCATGGTGCTGGACCTCAAGAAGCCCCAGGGCCTGGAGGTGTTCTTCAAGCTCATCGCGGGCGCGGACGTCTTCGTCAACAACATGAGCATCGGCGCGCCCATCAAGATGGGCATCGGCCCGGAGGTTCTCCTGGCCAAGAACCCCCGCCTCATCTACGCCCAGGCCTCGGGCTGGGGCCGCCGGGGGCCGGACGCCGAGGAATACTCCTTCGACTACACCGGCATAGCCCGCTCCGGCCTGATGATGGCCGGCGGCGAGGCCGGCTCGCCCCCCACCCAGATGCTGCCCGGCATCGGCGACGAGATGGGCGGCCTGATGTGCGCCTGGGCGGTCTGCGCGGCCCTCTACGCCCGCGAGAAGACCGGCCAGGGCCAGTTGGTGGACACCTCGCTCATGGGCAGCGTCATCGCCAACCTGGGGCTCATCATGGCCGCCCCGGCGGTGCTGGGCCAAGAATTCCCCCGCGAGGTGCGGGCCCAGGCCGGCAACCCCATCTACAACCACTACCGCTGCGGCGACGGCAAGTGGCTGGCCATGGCCCATTTGCAGCCGGAGCGCTATTGGCCCCTGGTGCTCAAGGCCCTGGACCTGGGCGAATTGGAGCAGGACCCCCGCTTCGCCAAGTTCGAGGAGCGCAGCCGCCACGCCCGCGAGTTGGTGGCCATATTTGATGAGCGCCTGGCCAGCCAGCCCCGCGATTATTGGCTGGAGCGCCTGGCGGGAGCTGGCTGCATCGCCACCCCGGTGCAGACGCCCCTGGAGGTGGCGGGCGACCCCCAAGCCCTGGCCAACCAGTATTTCGTGGAGACTAAGCACCCCCAGGAGGGAAAAGGCAAGGCGGTGGGCTTTCCCTGGGATTTCAGCGCCACCCCGGCCTCCTGCCGGCGGCCCGCCCCGGAATATGGCCAGCACAGCGAGGAGATTTTGGGCGAGTTGGGCTACGGCCCCGAGCAGATCGCCCAACTGCGCGCCCAGGGCGTGCTGGGCTGAGAAGGCCCGCCCGACCAGGGGGATAGGCGGTGGACAAGCTGGAGACAAACCCGGAACTGGCCCAGATGCGGGAACTGGCGGCCACCCTGGAGCAGGCGGCCATCGCCATGCTGGTGCGCGACCCCGCCGACCACGTCACCTATTGGAACCAGGGCAGCCAGGCCCTTTACGGCTGGAGCCGGGAAGAGGCCCTGGGACGCTCTTCTCATGAACTGCTGCGCACCGTCTTTTCCCAACCCTTGGGTGAAATCCAGGAGCAGTTGTCCCAATCCGGCTATTGGCAGGGTGAACTGCTGCACGCCACCCGGCAGGGAACCTGGGTGGTGGTGGAGAGCCGCTGGAGCCTACGCCGCGATCCGCAGGGGCGGGCGCTCGGCGTCCTGGAGATCAACCACGACATCACCAAGCGCAAGCAGGCCGAGCAGGCCCTGAAGGAGAGCGAGGAGCGCTACCGACGCCTGTTCGAGGACGACCTGACCGGCGATTATCTGGCCACCCCCCAGGGGCGCATCCTGGACTGCAACCCCGCCTTTTTGGCCGTCTTTGGCCTGACCAGCCGGGAAGAGGCCAGGGGCGTCAATCTGGCCCTGCTCTATCCCCGCCAGGAAGAGTTCGCCCATTTCGTGGAGATGGTCAGGCAAAAGGGGAAACTGGAACACCACCGCTGCCAGCGCCGGCGTCTGGACGGCAGCCTGATCCAGGTGGTGGAAAACGTGGTGGGCGAGTTTGGCCCCCAGGGCGATCTGGCCGGCTTCAAGGGCTATCTCTTTGACAACACCGCCCGCCACCTGGCCGAGCAGGCCCTCAAGGAGAGCGAGGAACGCTACCGCCGTCTGTTCCAGGACGACCTGACCGGCGATTACCTGGCCACCCCCCAGGGGCGCATCCTGGACTGCAACCCCGCTTTCCTGGCCGTCTTTGGCCTTGCCAGCCAGGAAGAGGCCAAGGCCGGCAACCTGGCGGACCTCTATCCAGATCCGCGGGAATTCGCCCGCTTCATCCAATTCGTCCGCCAAGAGGGCAAACTGGAGCACTACCAGTGCCTGCGCCTGCGCCGCGACGGCAGCCTGATTCACGTGGTGGAGAACGTGGTGGGCGCCTTCGACAAGGGGGGAGAGCTGCGCCAACTTAGGGGCTACCTTTATGACAACACCGCCCGCAAGCAGGGCGAGGAGGAGCTGCTGCGCAAGGATCAGGAGATAACCCTGCAATACAACAAGATCAAAAAGCTGAACGCCGCTCTGACCGCCCTGCTGGAGCGCCGCGAGCAGGAACTGCGTCAGAAAGAGGCGGACATCGGCCACACCGTGGAACGTCTGGTGCTGCCCCACCTGGCCGATCTGAAGGCCACCCGCCTGGACCAGGGCCAGCAGGCGCAGTTGGAGGTGATCGAGGGCAACCTGAAAAACATAACCTCACCCTTCGCCCGCCAGTTGGCCACCTGGAAGACCAAGCTGACGCCAGGGGAGATCAAGGTGGCCGACCTTATCCGCCAAGGGAAAAGCAGCAAGGAAATAGCGGCCTTGCTCTGCATCTCCTCCCATGCCGTGGCCTTCCACCGCTCCAACCTGCGCGCCAAGCTGGGTCTGAAAAGCGGCGGCGGCAACCTGGCCTCGCTTTTGCGCCATCTTGATTGATAATCAGCTATTATCATATTGTTACCTCTCATATTACTAGTCTATAACTAGCATTATGCTATTTTTATATTAGCAGTATCCCCACTCCCTGGTGTGCCATACTTCTACCCACCAATCCGCGGCCCTGCGCCACCCACCCCCCGGGGCGTAAGTGGCCGGGGCCTGGACAAACCCAGGCCAGGGCCCAAGCAGCCCTGATAAGGGAAGGCGCGCCATGTCGCAGGATGCCGTCCAGCAAACAGCTGACACCAAGGAAGAAAAGGCCACCAGCAAGCCCGGCTGGGCCCGCAATCTGGCCCTGGTGGGAGTCTTTCTCTTCGTGGCCGCCCTTTTCCTGGGCGGCCTCTTGAAAGGCAGCGAGGCCGGGGCCATGACCACCAAGATACTGTTCTTCATCGCCGCTGGCTGCCTGCTGGGCGGACTGGCCGGGGTGGGGCTGGATGCCTTGAAGCAGAAAAAAGGCAAGGCCCAGGCCTAGCCGCCTTTAACTGGGGGCGCTGGCCGGCCCGCCCCTTTGTCCTGTCCGGCGTACAAGCGCGCCCTCTTGCCCGCCGGACCAGCTCCAGCCCGCCTAGACCGGCTGTTTGCCTGCCATGCGGCCAACTTTGCCGCCTGGCGGCGCTGTTCTCCTCCTTCAGCCAAGGGCGCAACGCGCACGCCGGCCCCACATGTCCGGGCCGGCGCTCCCTGCCTGTTGGGCAGGGTTGATGTGCGCCCATGCTCAAACCCCAGCCGGAGAGCGGGACCTCGCCCCCCGGGCGCGATCCCCCCGTTCCCAGAATTGCGACCTCACCGTGAAAAACATCCTTGCCGCCCTTTGGCTCTCCGCCCTCCTGCTGGGCCTGGCTGGCCAGTCCGCCCTGGCCGCCAGCACCTTGGAAAACCCAGCCGCGCCGCGGGAACAGGCCACGGATTTGCTGACCGTGAGCGGTAAGGCGCAAAACGCCCAGGGCAAGGGTGTCAAGGAGGCCCGGGTGCGCTTTTTCCTGGCTGGCCAGGCTCTGGAGAGCGAGACCCATACCTCGTCCCAGGGAACATTCCGCCTGGACCTCAGGCTGCCAGCCGGCGCCCTGCCCGCCGGACCCCTGGAGATGCAGGTGGACAAGCCCTCCTACCAGACCTCGCCGCGCCTGGCGCTGGAGCGCATCCTGCCCCTTCCGGAGGAGCCAGGCCAGGCGCAGCGCTTTTTGGCCATGCAAAACCTGGAGATGGCCCGCGCCGTAACCCCGGCCCTGTGGATGGCCAGCCTGGTGCTCTTGGCGGTCTACGTGCTCATCGCCCTGGAGTTGATGCACCGCACCCTGGCCGCCCTGCTGGGCGGGGCGCTGCTGCTGGTCATCAGCTACACCGCCGGCGTATTCGATCCGGACTATTTCATCCTCTCCTATGAAGACGCCGTGGCGGCCATGGACCTTAACGTGGTCTTTCTGCTCATGGCCATGATGCTCATGGTGGGGGTGATGAAACGCACCGGGGTGTTCCAGTGGATGGCCTACAAGTCCTTCCAACTGGCCCGGGGCAACGTCTTCGCCCTCTCCGCCGTGCTCATGACCATCACCGCCCTGGCCTCGGCCTTTTTGGACAACGTCACCACCATGCTGCTCATCATCCCGGTGACGGTGGAGATCGCGCTGACCCTCAAGATCAATCCCATCACCCTGCTCATACCCGAGGTCTTCGCCTCCAACGTGGGCGGCACCGCCACCTTGATCGGCGACCCGCCCAACATCATGATCGGCTCCTTCGCCAAGCTGTCCTTCCTGGATTTCGTCAGCAATCTTGGGCTAATCTGCCTTATCTGCCTGGGCATGAGCCTGATTTACTACCTGCTGTGGTACCGCAAGGACTACCGGCAGGCCAAGGTGGAGGACGTGCCGCGCATGCTGGAGCACCTGCGCCACGCCTTCGGCATCACCAACGCCCGCCTGCTGGCCTACAGCCTCATCATCCTGGGCGTGGTCATCGGCATGTTCATCATGCACGGGGCCTTGCACATGGAGCCCTCGGTGGCGGCCCTGATGGGGGCGGCGGCGCTGATGGCCATATCCAGGGTCAACATCGTGGAGATGCTGGAGCAGGAGGTGGAGTGGCCCACCCTGATCTTCTTCATGTTCCTGTTCGTGGTGGTGGCCGGGGCGGTGGAGACGGGGCTGATCCAGATGATCGCCGATCAGGTGCGCCAGCTCAGCCAGGGCTCGCTGGTGCTGGCCATCGTCATCGTGCTGTGGGTCTCGGCCATCGCCTCCGCCTTCATCGACAACATACCCTTCACCGCCACCATGCTGCCCATCGTGGCCTACCTGAACCAGGTCACTCCGGGGGCCGAGGATGGCATCCTGTGGTGGGCCCTGGCCCTGGGGGCCTGCCTGGGCGGCAACGGCACCATGATCGGGGCGTCGGCCAACGTGGTCACCGTGGGCATGGCCGAGAAGGCCGGCTACTCCATCGGCTTTTTGCAATACATGAAGCTGGCCTTCCCGCCCATGCTGATAACCCTGGTCCTGGCCACGGCTTGGCTGCTCTGGCGGGTCGGCTAGGAGGCTGCTGGGGTAGGGGGG
>CAZLSD010000145.1:1803-7932 GCA_964561775.1 uncultured Desulfarculus sp. | reverse complement strand
AATTTGGGGGGAACCCCTTTTTTCAAAAAGGGGTTCCCCCCAAATTCGGGAAGGGACGCCAAGGGCGGAGCATAGGCCGGGGGACTCGGCCTGGGGGGCTAGAGTTGGGCCAGGAGTTTTTGCAGTTGGGTCTCCGGGGTGGCGGCGACGAAGTCGCGCAGGCTCTCGAAGGAAGCGTCGGCGATGAGGCCCCAGTCCAAGGCCACCAGGGCGTAGCTGGCGATGGCTCCGGCGGGGTTAATGACCATGGGCGCGGCGGGGAACTCGGCGGCCAGGGCGGTGGCGAGGGCGGCCTCGAAGTCGGTCTGGGAGGCGCTGGGGTTGGCCTTGAGCCAGGCGATGCCCAGGTGTTTGGCGGCCTCCTTTTGTTCCAGCCAGCGCTTGTCGTGGGCGCTGGTGAGCAGGTTGGCCTGCACCAGCTGCTTCAGCTCGGCCACCTGGGATTCCAGGCTGGCGGCCGGGGAGGGAGGGACGAAGTCCGGGTTGAGGCGCGCTCCGGTAAGCAAGCCCTGCTCGTCGCGCAGGGGGAGTATGGCCTCCAGCCAGGGGTAGCGGGCCAGCTCTTGGTCGCCGGCGATGACCGCCTGGGTGGCGCTGTTGGCCAGGAAGGGATCGCCTTGCTCGTAGGTGTCGCGGGCGACGGCGCGGCCGGAGTCGTCGAACTTGATTACGCACCAGGTCATGGGGCTCTCCTTTAGGGATTGACCCGGCAGACCAGCCACCGGGTGATTACGTTGCAGGCGCTGCCCGTGCAGGTGACGCGCAGGTTGGTGTTGGAGGTCAGGCTTAAGCGCGAGCCGCACCAGCTGTTGGCGTCGGGATGGAAGCTGCGCTCCAGGCGGGTCTGGGCGGGGAATACCACATCCGTGATGGTCACGTCCGAGGTGTACTCGCTGCCGCTGGAGGTGCAATAGACCGTGGTGGAGCCGCGTTGGATGACGTCCTGGTAGTCGTCGTACTCCACTTCCCAGTTGACGTAGACGGTGCAGGCTCCGTCGGCGTAGGTGGTAATCTCCAGGTTGGTGGCGGAGGTCAGACGCAGGGACGCGGCCAGGTTGCGGCTGGAGCTGGTGGCGCTGGTCACGCCGTTCATGCGCTCGCAGGCCCGGTTCAGGCTGCCCACGTCGCTTATGGTCACGTTGGTGATCAAGTTGCCGGCTATGGTGTGGACCACGCTGGCCACGCCGGATTGCACCTTGTGAGAGGGCGTCTTGGCTTGCATCAGCGCACCTTGTAAACGAGCCAGTTGGTGGAAAGAACGTTGTTGCCGCCGGAGAAGAAGCGGGCTTCCAGATTGCTGGAGCTGCTCAGGCGCACGCGCGCTCCAGAGAGAAAAGCCGTGTTCCAGTTGTTCTTGTGGGCCATCATCTCGCAGCGGGCCTGGGTCAGGTCGGCCAAGTCGGTCAGGGTGACGCTGTTGATGTACTCGCCGCCGGTGCTGAAGGCATAGGTGGATTGCCCGCGCTGGGCCTGGGCGATGTAGTCGCCTGCCTCCACCTCCCAGGCCACGTAGACATAGGAGGCCGCGCCGGCTTGCAGGGTCTGTATCTCCAGGTTGGTGGCGGAGGTCAGGCGCAGGGTGGCGAAGAACGGCCCGTAGACGCTGGTCACGCCCAGGCAGCGCTCCTTGGCCCGGCTCAGGCTGCCCACGTCGCCGATGGTCACGTTGGTGGTCACGGCGTTGTTGCCGCTGTGATACACCGAGGCCAGGCCGCGCTGCACGTTGACCGGCGGGTGTTTGGCGCGCATGGCTAGAGGGCCTTGAAGTAGGCGCGGAACACGTGGGTGTCGCCGGTGTGGGTGTCGTTGGCGTGGGCGCCTTCGCGGGCCAAGCGCACGCGCACGGCCTGGCAGTCGGCGTGCAGAAGGTCGCTGGTGATGCGCCAGACGCTAGGCTCCGCGATGAGCAGGCCGGTGTCGGAGCGCGCGGCCAGGTCCTGGGATGATGAGACGTCGGGCGCGGTGTCATAGGGCAGCTCGCCGCTGGTGAAGGCCAGGATGGAGGCGCTCAGGCGGATGTACTTGGCGCTCAAGGCGCTGCTCTGGGCGCACTCCACCACCAGCTGGTAGTCGCGGCTCATGTCGGGCAGGGTGGCGAAACCCAGGAAGGCGCGCTCATAGCCGTCGGCCAGCCTGATGGCCATGACCTTGCGGCCGCTGGTGGAGCCCAGGCTCACGTTCTCGGCCGGATAGTCGGGGTCGATCCAGAGGTCCTCCAGGGGGATGGCAGGGGTGATGGCGTTCAAGCGCGCGCCGTTGGTGATCTGGATCTCGCTGGCGCTGTTCTCGCCGCGATAGAAGACCTCGGGCTGGCCGTCCACGCTTTTGACGTATAGCGCGCCCTCGGCCTCGCCCGTGCTGGGACCCTGGGACTGGGCCTTCAAGAAGCGGTACTTGCCGTGGCCGTCGCTGTCGGCTTCCACCAGGGCCAGGCGGTTCAAGGTGTCGGCCTTGGTGGGGTGCCCGGCCCCCACCATCTCCTCGCTGTACTGGATGCGCTGGTCGCTCATAGGCTGTACTCCGTGCGGTCGCGTTCTCCGCCGGCCTGGACCTGGGCCGCGGCGGTGAGGGTTCCATCGGCCAGGCGGGTGATGGTCTTGGCAAAGCCGGTGTCCAGCAGGGTGAAGCGCACGTTGCCCCGGTCCAGCTGGGGCTCCATGCTCAGCACGCGCACGATCTGGTTCACCAAGGGCCGGCCCAACTCGTCGGCCAGCCAGGGCAGGCTGAAGAGCGCCGCGTCGCCCCGTTCCAGGTGCAGGTTGGCCAGGGCGTCCTCCTCGGCGCTGATGAGACGGCGCGGGCGGCTCAAGAAGGCCAGCAGGCGGCCGGCCACGGCCAGGGCGGTGGAGGGGTCACGCACCCAGTTCAGCTCCAGCTCGCGCAGACGCGCGCCATAGAGGCCAATGCTGGCGATATCCTGGCTCTCGCTCTCGGCCAGCTCAGCTTGATAGACATCCTCCAGGGGGTGGTGGCGGTAGTAGACCCGGGCCTGGTTGACCAGGTTGGCCAGCTTGGCGCTGACCGAGACGCCGCGCAGGTGGTTGTGATTGAAGACCACGGCCAGCTCGGCCTCTTCCACCGCGCCCGAGCCCAGGTCCAGGGATAGCTTGAGCCGGTTGTCGGCGCCCAGCCACCAGGAGCCCAGGAAGTCGCCCAGGATGTCGGTGATTATCTGGCCCAGGCCACGGCTCTTGGCTATCACCCCGCTGGCCCGGTAGCCCAACTGGGCGGCGCGGGCGCGCGCCCGGCTCAGCGCGCTCTGCTCCAGGTCCAGGTCGCTTAGGCCGCCGTAGTTCAAGAGCAGGTCCCGCACCAGGTCCAGGGGGTTTTCCAGCAGCAGGCCGTCGCCGCCGGGCTTGCCCATGCCCGCCACGCTCAAGGGCTCTTGGCCCTCCATGTCGGTGGCGAAGGTGGCGGTGGCGATGACCCTCTGGCCTTGGTAGTCGTGGCTCAGGTCCAGGCTGTAGCCGGCCTGGTCCAGCAGGTTGCCTTCCCGGTCGTAGAGGCGCACCTGGTTGCCCAGCTCCAGGGGCAGCAGCTGGTGGCCGGCTAGGGCGTAGACATGGGCCTCCGTGTCGACGCAGACCGCCTGCCACAGGCCGCCCGTTCCACCCTCCATGGTTCCATAGACCACCGGCAGCGCCTGGCCGCTGGAGCGGGGATTGGCGTAGCGCCCGGCGCTGGGCAGGCTTAAGCTGTCTTCCATGTCAGGCATCAGTTGGCCTTCAAGGTCAGGGTTATGCTCTCGGCTTCCAGGCGGTAGGAATCCACCCGGCCCTTGAAGCGGGTCAGGAAATCCTCCGCGGCCAGGCCCGGGAACCCCAGGCATATCTCGCCGCCGGCTCCCAGCAGGCCTTCCACCGCCTCCATGCGGGTGAAGGGACGGCTGCCCTCCGGGCCGCTATTGGATAGCTCCAGGGAGATGCTGCCCGCCTCCTCCTGCTTGAGGCTGGCCAGCAGGTCGCCGGCGAAGGGGGTCAGGGTCTCGCGCAGGCGGCCGAAGGAGAGCACCCGCGCCCCCCGCTCCAGCAGGTGATAGGAGCCCAGCCCGGCCTGGCTGGTTCCGTCCGCCGCGTGCGCGCCGTCGGCCTGGCGAGGGGTTTTAAGCCCCGCCGTCTCCAGGCTGGGGTGGCGGTCGGAGAACAGGCGCAGGCCATAGGCGTTGGTCAGCTTGAAGAGGATGATGGGCGCCAGGTTGCGCTGCTGGCGCGCCCGGTGGAAGTCCTGGCTCAGATCAAACATGGGTGCGCACCATCTCGGTGAGGGTCAGGCCGAGGCTGTAGCGGTCCAGGTGCTGGTGCGCGCCGCTTAGGCTCTCGCCGGGCAGGCAATAGAGGGTTCCGTTGTCCTGGCCGGCCAGCTCGGCGAAGGGCGTGAAGTAGATGGGGCTCAAGAGGCCGCTGGCCGTGTCGTGCACGGCCCGGTGCAGGGCCTGGAAGCCGGCCATATCCTGGGCGCTCAGGCCGCTGAAGCTTATCTGCCAGCTCTGGGCCAGACCGGTGGCGTGGCCGGCGGTTTTGCCCGCGTCGGTGGAGGTGGTGGAGCGCCCGGCGGTAAGGCTGGTGCTGTAGCCCGCGCTGAACATGCGCGAGGGCTGGAAATAGCCGCCCAGGTACAAGCCTCCCGCGCGCAGGGTAAGCGCGGGGTTGTCCGGGTCGGCCAGGCTCAAGCGCCAGTAGCGGGCGCGGTGCGCGAAAAAGGCCGTCAGGTGGGGGCTGGCCACGGGCAGGTTGAAGCTCAGGCTGGGGCTGGCCAAGTCGGGACTGTCCCCAGCCAGCAGCGTCACCCGCGCCCCTGCGCTCAGGTTGTGGTCGCCCAGCACCAGGGCCTTGGCCTCCAGCTGCTGGCCCAGGTCCATCTCCAGGCTCTCGGCGGCGCAGCCCAGGGCCTGCCAGGCGGTGTCCCGGTCCAAGTCCAAGAGCGCCGCCGCGCCGGCCGCCCGGCTGGCCAGGATGGTCCAGGCGTCGCCCAGGGCGAAGTCCGCGCCGGAGCCGGAGCTCCACTTCACATGCACGCCGTCGGCCAAAAGGCGCAGGTTGTAGCAGGTGGCCACGCCGGTCTCCTCCCAGGCCGAGGCCGCGCCGCGCCGCCAGCGGAAGGTGGCCCGCTCCACCTGGGTTCCCGCGGCCAGGGAGTCGATCTCCAGCAGGAAGACCTGGTCCTGGCCGCCGGTGTGGGCCCCGGCGGCCTGGGCCACCGCCGTGCCGGCGGCCTTGGCCACCGGCATGCCCACCAGGCCGGGCTGGGCCGAACTGGGGGTGATCATGGCTGGGTCGCTCAGCAGGTTCTGGTAGAGAAATCGACAGGCGCTCATGGGCTCCTCCGGCTGGCGCGTGGGCGCGCGCTGTTTTCGCCGCCAGTGATAGCGGCCAGGCCGCGGCGGGGTCGCGGGAAGGGGCGCGCAAAACCAGGCGCGGGAAACAGCGCCGGGAGCCGGCTCTTTCTTTGACTGGGCATGGCGCATTGATTTGGCTTGCTGGTGAGGCTAGAATTGGCTTAGCCTAAAAATTCATGGAGGCAACTTGCCCGATCGCCCCTCGCAAATCGTCATCTATTCCACTCCCGGCTGCGGCCGCTGCCTGGCGGCGGAGGAATTCTTCCGCGCCGCGGGCGTCGAGGTGGAGATGGTCAACGTGGCGGGCAGCCGCGAGGGGCTGAAACGCATGGCCCGCGCGGCCAAGGGCGTGCGCACGGTGCCGGTGCTGGAGTACGGGGAGGAGGTCTTCGTGGGTTTCGAGCCTGAGTACTGGCGTACGCGCCTGGGGCGGGCCTCATGAGCCAGGCCCTCGGCAAACCCCGCCTGGCCCTGACCCTGGGCGACCCGGCCGGCATAGGCCCGGAGATCGTGGCCAAGGTCTGTCACGACCCCGAGGTCAACCAGGCCGCCGAGCTGGTGGTGGTGGGGCGGCAGATGCTCCTGGCCGCCGGAGCGCTGGCCGCCGGCGTGGCCATGCCCCAGGTGGAGATCATCCCCGCCGGCGAGGGGCGCAACATCAAGCCAGGCCAGCCATCCGCCGCCACCGGAGCCCAGGCCGCCGCCTTCATCGAGGCGGCCGTGCTCTCCTGCCTGGAGGGCAAGGTCCAGGGCATGGTCACCGCCCCCATCAGCAAGGAGGCCCTGCAGGCCGC
>CAZLSD010000145.1:0-1703 GCA_964561775.1 uncultured Desulfarculus sp. | reverse complement strand
CCGCCCGACACCCTGTTCTGGCGCGCGGTGGTCAAGGAAGAATTCGACGCCGTGGTCTGCATGTACCACGACCAGGGTCTTATCCCCTTGAAGCTCTTGCACTTCGAGGACGGGGTCAACGTCACCCTGGGCCTGCCCATCATCCGCACCAGCGTGGACCACGGCACCGCCTTCGAGCTGGCCGGCAAGGGCATCGCCAGCCCGGCCTCCTTGAAGTCCGCCATCCTGCTGGCCGCAAACATGGCCAACCGGGCCGCCCAGCCGGCCTAGCCGCCAGGGCAGACCGCCACGGCCAAGGACGTTCTCCCCTGGGCTGGAGACGAAGCGAGTCCTCGCCCATCCCGCATTTTATAATCAACAGATGTATATGCTAGCGTTGCCTGTTATACTTGTTCCCAAGACCGCCCGGAGGGAGGCAAGGAAGACAGCCGCCACGCTATCTAGTTAAATAAGCAACGTAATTTTCACTACAAAGCGCGCAGACCACGTGGCTATCCTTCATTTACATTCTTGCTCCTCCTCAACAACGATAGGCACCCTAACCGAGAATGGGCAAATGGGCCAACAGGGCATGGTTACGCATGATTCGTCTGATAATGGCGTCAGCGCGAGCGTGGCCAACAGCGCCGGCCTGTCGCGGGCACGGACTCCCCATCCTTGTGTATGTACATTATGTATGTATAATTGACCGTGAAGTACACCTGGGACCCCAACAAGCGCGCCAGCAACCTGGCCAAGCACGGGCTGGACTTCGTGGATGCCTGGGAGTTTTTCCAAGGCCCCCATTTAGTGGCCTTCGAAGAAGAGGAAGGCTATGGAGAGGACAGGCAGGTTGGCTTGGGGTTCGTGAAGGGGTGCTTGGTGAAGCTGGTTTTCAGCGAGCGCTCCGCGGGGACCATACGTGTCATATCCATGAGAAAGGCTACCAGCCATGAGCGCAGACAATTCGCCGGGGCGTTCCAGAACTGATTGGAACCGGGTCAACGCCCAGCAAGACAGCGATATCGATCTGATTGATTCGCCTGAGTTGGATGAGGGCTTCTTCAAGCGGGCCAAGCTGGTGCTGCCCGCGCCCAAGGAGCGCATCACCATCCGCCTGAGCAGCGGCACCCTGCGCTTTTTCAAGGACAAGGCCGCGCGCGACGGCGGGCGCTACCAGAGCTGGATCAACGCGGTGCTGGACGAGTACGTCAAGTCCCAGCGTAAGAAGAGCGCCTGAGCGCCCTTTCCTGCATCAACCTCACCCGCGAGCCATCACCCATGTTAAAGGAAATCGTGGTCCGGGGCGCCCGGCAGCACAACCTGAAGAACATCAGCCTGCGCATCCCTCGCGACAAGCTGGTGGTCATCACCGGGCTCTCGGGCAGCGGCAAGTCCACCCTGGCCTTTGACACCATCTATGCCGAGGGCCAGCGCCGCTACGTGGAGTCGCTTTCCTCCTACGCGCGCCAGTTCTTGGAGCGCATGGACAAGCCCGACGTGGACGCCATCGAGGGCTTATCGCCGGCCATCGCCATCGAGCAGAAGACCACCAGCAAGAACCCCCGCTCCACCGTGGCCACGGTCACGGAGATTTACGACTACCTGCGCCTGCTTTATGCCCGGGCCGGCGCCCCCCACTGTCCCACCTGCGGCCGAGCCATCCGCTCCCGCTCGCCCCAGGAGATCGTGGACCAGCTCATGGCCCTGGGCGAGGGCGCGCG
>CAZLSD010000144.1:0-8030 GCA_964561775.1 uncultured Desulfarculus sp. | reverse complement strand
GCGGCCAGCGCGGCGCTGGCGGTCCTGATCCTGGTCCCCCTGCTCCTGACGGGGATCAAGCTGGCCACCTTCCACAAGTTCCATTACGGCGGCCATGGCGAGCTTTACGCCCCCATGATCTGGTCCATCGCCCACCAGGACAACTTCCCGGTCCGCTGCCCCAATCCCGCCGGCGGGCCGGGGGAGATCGCCCCCTCCCTGGACAACCTGCGCTTCGACCTGAACAAGATGTGCAAGTTCCTGCGCTATTACGGCCAGCCCGGACCGGACCTCTGGCCCAGCCATTTCAGCGGCGAGACCCTGGCCGCCTTCTGGCACAAATGGGCGGCCATCCATCCCCACGACGCCTACCGCTGGACCCAGGCGCTCACCTCCTTCTGCCTCTTCGCCTGGGCGGCCCTGATGGCGGCCCCCCTGCTGGGAGGGCTCTCCGGCGGGGTGCTGTGGGCCAGCGTGCTGGGGGTCAGGCTCAACGAGTGGTGCTACATAGACCTGGACCTCTGCGCCATGGGGCTGTTGGGCTGCCTGTGGCTGCTGGGCATATTCTCCGGCCAGGAGGCGGGGCGGCTGGGGCGGCGGGGCATGATTCTCTTCCTCACCGTGCTGCTGGGGGCGGCGCTCTACACCTCCTATCCCGGCACGGCCTTGCTGATGCTCCCGCTGCTGGCCCTGGCCCTGTCGTGGCAGTGGTGGAGGGGCCGGGCAACGGCCCCGGGCAACGGCAAGGTTGCAGGGGCGGACCTGCTCCCCTTTGTGGGGGGCGCGCTGATTTTGTGCCTGCTGTTCGTGGGGCATGGGCCGCTGGGGCGGCTGATCCACACCCTGGGCAGACAAGACCCCGTTTTCACGACTCAATTCTGGAGCGGCGAACAGGCCAAGCCGGGCCAGGCCGCGCCCCCGCCCCAGAACCGGCTGGAGGCTCTGCAAGGCCTGGCCGCCCAGGCGGCCCAGGCGGTGGCGGGCTTTTTCACGGGCCACACCAAGTACCTGATGGATTACCACACCTTCAGGCAGATCCCCGCCTTTCTGTTCCTGGCCTTCCTGGCCGGGGCCTTGGGGCTGCTCCTGGCGGCTGGGGAGGGGGACAAGCCCCCCCCTGCCTATCTCCTGTATCTGGCCCTGGGCCTGCTGGCGGCCTACCTGGCCCTCCAGACCTACAACCTGGCCATACGCCGGGACGTGTCCCTGGGTTTATGGGCCGCCCCCCTCATCGTGGCCTTCTACTGCGCCCTGTATGCCTTGACGCGCCGGCAAACGATCCCTGGGGCGCTCTTCTGGCGTCTGGCCTTTTTGGCGCTGCTACTGGGCCTGCCGGTGCTGCTCATCGCCACGGCCCTGCACGTCAACCGCAACTACTTCGCGGCCTACTTCTTTCAGCCGTTCCTATGGTTCAGCAACTTTCTCCTGGCCTTTGCCGTGGTGCGCTGCCTGGAGGGGCGCGGCCGTCTGGGCCGGGGGCTGGTCATCCTGGGCGTCCTGCTCTGGCTGGCCCTGGCCATGGACGCCTGGAACCACTTCAGCTTTTGGAACGGCCTGCGCGACATCAAGAAGATCAGCCTGGGGCTCTTCTATCGCCCCTGAGCCGGTCCGCTCCGGGGTCTTGGCCCCGCGCCGGGGAACTGGGGCCAGGCGGGCTTGGTTGACAATCACCGGGGCAGCGGTCATATTTGCCCTGTGGTTTAGAGGCTTATCTCCCTTTTCCGACAACGCTTTCGGCCGAGGCCAACCGTGTGCGGCATCTGCGGGGTGGTTGATTTAGCCGGCGGACCCGTGGAGAGCGCGCGGGTGCAGGCCATGATGGAGCGCCTTCGCCATCGCGGCCCGGACGACTGCGGCCATATGCTGGCCGGCAACGTGGGCCTGGGGCACCGGCGGCTGTCCATCATCGACCTTAGCCCGGCCGGGCGTCAGCCCATGACCAACGAGGACCAGTCGGTCTGGATCACCTACAACGGCGAGATATACAATTTCCAGCAGTTGCGCGACGAACTGCGGCAGCGCGGCCATGTGTTCCGCTCCCGCACCGACACCGAGGTCATCATCCACGGTTACGAGGAGTGGGGCGAACAGTGCTGGTCCCGCCTGGACGGCATCTTCGCCTTTGGCCTCTATGACCAGGCGCGCCAGGCCCTCTTTTTGGTGCGCGATCCCCTGGGGGTCAAGCCGCTTTTCTATGCCCTGGACAAACGGGAGCTTAGCTTCGCCTCCGAGCCCCTGGCCCTTTTTGGCCCCGGCCGGCCCTGCCCCCCGGTAAACACGCGCGATCTGGACATCTATTTCACCTTCAACTACCTGCCCGCGCCCCATGCCGGCCTGGAGGGGGTCAGCCAACTGCCGGCTGGTTGCTGGCTGCGCCTGGACAGGCAGGGGGCGCGCGAGGGGCGTTATTGGAGTCCCGACTACAGCGCCCCGCCCCGGCCCTATGGGCCGGAGCAGGCCGGCCAGCTGCGCCAGCTCATCCAGGAATCGGTGGCGGCCCAGATGGTCTCCGACGTTCCCGTGGGGCTCTTTCTCTCCGGGGGGCTGGATTCCTTCTCCGTGGCCCTGGCCGCCAAGGCGGCCGGCTCCCTGCCCCTGGCGCTCACCCTGGGCTTCGCCGAGGAGCGCTTCGACGAGACCCCGGCCGCGCGGGAATACGTGCAGAGCCTGGGCGGCCGGGGCGAGAGCTTTTGTTTCAACTGGACCACCCAGGAGGTGCTGGACACCCTGGGCGCCATGGGCGAACTGCTGGCCGACGCCTCCTGCTTCCCCGTGTACCAGCTCTGCCGGGAGGCCAGCCGCCGGGTCAAGGTGAGCCTCTCCGGCGACGGCGGCGACGAGCTGTGGGCCGGCTATGACACCTACCGGGCGGCCAGCCTGATGCCCTGGCTGCGCCGGCTGCCCGCCCCCCTGCGCCGCGCCCTGCGCCAGGCCGCCCGCCACCTGCCCTCCGACGACCGGCGCTATGGCTGGCGCATGGTGGTGGAGCGGCTCATCGCCGCGGCCGAGGAAGGCCCCCGCCGCGACCACGCCTGCTTCAGGCGCATCATGGACAACCCCCTCAAGGCCAGGCTCTATGACCCCGGCCTGTGGCAGGCCGTGCGCGGCCAGGACCCGGTGGCGGCCTATGCCGGGCTCATGGACCAGACCCCGCCTGAGCGCTCCTATCTGAGCGCCTGCCAGCACGCCGACCTGATGTTCCACCTGCCCAGCATCCTGGCCAAGGTGGACCGCATGAGCATGGCCCACGGCCTGGAAATAAGGGTGCCGCTCTTGGGCAGGTCTGTGGTAGATTTCTCGCTTGGCCTGGCCGACGAGGCCAAGCGCTTCAAAGGCCAGGGAAAACGCATCTTGCGCGACGCCTGGCGCGCCTGGACCCCCGCCGCGGCCTTGAGCCGCCCCAAGGCCGGCTTCCTGCCCCCGGTGGACAAATGGTTCCGCGCGCCCGGCCCCATGCGGGAGGTCTTCGCCGACCATCTGGAGGCGGCGGCTCGCCAGGTGGACGGGCTCAACTGGCGCGAGGTGGGGTTGTTCTGGGAGCAGCACCGGCGTGGCCAGGTGGAGGGGGGCTTCGTCCTGCTGGGCATATTGCAATACATAAACTGGAGCCTGCAATGCCGCAGCACGGCCAAGGCCTAGACGCCTTCTATGACCAGGCCTGGTCGGACTGGGACGACATGGCGCGCTTCTCGCCGGCCCCCCGCGCCCGCCGCCGCATAATCCTGGACTGGATGGGGGAGCTGCCCCTGGAATCGCTGCTGGACGTGGGGTGCGGCAACGGGCTGTTCTTGGCCGAGGCCCGCCAGCGCCTGGCGGTGAAGCGGCTGGCCGGGGTGGACCTGTCGCCCCAGGTCATCGAGTCCAACCGCGCCCTGCTGCCCGGGGTGGAGTTCAGGGTGCTGGACCTGGACCGCGAGATACTTAACGAACGCTTCGACGCCGTGGTCTGCACCGAGCTGGTGGAGCACTGCGCCGACCCCCAGGCGGTGGTGGGGCGCTTGGCCGCCATGACCGGACGCTGGCTGTTCATCTCCGTGCCCTGCGGCCCGCTCTTCGAGATCGACCGGCGGGTGGGGCATCACCGGCATTTCGCGGCCCAGGAGATGGCCGGCATGCTGGAACGGGAGGGGCTGAAAATCATGCGCCTGTGGCAATGGGGCTTCCCCTTCTTCAACCTCTACAAGCATCTCATCAACCTGTGGCCGGACAGGATGTGCCAGACCTTCCTGTCCACCCAGGGCTATGGACCGGGGCAGAAGCTGGTGAGCGCCCTCATCTATCACATGTTCCGCCTCAACCTGCCCCGAGGCGGCTACCAGCTTTTGGCCATGGCCCAACGGCCATGAAACCAGGCCCGGCAAAAAACCAAAGAGGCTAGCATTGGCAGACCAAACCGCTAAAGGCATCGTCCACCTGCAAGAACCCATCTCCGCCGTCTCCGTGGTCATACCCTGCAAGAACGAGGAAGCGGCGGTGGGGCAGACGGTCCGGGAGACCAGGCAGGCCCTGGACGGCATGGACATCGACTACGAGGTCATCGTGGTGGACGACGGCTCCAGCGACGCCACCGCCCAGGAGGCCCTGGCCGCCGGGGCCATGGTGCTAAGCCATCCCATCAACCAGGGCTATGGCAACGCCATCATGAACGGCATCAGCGTGGCGCGCAATCCGGTCATCGCCATCATGGACGCCGACGGCACCTATCCCATCGCCATGCTGCCCAAGATGATCGAGATGGCCGGACGCCACGACATGGTGGTGGGCCAGCGCATCTGGGACGACCGCAACACCGCCCGCATCAACCTGTACTTCCGCCGGCTGCTGGCCTATCTGATCTTCTACTTCACCAACGTGAAGGCCCCGGACTTCAACAGCGGCTTCAGGGTGTTCCACAAGCTGGACCTGCTCAGCTACCGGCCGCTGCTCTGCCCCACCTTCTCCTTCACCACCTCCATGACCCTCATCTTCCTGCTGCTGCACCGCAGCGTGTGTTTCCTGCCCATCGAATACGCCACCCGGGTGGGCAGCTCCAAGGTCTCCCTCATGCGCGACGCCATGCGCACCTTCTCCTACGTGTTCCTGATCACCAACCTCTTCCAGCCCTACCGGCTGACCATCATCTTCCTGGCCCTGGGGGTGCTGCTCAACCTGCTGACCCTGCTGGCCAGCGTGCTGGGCGGTCTGGGGCTGGCCTGGCAGATCGGCCTGCACGTGCTGTTCTCCACCTTCGTGCTGGTCTGCGTGGGCGGCCTGCTGGTGATGCCCATGACCAAGCTCTACCAGCAATTCTTCATCTACAAGCCCCCGGAGCGCTAGCCCGCATGCCCCCTGAACGCATACTCCTGATCTATCCCAAGCTGGGCATGTCCGGCTCCCTGGTGCGCCACATCCCCCTTAGCCTGCTCTACGCCGGCATGGAGTGCCTGAAAGACGGCCTCAAAGTGGACATCCTGGACGTGCGCCTGGACCCCGGCCATTGGAAGGAGAACCTTACCCGGGTCCTCAAGCCGGAGACCATGCTGGTGGGGGTCAGCGTCTTGACCGGCTCGCCCATCATCAACGCCCTGGAGATATCGCGGCTGGTCAAGAGCCTGGCCCCCCAGGCCAAGGTGGTCTGGGGCGGCCCCCACGCCACCTTCAACGCGGCGGAGATATTAGACGAGCCCAGCGTGGACTTCGTGGTCTCCGGCTACGGCTCCCGGCCCCTGAGGCAGTTGGCCGCCCACCTGGGCCGGGAAGATGGCGCGCCGCCCCTGGAGGAGATCGCGGGCTTGAGCTTCCGCGCCGAGGGCCGGGTGGCCAGCGTGCCGCCGGAGCCGGCCTTCGAGATGGTGGACTACCGGGACATCCCCTACCACCTCATCGAAAAGGACCTGCCCCTCTACGGCCAACTGGACAGCGACCAGAAGATATTCCCCCTCTACAGCGCCATGGGCTGCCCCTACCAGTGCGCCTTCTGCTCCTCGCCCGCCCAGTACCGGCCCATCAAGAAGAAGTACGTCCCCCTGTCCGCCGCCCAGGTGGTGGACCACATAGAGCACGTGCACCGGACCTATGGGGCGGACTACATCTACTTCATCGACGACGACTCCTTCGTGCTGCTGGAGCACGTGGAGTCCATCATCGACGAGATCAACCGGCGCGGCATCAAGGTGGGCCTGGGGTTTAGGGGCGCGCGCATCAACGAGATCAAGCGCATGAGCGACCAGTTCCTGGACAAGCTGGCCGCCACCGGCACCGACATCATGCACATCGGGGCGGAGTCGGGCTCCCAGCGCGTGCTGGATATGATCAACAAGAACTGCACGGTGGAAGACATCGTGGAGGTCAACCGCAAGATGGCCCGCCATCCCCAGATAATGGCCGCCTACAACTGGATAGTGGGCCTGCCAGGGGAGACCATGGAAGACCTGCGCCTGACCCAGCAGCTCATGCTGCGCCTGGTCAAGGACAACCCCAGGGCGCTCATCTTCATCCCCAACAAGTTCCGCCCCCTGCCGGGGACCGCGCTCTATGAGCTGGCCCTAAGCCATGGCTATGCCAAGCCGGCCAGCCTGGAGGAGTGGGCCGACTCCGAGGCCGAAGGCGACTACCGGGCCCCCTGGTACACCGACCAGCAGGCGGCGGCCATCGACATGATGCAGATTTGCTCCTACTTCATCGACGACAAGCTGTTCAAGGTCAAGGTGGGGCACACCTGGAAGTACAACCTGCTTAAAGTGGCCGCCCGCGTCTATGCGCCGCTGGCCAAGGCCCGCCTGCGCAAGGGCTACGCCGGCCTTCTCTTGGAAAACCATGTTTTCCGCTGGGTGGCCGCCACCTATCATCACTAGGGCGGGAGCACGGCGGGACGATAGCCCGCGCCGGCTTGCGCAAAGGAGCGCCGACATGCCTTCCTGCCCCAGCTGCGGCAACCAGGACCTGCGGCGTCTGGACTATGACGAGGGCGCGATCCACCTGTGCGGCCGCTGCCGCTTGCAGTTCGCCCAATACCGTCCCGCCCAGGCCGGCAGGGGCGTGACCGTGCGCCAGAGCGGCCTGCTGCGCTCCACCGGGGACCGCTACATGGACCCGGCCAGCCTGGGCGACCCCGGCCAATACCCGCCCTACCGCGAGTTCTTCCAGCGGGTGGAAAAGCTTCTCGGCCCCGCCGCCGGGCTGCGCATCCTGGACGTGGGCTGCGGCAACGGGGTGTTTCTGCGCCACTGCCTGGAACTGGGGCGCCAGGCCTACGGCGTGGAGATAAACACCGAGCTGAAGGCCCTGATGCCGGCGGAGATCGCCGCCCGGGTGGCCTGGGACTCGGCTGAAAACCTGGAGGGGCTGCCCCTGGACCAGTTCGACCTGATCACCTTCTGGGACAGCTTCGAACACATGGAGGACGGCTTCGCCGTGCTGGAGGGCCTGCGCCCGCGCCTGGCCCCGGGCGGCGCGGTCTATGTGCGGGTGAACAACAACCGCGACATCTTCAACCTGCTCAGCCTGCTGGCCTTGCGCCTGCATCCCGCCCTGGGCAAGGCCATGCTGAAAAACTGCTTCGGCTTTCCCGCCCATCTGTGGAACTTCTCGCTGGCTGGCATGCGCAACCTGGCCAGCCGGCATGGCTGGCAGGTGGTGGACCACTCCATCGGCGAGACCCCGGCCTCGCGTCTGGCCCCCAACCTGGCCGTCCAGGCCGCCATCCAGGCGGGCTATCTGGTCAACCGGCTCATGGGCGGCGGCAAGATCGGCAATTACTATTTGAGGCCCGATGGAAACCGGGTCTAGCGCCCCGCCCGGCCCGCCTCCCAAGGCGGGAGGGCCGCGCCCCTGGGGTGTGTGGCGGCCGCTGGACTGGCTGGCCCTGCCCCTGGGCGCGGCGGCCCTGGCCTTGAGCCTGCCCGCCGGGGTGGGGGCCTATCTGCTGGCCGACCACCTGGTCCACCTGGTGGGCAACGAGGCGCTTTCCATGGCCCAACTGGCCGGCGGCCTGGCCCTGCTGGGCTTCTGCCTGGTCCGCGTCTGGCTCCATGCCCGCCGCCAGCCCCCGGCCCCGCCCGCGCCGGCCCGGC
>CAZLSD010000143.1:0-8034 GCA_964561775.1 uncultured Desulfarculus sp. | reverse complement strand
GGGCAGGCACACGGCGGGCAGCAGGATGAAGAGCCAGGATATGGGCGCGGCCAGCCCGGCCAAGGAGAAGAAGGCCACCCCGGCCAGCATGCCCAGGCTTAGCAGATAGGGCAGGCGTAAAAACAGGCTGGTCCGGGCCAGCCGCCCCACGGCCGAGGTCTTGAGCAGCAGGTGGTCGCAGATAAGGCCCAGACTGGCCAGGCTGGCCAGGAACACCACGCTGCCCGCCGCCCCGCGCAACCCCGCCCGCTGCCAGATTGCCCAGAGCGCGGCCAGGGCGGCCAGGCCCCACAGGCCGCGCAGCAAAAGGCGCATCCAGGCCTGGCGGCGCAGGGCCAGGCCCAGGGTCAAGGCGGCGGTCATGGCCAGCACGTGGCCAAAGCGCCAACCCGCCGCACCCCCCAGATAGGGGGCCATCCACAGAGCCAGGCCCAGGGGCAAGAGCCACCAGACCCTCTCCAGGTCCAGAGGCCCCTGGCCCCAGGCCGCCAGCCTGTCCTTGAAGTTGCGTGAGCCTGCGGGCAAGGGCCGAGCCTTTGCTTAGCGGGTGGAGCGGGGGCGGGCGGGCTGCCAACTCTCTGTAAAACGCGGCGGATCAGGGAACGGGCACATGATACCCACCGGGGGCTGGGCCAGTCAAGCCCGCGGGAACCGGGCTAGGCCTGGCTGGACCCCTGCCCCAGGGCGCGGCGGACCAGCGGGCTCAGCGCCTCCGGGCTGGGATAGAGGATCAGGTGCTCGCGCAGGTTGACGTGCACGAAACGGTAGCCGCCCCCCACCAACTGCAACAGCCTGGCCTGGTGCATGCGGTTGAGGAAAGTCACGTAGCGCCAGGGCGCGGCGTTTTCCCGGCGCAGGCAGCAACGCAGGATGAAGTGCTCGATGCAGGCGAAAGCTGGACTTACCCACAGCCCGAACGCCAGGGCGGCAGGCGCCGCCGCCAGGGCCAAAGCCGGTCCTTTTGCCACGCCCATTGATGCCAAGAATAATAAAACAATACACAGAGTCAGTCCCACCCCCCAGCGCAGCGAATTGCCCATGCCCTGTCCTGGCTTGGTCTGAAGCTGGATATCCGCCCGCAACCCTTCGGTCGCCGCTTGTAGCATAAATAGTAAAACACCGAGCACACCCGTCGCCAATGCCGGCATGGTTGCATCTTCTCCCAATATTTGGCTTATAAGCAGCCAATCCAGGCCAGCGAGCGCCCCGCCGAAGGCTATTCCAAGAACCAGACCCTCAGCAAGGGCTTTCCCGAATTCCCTGGAAAATACCTTCTTGAGTTCCAGGTTCATTCTCTCGGTATATTCGATCTCCGGGTCGGCGATTCCGTCCACAACGACTAATGAAATAACAAACAGGCCCAGCCCCATGGCCGCGCCAGCCGCGGGTCCCCCAAGCAGATATATCCACATTCCAAATGCCAACCCAAAGGCCAGGGCATGGAGCAGCCTGGGGGCCAGGCCCTGGCGCAGATGCAAAAGATGAAGAAAATCCTCCGCCGCAAAGGCCAACCCCGCGAGCAACGCGCAGGCCAGACCCTTGGCCAGCCCCAGGAATTGGCACAAAAAAACGGCGAAGCCGGTGAAGAACAAGGCCGCCACAAAGAGCCCCCTGGCGGCGTGGAAGAGGGACACCCTGGCCAGCCAGGTGGGTTGCATCTCCTCCAGGCGGAACTCGGTCTTGCCGGTGTGCCGCTTGACCGCGGCGGCCAGCCAGGCCAGCCAGGTCCGGTTGGGGGTGGCGCTCCAGGGGCCGGGCCTCTGTTTGTCTTTGGGGTCCCGGTCCGCGGCCGCCTCGGCCAGGCGCTGGCCCAGGTAGCGTTCCCAGAGCAGGGCCTCGTACTCCGGGCCGCTCAGTTCCCCGCTCAGGCCGGCCCGGGGCAGGCTCTGCTCCGCCTCCAGGATCAGGCCCAGGAACAGGGGGCGCTGGGCCAGCCGCCCCAGTTGCTCCTCCCGCCGCAGGCGCTGGTAAAGATCGCCCCGGCCCAGGTCAGCCAGGAACCGCTCGATCTTGGCCGGTGAGATGGGCTCCAGGGTGACCACCCCGCCCACCTGGGCCGTCTCGCCAATAAGGTGATACTCCTCCCGCCGCGAACACATGGCCAGGCCGCGCCTCGGCTCGATAAAGGCGTTGATCTGCTCCAGAAACTGGCGCCGCCTGGGGCCGGGCAGCTCGTCCAGGCCGTCGAGCAGGGGGAATATCTCCCCGTTTTCCAGCATGTTGACGTATTTTTGCTCGTCGCGGATCCCGTGCTCCTCCTTGAGTTGCCCCACCAGCCAGGCCACTATGTTTTGGCCCTGTTGCCAACTGGAGCAGTGGAAGAGCAGGGGCAGGGGCGCGGCCGCATCCTGGCGGGCCTTTTCCAGCAGGTCCAGGGCCAGTTGGATCAGGCTGGTGGTCTTGCCCGCCCCCGGCTCGCCCAGGATCAGGAGGCTTTTCCCCACGGACGCGTGCTCCAGCACCTCCAGCAGGCTTTGCTCTTCGTCAAGGCTGACCGGAGCGGGGTTCTGCTTGGAGACCCAGCAGCGCTGGGAGGATGGGACCTTGGTGACAAGGCTTTTGTCCAGGTTGATGGCCTGGCGCGCGCCGATGTGGTGGTACAGGAGCTGTTTGTACTTGGCGTCCAGGGCCTCCAGCCAGAGCCGGCGGGTGCGCTCCTCAATGGCCTCGGCCCTTTTTTCCTGCCGGAGTTTATGGAATTCGGTCTTGTTATACGCCCAGCGCGCAACATAAAAAAATCCGGCGCAGAAGGCGAACCCGGCCCCGTCCCAAAGCACCTTGGGGTCGGAAGTCACCGCGTCCCATTGCACGCCCAGCCAGACCCAAAATTTTAGCAGCAGCTCCATAGGCCACCCCCCGGAACCATGCGCGGCGCTCATGGCGGCCCAGGGAGCATAACATAATGCAGACCCGGCACAAAGCGGGTAAATGCCCCGTCCGGGCGGGGAGGCCTCTATGCCCTATCCGGCCCCGCGTCCTCCTGGTCCTGGCTGGCCTGGCCCCAGAGCCAGGGCATGAGCACCCGCTCCAGCTCCCACTGGCAGGTCAGCTCGCGCCCCACCTGGCGAGCCATGGCGGCCATGGCCTCCGCGCCCAGGCCCTGCTTGATGGCCGGGCAGTAGTAGTTGAGGCAGAAGGAGTGCTTGGCCAGCAGGGCGCAGCCCTGGACGCCGCAATAGAAGCAGGAGGCCCCGGGGCAGGTCTCCCAGAGGGCGGTCTCGCCCAGCAGCAGGTTCTCCAGCAGCAGATACTCGTCGTATCTGCGCTCCGCCCCCCGGAAACAGCAGACGCCGTCTTGCGACGCGCAGGCCGCGCAGAAGGACGGCACCCCCAGGGAGATGGTGCGCTGGCTGGTCAGCTCGATGGCCTGCCGGTATCGCCCCAGCAGGCCGGGTATGCGGGCATGGCGGGCCAGGGCCGGGGCATGTCTTTGGAACAGGGAGCGGGCGCGGCCGATGACCGTGGCGGCCTGCTCGCCCTCACCAGACCAAGATAGTTTTTCCATGCCGCCTCTCTGAAGGGAGGCGGCCGCATGGGAATCGGCGCATGGGACACTCCTGACAAGCTATGTGGGACAAGGACGGCTTGAGGCGCGTGGAGAAGGCTGGAGGGAAGAAGGCGCGTTAAGACCGGGAGCCTGAAGCCAGTGTCTTGAAAGCCGGCCCGCCGGGCAACTCTACCGCAGGGGGATTGAACAAGCCAGGCCGGGTCCGCCCGGGAGCTGGCGCTCCAGGGCGGACCCGGCCTGCTGCGGTTTATGGGCTAGGCCTACTTGCGTATGGCCAGGAAGGACGTGTGGTGGCCGTCCTCTTCTGGCTTGGTGATGTGGCAGACGCCGCAGCGCCCGCCGGTCCCCATGGCCCCGGCCACGCCCATGTATTGCAGGGGCTGGACATTGTCGCGGTCCTTGCCATAGGCGTTGTCCGTGGGATAGATGGCGTGGGGCCCGTTGTGGCAGGCGATGCAGGGCACCTTGCCGGTGTCGTCCTTGCGCGAGCGGTAGAGGTGCTCCACCCCCTTGGCCCAGGTGTTGAAGGCGCTGGAGGTCTCGGCCTTGGGGCGCTGGCCGCCCTGGTGGCAGTTCAGGCAGTCCGGCTCCTGCAGCCAGGGCGTGCGCGGGTTGATGGCCTCCACGCTGGCGGCCAGGCGCGGCTTGAGGTGGAACATCAGCCTGGCCGCCCGGGGGTTCTCCGGCAGTTCCTTCTTGAGCAGGCCCAAGGTGTGGTCCTCCAGATAGCCGTGGCACTTGCTGCAACCCATGCCCATGGCCGCGTGGTTGTCGCGCAGGCAGCGGGTGACGCCGATGGGGCTGTCGGGATGGCAGAGGGCGCAGGACTCATCGCCCTTGCCGGTCAGGTAGTTGGCGTGGAAGCCGTGCATGGCCGCGGGCAGGTTGAGGTGGCCGGGCTTGCCCTTGGCGTTGGACACGGGGTCGGGGTGGCAACTGGAGCACAAGGCGGGCTGGCCGGCCAGGGCCTTGGCGGTCAGGTCGGTGCCGTTGCGCCGGTCGTGCACCTTCAGGATGCCCTCGGCGGTCTGGGCGGCCAGGCCGGTCACGCCGTTCTTGCGCCACTGGCCGCCGTGACAGTTCTTGCAGCCCATCTCCGAGCCCACCGGCACCACGGCCTGGGTGCGGGCCAGCACCTCCTCGCTTCCCTTCTTCTTGGCCGTCACCGTGAAGAGGGGATAGGGGTTCACCGAGCCGTCGTCGTCATAGGGCGTCACCGGAATGCCGATGGCCTCGAAGACCTTGCTCTTGGCGTTGAAGGCCATGGGTCCGGCCATGCCCCGGCCGGCGGCCGAGACGTTCAAGGGCAGCTCCTTGCCCATCAGCGAGGGCGCGAACTTCCAGAAATCCACATGGGCGGAGGGGTTCTTGAAGCCGGGCGGGGCCTCGTAGAAGATGTCCACTTGGTCGCTGCCCAGGGGGCTGGGGCTTTCCCCGCGCTGGTAGATCACCGCGTTCATGGCGTTGCCGGGGGTAAGCACGGAGAAGTAGCCGTCGGCGTCGGAGATGCACTTCATGCCCAGGGTGTTCCAGGCCAGCAGCACGTACTGGTCCTTCTTGGCGTCGAAGGGGGGGATATCCAGGGGCAGGGGCTTGATGACCACCTCCTGGGGGGGCTTGGGCGGCAGGTTGTTGACCGTGACGGCCAGATAGACCGCCAGGGCCTGGCGCTCCTGCTGGTTGCCTAGAAAAGGCGGCATGTGGTCGAAGATGCGGCCTTGGCCGGTGATGTAGGCCTCCAGGGCCACGGAGTCCAACTTGCGGATATGCTTGGCGATGTCGTTCATGGGTCCGCCCAGGCTGTGGCAACTGGAGCACTGCTGGACAAACAGCTCCTTGCCGGCGGCCATGGCGTTCTTCTGGTCCACCTGCTTGTGGGCCACCCACTTGGCCTGGGCCAAGAAGGACTGGTCGGCGGCCGTGGCCTCGGACAGGCGCACGCCGGTGGACCAGGTGTGGCCGTGGATGAGCCAGGGCTTGCGCCCGGCCTCGCGGATGAACTCGAAGCTGCCCAGCACCCCGAAGCCGCCCACCAGGAGCAACACGGCCAGCGCCGCCCGCGCCGCGCCGGGCAGGCGTATGGCCATGAGCAAGGCCCCGGCCATGACCGCGGCGGCGATGATGGGGAAGGCCTGGTACCAGGGCGCTATCTCGGTGGAGCGGCGCAGGATGAAATCAATCTGCGGCGCGGGCAGGGCCTGCAAGTACCACCAGCCCGAGGCCAAGAGCCCGGGCAGGCTGGCCGCCGCCCACAGCGCGCAGGCCCGCACCATCTTCTCGCGGGTCTGCTCCTGGGGGATGCGCAGGGCGGTCAGGAAGCCGAACAGTCCGGCGATCATGAAGGCCAAGAAGGTGCGGAAAACCAGGGAGGGCCAGAAGGAGGGATTGAAGAAGCCGTCCCAGAAGTCCCCGCTGGTCAGCCATTGGCCGGGGGTGAGCATCATGCCCACCACGCCGTTGATTATGAACAGGGAAAGCCAGGCGAAGGCGAAGTAGAGCCAGCCCACCCGCTGGTGGTCGCGGGGGTTCATGCGGCCGAAGGTGTAGTGATAGATGAACAGAGCCACGATCTCGCCCACGAAGAAGACCCACTCCGTGGCCCAGCCCCAGACGAAGCTGTGGATGAGGGTGGAGGTGGCCCCCGGGGCCAGCACCGAGATCACCAGCCAGATGGCCACTCCGGTCAACCCGCCGAAGACCATGGTCAAAAGCAGGAAAAATTTGGTGTGCTTCTTGGCGAAGTCCAGTATCTCCTGTGAGTTCTCGCGCAGGCCCCTGGCCTCGGTCAGCACCAGGAACAGGCCGCCGCCCACCGCGAAGTGGGCTACGTAGACGTGTATGGTGGCGATGACCGCTATCAGCAGGCCGCCGCCCCAGGAGGCAAGCTCCCAAACCGGGTAATTCATTAGACTAGTCCCCCTTTCCCGCCCGGGCGGCCAGGCGCAGCATCCAGATGATGATAAGCAGACCCGCGACCAGAGACGACGCAAAAAGCAGGGCAGGTGAGTACTGGGGCAGTACGGTCAGGCTATCCAGGTTGAAATAGGGCTGGAGATAGGCCTGGCGCAGGTTGTCGCGGCTCACCACCATGAGGGCCACCGTTATCACCAGGCCGGCGGCGGCCCCCAGGACGCGGCCCTTCATGGCCATGCCCAGCGCGGCCAGGGCCGCGGCCACCCCCAGCCAGAGCACCGTGGTGGCCAGGCCTTGGCCGCCCAGGAACAGCAGCATGATCTCCTGGGGCAGGGCCAGCAGGAACCACAGCCCGGCGGCCAGCTGGGTCAGGGTGCCCCAGGTGAACCAGCTCAGTCCCAGGCTCACCAGACGCTGGCTGTCGGTCCGGCCCTGGCGCGTCCGCCAGTAGCCCAGCAGGGCCAGGGCCAGCCCGCCCACGGCCAGGGAGGCCACCACGAAATGCAGGTAGCGGGGCAGCAGGGTGGGATCGCCCCAGTTGAGGATCCAGCCGCCGGGGTTGGCGAAATAGACCCGCCAGGCCTCCGGCTTAAGCATGAGGGTCATGTTGTTGGTGAAGATGAAGCCGGTCAGCAGCAGGCAGGCCAGGGCCAGGCCCAGGATCAGGTTGCGCCCCGCCCCCAGGGCTTGGAACTTGAAGTCATGGATGTAGGCCGCGTAATAGGCGGCCATCACCAGCATGAACACCGACACCCACCAGCCAGCCATGAGCACCGAGCTGACATAGACGAACTGGCCGTAGATCACCTGCAAGAACAACAGAGGCGGCACGCCCAGGTTCACGGTCAGGGCTATGGTGAAGGGCAGTTTATGGGTTATGTCGTGTCCCGCCCCGGCGGAGGGCGTCTGGCCGGAGGGCAGCAGGGAGCTGACCAGGGCGATGATGGTCCCGCCCAGCATGGTGTTCATCAACAGCAGATGCAGCACCAAGGTGGCCTGGGAGAGAAAACTGAACAGGACGGCCGGCGCGGGGATGGCGTCGGGCCTGGGAATCAGGGAAGCGGCATCCATATCTTGTCCTTTAGGGCCGGCGGGCTGATGTTCCCGCCAGGCCGCCTGTGAAGGAGATGGGCGTCATGGGGGGGCGGCGTTTGCGGCTTGACCCCGCGCCGGCCCCTGACCCAGCCTCGCTGGCCTTTTTTCATGAGCCGGGCTAAAGTCATTCCAAATCCCGTGTAGTTAAAGCATAACCCAGTCCCGCGAAGCCAAACAACACGATATCCGCGCCTGAGGGTTGTTTTTTCGGGTAATCTCCAGTATTTCGCCATGATATCGCCTGCGCGTCGCCTCTCAGGCCCCGCTAAGGAGGAGCCAAGTTTTTGTGCAGTTATAATAATATGCTACACAGGAAAGGCCATTGGCTTCCCGGCCCGTCTTCGTCTTCGGATATGTTTTGGGGCCGGCGTGGTCGCGACGAGGGGTTTCTGCCGCCCTCGCAAAAAAGCCGGAGCCCGCCGGCCGGCGGGCTCCCTTCAGGAAGGACTGACGCGGCTAGACAAGGTCCGCCAGGAAGAAACTGGTGGCAGACCGCGGCGCCAACCGGGGCATGAGGG
>CAZLSD010000142.1:0-8174 GCA_964561775.1 uncultured Desulfarculus sp. | reverse complement strand
GGCCTGGCCCCGGCCTCACCCAAGAGCGCCAAGGCCAACTCCACGGCCTGGGGCCGGAGCTGGCCGCCCCCCTGGAGCGGGCCGCCCCGGGCATGGGCCTGGAACTGGTGCGCGCCCCGGACCAGGCCCCGGGGGCGGTGGAGCTGATCGAGCCCCTGCCCGCCGGCATCACCCGCCCCGAGCTGGCCATCGCCGCCCCGGCGGGACTGCTCCAGGCGGCCCGCCCCGGCGGAGGGCGGCTTTTGTCCCTGCTGCCGCCCCTGCACATCGCCCTGTTGCCCGCCTCGGCCATCCTGGCCAGTCTGGCCGATCTGCCCGCCGCCCTGGCCGACCCCGCGCGCTTTCCCGCCGGCCCGCCCGCGGCTTTTAGCCTCATCGCCGGCCCCAGCAAGACCGGCGACATAGAGGCGGTGATGGTGCGCGGGGTGCACGGACCGGGGCGGCTGGAGATTATTCTCTGGCCGGCATGATCAGCTTCCCGCGGCCCCGCCGTGATGCTATCCTTGAAACAAGATGCACATTCCCCCTCACCCCAGGAGGCCGCACTTGTTCGAGGCATTCTTCAAACCCCAGCAGGTGGCGGTGGTGGGGGCTTCGGCCTCGCCCGGCAAAATCGGCTATGACGTGCTCAAGAGCCTCTTGGGGCACGGCTTTGCCGGCCAGGTGTTTCCGGTCAATCCCAAGGCCGAGCGCATCCTGGGGCTGGCGGTCTGCCCTTCCATAGACCAACTGCCCGAGGGGCTGGACCTGGCGGTGATGGCCCTGCCCGCCGAGGCGGTGCCCGGCGCGGTGGACCAGTTGGGCGCGCGGGGCTGCAAGGCCTGCGTGGTGCTCTCCGGCGGCTTCAAGGAAGTGGGCGGCCACGGCCGCGAGCTGGAGCGCCAACTGGGCCAGGCGCTTAAAAAGCACCCCCACATGCGCCTCATCGGCCCCAACTGCATCGGCATCATCGACACCTTCAGCAAGCTCAACGTCAGCTTCGGCGGCTCCCATCCGGACAAGGGCCACCTGGGCTTCTTCTCCCAGAGCGGGGCCATGTGCTTGGCCATCCTGGACTGGTCCCTGGACAAGGCCATCGGCTTCTCCAAGTTCGTCAGCCTGGGCAACAAGCTGGACCTGACCGAGGTGGAGATGCTGGAGCTGATGGCCGCCGACCCCGACACCCGGGTCATCCTGGGCTATCTGGAGGCGGTGGAAGACGGCAAGCGTTTCTTGGAGGTGGCGCGCGAGGTGACGCGGGTCAAGCCGGTGGTGCTGGTCAAAAGCGGCGTCACCGGGGCCGGCGCGCGGGCGGCCAGCAGCCATACCGGGGCCCTGGCCGGCTCGGAGGCGGCCTATGACGCGGCCTTCCGCCAGTGCGGGGTGCTGCGCGCGCGCAGCATGCGCGATCTCTTCGACCTGGCCACCGCCCTGGCCCACCAGCCCCTGCCCCGGGGGCCGGGCATAGGCATCCTGACCAACTCGGGCGGCCCGGGCATATTGGCCGCCGACGCCGCCGAGAACCACGGCCTGCACATGGTGGCCCTGATGCCCGAGACCGTGGACGAGCTGCGCGGCTTTCTGCTGCCCATCGCCTCCGCCTACAACCCGGTGGACATCACCGGCGGCGGCACGGCCGAGACCTACCGCCAGTCGCTCACCACCATGTTGGAGGACCCCAGCATCAACGGGGTGGTGGTCATCATGACCCCCACCGCGACCTTGAAATCCGAGGACGTGGCGGCCAACATCTGCGCGGTGCCGGCAGCCAAACCGGTTTTTTCGGTGATCATGGGCCAGGCCTCGGCCGAGGCGGGACGCGCCATCTGCCGGGAGAACGGCATGCCTTCCTACGAGTTCCCCGAGGACGCCGTGGGGGCCATGCGGGCCATGGTGGATTATCAGCGCTGGCGGGTCCTGAAACCCCGGCCGCCGGATTTGGTGGCCGGCGACAAGCAGGCCGTGGCGGCCATCATCGCCGACATGCGCCGACAGGGGCGGCTCAACATGTCCGAGGGCGAGGCCAGGGACTGCTTCGCGGCCTATGGCGTGCCGGTGGTGCGCACGGTCTTCGCCGAGACCAGCGAACAGGCGGTGGCCGCCGCCCGCTCCCTGGGTCTGCCCGTGGTGATGAAGATCGACTCGCCCAGCATCAGCCACAAGTCCGACGTGGGCGGCGTGGCGGTGGGGCTAAGCAGCGAGGGCGCGGTGGCCGAGGCCTTCCACGACATGACCTCCCGCATCCGCCGCATCCTGCCCGAGGCCTGGATCCGCGGCGTGCTGGTGCAGCAGATGGTGGGGGGCGGCCGCGAAACCATCGTGGGGGTAAGCCGCGATTCCCAGTTCGGCCACCTGCTCATGTTCGGCTTGGGCGGCATCTACGTGGAGGTGCTAAAGGACGTTGCCTTCCGCGTGGCCCCGGTCTCCCGGGGCGAGGCCGAGGAGATGGTGCGCTCCATCCGCTCCTTCCCGCTGCTCAAAGGGGTGCGCGGCGAGCCCCCGGCGGACCTGGCCGCCCTGGCCCAGGTGGTGCTGGCCCTGGGCTCTTTGGTCACGGATTTCCCCGAGGTGGCCGAGGCCGACATCAACCCCCTTTTGGTGCTGCCGCGTGGCCAGGGGGTGATGGCCGTGGACGCCAGGCTCTCGCTGACCCAGCCCAAGGCGGAGGTGTGACATGACCATGCTGTACGTGGGATCCCTGGGGGGGTATTCGGGCAAGAACCTGGTTTGCTTGGGGCTGGGCAAGCGCCTTTTGCGGGACGGCTTCCGCCTGGGCTTCATGAAGCCCTACGGCAGCCAGCCCCTGCGGGTGGGGGATGGCTTCACCGACGCCGACGCCTGGCTGATCTGCCAGGAGCTGGGGCTGAGCCAAAGCCCCGAGCAGGCCTGCCCGGTGGTGCGCACCCAGGATCTGGCCGCCCACTCCCTGCGCCACCAGGCCGGGGACCTGCTCTCGGTGGTGCGCCAGGCCGCCGCCGAGCTGGCCCAGGACAAGGACCTGCTGCTCATGGGCGGGGGCGGCACCATGGCCCAGGGGGCCATCTGCGGCATCAGCGGCTACACCCTGGTGCATGAGCTGGACTTGCCCGTGCTGTTGGTGGACCGTTACGAGAACGAGTGCTTCTTGGACAACCTGCTGGCCGCCCGCGATCAGTTGGGCGGACGCCTGCGCGGGGTGGTCATCAACGCCGTGGACCCGGAGATGGGCCAGGCCCTGGAGACCCAGGTGGTCCCCTTCCTGCGCGAGGAGGGCATAAGCGTGCTGGGCAGCCTGCCCAAGGACGAGCTTTTGGCCGCGCTTAGCGTGGAGAATCTGGTGGAGAGCCTGGGCGCGCGGGTGCTTAGCGGCAGCAAGTTCGCCAGCCGCCTGGTGATGCGCTTCTTCATCGGGGCCATGCAGGTGGGGCACGCCCACAAGTTCTTCGCCGGGGTGCGCGATTTCGGCTGCATCGTGGGCGGCGACCGGCCGGACTTGCAGTTGGCCGCCATCGAGGGCGGGGCCTCCTGCCTCATCCTCACGGGCAACCTCTATCCCAGCGAGATCATCCTCTCCCGCGCCGAGGAGCACGAGGTGCCGGTCCTGGTGGTGCGCTCGGACACCTATCAGGTGGCCCAGCGCCTGGAGCAATTGCGTCTGGGGGTCTCCCTGCGCGAGCCGGCCAAGATAGCCCGCGGGCTGGAGCTGGTGCGCGACAACCTGGACCTGGCCCCGCTCTACGCCAGCCTGGGTCTGACGCCCCGGGCAAGCTAGGCCGCGCGGCCGCTGCCCCGCTTGCGCAAGACCTCGGCGATCTCCAACTCCTCCTGAGCCTGCTTGGCCTGGCCCACCGTGCGCAGCAACGCGGCCAGGGCCAGGCGCACCTCGGGATCGCGGGGCGCCAGGTTGACCGCCTTGCGGGCTTGCCCCACCGCCTCCATGGGCAGCCCCTTCCTGGCCAGCAGGTTGGCCCGGGCCAGGGGTATCTTGGGCTCGTTGGGGTCCAGCCGGGCGGCTTCCACCAACATGGCCAGGGCCTGATCATGCTGCCCCTGGCCCAGGTGCACCAGGGAGAGTCCGAAGGGGCCGCGCCAGTCCTGGGGGTGGGCCTGGCGCAGGGCCTCGGCGCGGGCCTTGGCCTTGGCCGCCTGGCCGCTGTCCACCAGCACCTGGAGCAGGGCCACCTCGCGCTCCACCGGATCAGTCAGGCGGTTGGCCTCCTCTATGGCCAGGCTGAGCAGGCGGTGGTGCTCGGCCTTTTCCCCCTGGTCGCTCTCCAGATAGGCCCGCAGCAGAAGCTGATGGGTGCGCTCGTTGGTGGCGTCCAGTTCCAGGGCGCGCTGCAAGGTCTTTAACGCGCCGGGCAGGTCGGCGTTCTCCAATTGCAGCTCGGCGCGCAGGGTCTGCAACTGCATGGACTGGGGCAGGGCCACCATGGAGCGGTCCACCAGGGGCAGGGCCAGGGCGCGGCTGCCGTTTACCGTAAGCTGGAACACCGCGTTTTGCAGATAATCCAGGTTGCCAGGTTCCTTGGCCACCTTGCGCAGGGCGTCGGCCAGGCCCTTCATCTTGGCGGCGGCCACGGCATCGCCCCGCGCCCGGTTGATGGCCGCCAGTTGGTCATACAGTTCCACGTCCAGGGGGTCCTGACGCAGCGCCTGCTTGGTCACTTCCAGGGCCTTGGCGTATTGCTGGTTGGCGCGATATACCTGGGCGCACAGGCGCACCACGGCGGGGTCCTGGGGGGCCAAGCGGCGGGCCTGGTCGGCATGGGCCAGGGCCAGATCGTTGAACCCCAGCTCGCTGAAGCCTTTGGCCAGTTGCATCCGGGCCTGCACGTCGTTGGGGTCGGCGGTGGCCTTGCCCAGGGCGGCCTCCATGGCGGCCTCCTCCTGGGCCTCCTCTTGCATGCCCTGGGCGCGGTAGGCGCGGGCGAGCCCGTCGTAGCCTTGGGGGCTGTCGGGCCATTCCTCGCGCACCTGCAGGAAGATGGTCTCGGCCTCGGGGTATTGCTTGGCCGCCAGGAGCCTCTCGCCCTCCAGCAGCAGGCCCTTCAAACGCGAGCCGGTGATAAAGGTCCAAAACCATAGAGCCAGTTGCATGGCGATCCATCCTGGGGACAACGCGGTAACGAGACTCCAATATAATATCATTCTTTGCCTGGCACCAGTCTTGCCCTGCGCGCGGGCAGGAACTAGAATTCAATCTCGGGCTGGGAGGTGTCATGGGCGATAAGGTTGTGGCGGTGGTGCCGGCGGCGGGGCAGGGCCTGCGCATGGGCTCGCCCACCGCCAAGCAGTTCCTTTGCCTGGGGGGAATATCCCTCCTGGGGCGGGTTTGCGCCACCCTGGAGCGGGTGCCGGAGATCGAGGCCGTGGTGGTGGCCGCTCCGCCCGGCCAGGAGGAGCTGGCCCGCCAGGCCGTGGGACTGCCCGCGCCCGCCAAGCTGGCGGCGGTGGTGGCCGGCGGGGCCGAGCGCCAATACAGCGTGGCCGCCGGGGTGGCCGCCGCCCGCGATCTGGGCGCGCAGTGGGTGGTGGTTCATGACGCCGTGCGCCCCCTGGCCTCGGCGGCGCTCTTTTCCCGGGTGCTCAAGGAGGCCCGCTTGACCGGCGCGGCCATCGCGGCCTGCGCCAGCGTGGACACGGTCAAGGAGTCCGACGGCGGGCAAAGCGTCCGGCGCACCCTGGACCGTGAGCGCCTGTGGCTGGTGCAGACCCCCCAGGCCTTCCGCCTTAACTTGCTGCTGGCGGCCCAGGCCCAGGCCCAGGAGCGGGGCCTGGTGGCCACCGACGAGGCCGGGCTCATGGAGGCTTGCGGAGTGGAGGTTCGCTTGGTACCTGGCGAGCGCGGCAATATGAAGATAACCACGCCCGAGGACTTGGGCCTGGCCCAGGCGTTCTTGGGCCAAGGCGCTCCGCCGGTGCGGGTGGGGCAGGGCGTCGATGTGCACCGCCTGGTCCCCGGACGCCCCCTCATCCTGGGCGGGGTCAGGGTGCCCTTCGAACTGGGGCTCTTGGGGCACTCCGACGCCGACGTGCTCACCCACGCCGTGATGGATGCCCTGCTTTCCGCCGCCGGCCTGGGCGACATAGGCCGGCACTTTTCCGACCGCGATCCGGCCCATGCCGGGGCGGACAGCCTGGAGCTCTTGGCCCGGGTGCGCGACATGCTGGCCGCCGCGGGCTGGCGGGCGGCCCAGGTCAGCGTGACCCTGGTGGCCCAGGCCCCCAGGATCGCCCCTCACGCCCCGCGGATGGCCGCCAACCTGGCCCGCGTGCTGGAGCTGCCGCTGGCGGCGGTCAACGTGGCCGCCACCACCAGCGAGGGCTTAGGGTTCGCCGGCCGGGGCGAGGGCATGAGCGCCCTGGCATCTGCCACCCTGGTTCCCCTGGCCGCCCCGGCCGCTGTCTGAACAATCGCCCCTGGCCCCCCTGGGGCCTTGGAGAAGCATATGCCGCTTAGCATCTACAACTCCCAGACCCGCCGCAAGGAGGAGTTCCAGCCCCTGGACCCGCCCAAGGTGCGCATGTACGTCTGCGGGGTCACGGTCTATGACGACGCCCACATCGGCCACGCCCGCTGCTACGTGGCCTTCGACGCCATCCACCGCCACTTGAAGGCGCGCGGCTACCAGGTGGAGTACGCGCGCAACTTCACCGACGTGGACGACAAGATCATCCGCCGCGCCGCCGAGACCGGCCAGGCCTGGGACGCCGTGGCCAGCCGCTACATGGCCTCCTTCACCGAGGACATGGCCGCCCTGGGCGTGTTGCCCCCCACCCTGGAGCCTAGGGCTACCCAGCACATCGGTGAGATTATCGCCGCCGTGGCCTCCCTGGTGGAAAAGGGCCACGCCTACGTGCTGGACGGCGGGGATGTCTACTTCGCGGTGAACAGCTTCCCTGGCTATGGCGGGCTCTCCGGCCGCGACCTGGAGGACATGATGGCCGGGGCCCGGGTGGAGGTGGACGCCCGCAAGCGCCACCCCATGGACTTCGCCCTCTGGAAGTCATCCAAGCCCGGCGAGCCCTCCTGGGACAGCCCCTGGGGGCCGGGCAGGCCGGGCTGGCACATCGAGTGCTCGGCCATGAGCCAGAAATACTTCGGCGTCACCTTCGACATTCACGGCGGGGGCAAGGACCTGCTCTTTCCCCATCACGAGAACGAGCGCGCCCAGGCCGAGGCCCTGAGCGGGCATCCCTTCGTGCGCTATTGGGTGCACAACGGCTTCGTGCAGATAAACAGCGAGAAGATGTCCAAGTCCCTGGGCAACTTCTTCACCATCAAGGACATCCTGAAAACCACCCGCCCCGAGAGCTTACGCCTGTTCCTCTTGAGCAAGCACTACCGCTCGCCCCTGGATTTCAGCGAGCAGGCCATCAAGGACGCCGCCGCCGGGCTGGAGCGGCTGTATAACGCCCTGGCCGCCGCTCAGGCCGCGCCCGCCAGCCAGGCCCCCCTGGACCCGGCCTGGGCCAAGGAGGTAGAAGACGCCGCCGCCGCCTTCGAGCAGGGCATGGACGACGACTTCAACACCGCCGCGGCCATGGGCGCGCTTTTCGCCCTGGCCCGGGTCAGCAACCGCCTGGCCAGCGAGCCCGCCTCGCCCAGCCGCGACGCGGGGCTCGGCCTGTGCGCGGCCAAGCTGAGCGAACTGGGCGGCCGCCTGGGCATCCTGTGCCAGGACCCCCAGGAGTTCCTGCAAGGCCAGGCCGGGCATGCCGCCGCCACTCAGTCCGGACCCGACCCGGCCGTGGTGGAGGACTTGATCGCCCAGCGCCAGGCCGCGCGCAAGGCCAAGAACTTCGCCGAGGCCGACCGCATCCGCGACCAGATCAAGGCCCTGGGCGTGCTGCTGGAGGACTCGCCCCAAGGCACCCGCTGGCGGGTGGAGAACTAGGAGAGCGCCATGGCCCACGTATGCCCCTGGTGGTTCTGCTACGCCTTTGACAACCCCCTGCGCCGGCTGGTGCACGACCCGGAGGCCATGCTGGCCCCCTACGCGCGCCCCGGCGGGGTCTGCCTGGATATAGGCTGCGGCATGGGCTACTTCACCATGGGCCTGGCCCGCCTGGTGGGGCAGGGGGGCCGGGTGCTGGCCGTGGACCTGCAAGAGCAGATGCTCGCCGCCCTCATGCGCCGGGCCAAGCGGGCCGGGGTGGAGCGGGTCATAACCCCCCGCCGCTGCGCCCCCGCCAGCCTGGGCCTGGACGAC
>CAZLSD010000141.1:2021-8243 GCA_964561775.1 uncultured Desulfarculus sp. | reverse complement strand
GCTCCAGGCCGTGGCGGCCAAGGAAAAATACGACCTGATCCTGACCGGGGCCCAGGCCGACGACGGGGCCGGCCAGGTGGGCGGCATGCTGGCGGCGCTCATGGACCTGCCCTTTGCCGCCCTGGTCAACCAGATCGAGGTGACGGGCGACAAAGCCCTGCGCATAGGCCGCGAGGTGGCCGGCGGCGACCAGGAGATCAGCGAGATCGACCTGCCCTGCGTGCTCTCCATCCAGACCGGCATCAACCAGCCCCGCTACGTGGGCGTCCGGGGCATCCGCAAGGTGGCCTCGGTGGAGGTGCCCGAGCTGGACGCGGACGCGTTGGGCTTGGACAAGGCCGCCCTGGGGGCCAAGCTCAAGCGCCTGGACTACTTCGTGCCCCAGAGCGGGCCAGGCGCCCAGATGCTTTCCGGCAAGCCGGACCAGCTGGCCGCCCAGTTGGTGGAGATCCTCAAGGCCAAGGGAGGGATCAAATAATGGACGCCGTACTGGTCTATCTGCCGCACCGCGAGGGAGCCCTGCACGACTCGGCCGCCGAACTGGCCGCCGCCGCCGCCCAACTAGCCCCCGGCGTGGCCCCGGTGGCCATCCTGGCCGGCCAGGGCGCGCCCCTGGATGCGGCCTGCGCCCAGGCGGCCCAGCTCTTCCCCCAGGTCTGGAAACTGGACGCCGCCGAGCTGGCCCAGTCCAACGCCGAGCTGCTGCGCCCCCTTTTGGCCCGCCTGGTCCCGGCCGGGGCGGGGCTGCTTATGGCCCACGAGCATCTGGCCATGGACCTGGCCCCGGGGCTCTCGGTCAAGCTGGGCGCGGGATATCTGCCCGACGCCGTGGCCCTGGAGGGCATGGAGGGCGGCAAACTCAAGGCGGTGCGCCAGGAATTCGCTGGCTTGGTCAGCGCCCACGTCAGCCTGGATATCTCCGGCGGGGCGGTCATCACCATCCGGCCGGGGGCCTTCGCCGCCGCCGCCCCCTTGGCCTCCCCCGGCCAGATCGCGGACAAGACCGCGGCGGCCCTGGAGGGCGGCCTGCCCGCGCTCAAGCGGCGCTACGCGCAGACCGTGGCCGCCGAGGCCGGCGAGGTGGACATCACCAAGGCCGAGGTGCTGGTCTCGGTGGGCCGGGGCATCCAGGACGAGGACAACCTGGAGCTGGTCTTCGAGCTGGCCAAGGCCCTGGGGGCCGAGGTCTCCTGCTCCCGGCCCATCGTGGACGCCAAGTGGCTGGCCAAGCCCCACCAGGTGGGCACCTCGGGCAAGACCGTGGGGCCCAAGGTCTACCTGGCCTGCGGCATCTCGGGCAGCTCCCAGCACCTGGGCGGCATCAAGGGCAACGCCTGCGTCATCGCCATCAACAAGAACCCCAAGGCCCCCATCTTCCAGCGGGCCGAGGTTGGCGTGGTGGCCGACATCGTGCAGTTCCTGCCCCAGTTGAGCGCGGCGGTCAAGGCGGCCAAGTAAGCCCCCCCACGCACAGAGAAGAGGTAGCTCATGGATTTCAACTTAAGCAAGCAGCAACGCGACATCGTGCGCGCGGCCAAGTCCTTTGCCCAGGGTGAGTTTCCCCAGGTGGCCGCCGAGTTTGATCGCGAGGAAAAATTCGACCTGAACCTGTGGCGCAAGGCCTGCGAGCTGGGCTTCGTGGGCAACTTCATACCCGAGGAATACGGCGGGGGCGGGCTGGGCTACCTGGACCACTGCCTCATCACCGAGGAGTTCTGGGCCGTGGACCCCGGCATCGGCCAGGCCATCCTTTCCAGCACCTTTGGGGCCGAGATGCTCTGCCTCTTCGCCAGCGAGGAACAAAAGCAGGCCATCCTGCCCGACCTGTGCGAGGGCAAGGCCATGCTCTCCACGGCCATCACCGAGCCCGACGCGGGCAGCGACCCTTCCCAGGCCGTGACCACCGCGGTCAAGGACGGCGACCAGTGGGTGATCAACGGCTCCAAGATGTTCATCACCAACGGCAGCTACTCCAAGAACATCGTGGTCTTCTGCCTGACCGATCCCGACCACCCCAGCCGCCACACTCGGCACAGCTTCATCCTGGTGGACCGCGACACCCCCGGCTTCTCGGCGCGCAAAATCAAGGGCAAGCTGGGCATTCGCGCCAACGACACCACCGAGATGGCATTTAGCGACGTGCGGGTTCCGCTCACCAACCTGGTGGGCGAGGAGGGCAAGGGCTTCGCCCAGGTCATGGATCTGTTCAACCGCGCCCGCCTGCACATCTGCGCCCAGGGCGTGGGGCTGATGCGGGCCTGCCTGGAGGACAGCGTGCGCCACGTAAAAGGGCGCAAGCAGTTCGGCCAGCCCCTGGCCGCCTTCCAGGCCGTGCAGATGATGATCGCCGACATGGCCACCCACATGCGCGCCGCGCGCAACCTCTATTACAACGCGGCCTGGTCGGTGGACCAGGGCAAGGTGGACCACGCTCTCATCGCCATGGCCAAGTGGTTCTCGGCGCGCATGGCCGTGGAGGCCGCCGAGGCGGCCCTGCAGATGCACGGCGGCTACGGCTACATCGATGAGTTCCGCGTGCAGCGCCTCTACCGCGACGCCAAGATCCTGGAGATCTACGAAGGCGCGCGCGAGGTGGAGAAGGTCATCGTGGCCCGCACCATGCTGGGCTAGGGATCCCGGCCCGCCTTCCAGGGGAGGGCGGGCCTGGGCTGCTTGATCGCGAGAGAATGATCGCCCACTTGCCCGGGCGGATTTCCCAGCGGACAGGACGGGGCGCCACGATCATGGCGCATCGGCCGGCAACAAGGCGACGGGGCCTGAGCAGGCCCCCCAGGCAAGGCAACGCAGCAAGGAGACACGGGCAATGACACTGGGCGCGATGTTGGCGAGGACGGCGCGGAAATACCCCAACAGAACAGCCGTCATCAACGGGGACCAGGTATTTTCCTACGAGGCTTTCAACCAGCGCGTCAACCGCGTCTCCCAGGCCCTGATGCAACTGGGCCTGCAAAAGGGCGACCGCCTGGGCGTGCTCACCGAGAACTGCGGCCAGTTCCTGGAGCTGTACTTCACGGCGGCCAAGACCGGCTCCATGTTCTGCCCCTTCAACAACCTGCTCACCCCCAAGGAGACCGGCGAGCTGCTGGTCTACGCCGGGCCGCGCTTTCTGTTCTACAGCCCCGCCCAGGAGGCCAAGGTGGCCGAGTTGGCCCCCAAGATTCCCGGCCTGCAAGGCTGCTACTGCCTGGGCCAGCCCACCTGGGAGGGGGCCAAGCCCTATACCGACTTGCTGGCCGGCGACAACGACCAGGAGCCCGGCGTGGCGGTGGACCCCCTGGACATCATGAGCATCTACTTCACCTCGGGCACCACCGGCAAGCCCAAGGGGGCCATGCGCACCCACCAGCACCTCTACACCACCGCCACCACCGGGGTTATCGAGAACCGCATCGGCTCGGACGAGCGGGTGCTCATCGTCACCCCCATGTACCACGTCTCCTTCGAGGACAACATCGGGCGCTGCTTCCTTTTGCCCAACACCACGGTGGTCTTCCCCGGCCATTTCGACCCGGGCAAGGTGCTGAAATGCATCGAGGAATACAAAATCACCTGCTGTCTGCTGGTGCCCACCATGATCAACGCCATGGTGCACCACCCGGACATGGAAACGGCAGACCTTAGCAGCCTCAGGCGCATCTTCTACGTGGGCGCGCCCATGCCCGTGGAACTGCTCAAGAAATCCATGAAGACCTTCGGCCGTTTTGGCACCGGCTTCTGCCAGCAGTACGGCGCCACCGAGACCGGGCCCCTGGCCACCATCCTGCTGCCCGAGGACCACGTGGTGGATGGCCCGCCCGAGAAGGTCAGGCGTCTGGCCTCGGCCGGGCGGCCGGTGCTGGACTGCGAGGTGCGCATGGTGGACCCCCTGGGGCGCGACGTGCCCAAGGGCGACATCGGCGAGATCGTGCTGCGCTCGCAGGCCATCATGAAGGGCTACTGGCAGATGCCCGAGGCCACGGCCGAGCGTATCCGCGACGGCTGGCTCTATACCGGCGACCTGGGCCAGTTCGACGATGAAGGCTATGTCTTCATCGTGGATCGCAAGAACGATCTGATCATCAGCGGCGGCAAGAACATCTACCCCCGCGAGGTGGAGGAGGTCATCTACGCCCATCCGGCGGTGCTGGAGGCCACCGTGGTGGGCGTGCCCGACGACTACTGGGGCGAGGCGGTCAAGGCCGTGGTGGTGCTCAAGGAGGGCGAGGAACTGACCGCCAAGGACCTCATCGACTTCTGCGGCCAGCGCATCGCCAGCTACAAGAAGCCCAAGACCGTGGAGTTCTGGCCCGAGCTGCCCAAGAGCGCCTCGGGCAAGCTGCTTAGACGCAAGGTGCGCGACGAGTACTGGCAGGGCCGGGAGCGCAAGCTCTAGGCCTGACGCCCCTCACTGGCCCCCTCTCAGGCGGTGGCTGTCCCCGTGCGGACAGCCACCGCTTCGTTTTGCGAATTAGGCCATTATTGTGCTATTTAGCGGTGTCTTCCCGCGCGCGCCCGCCAATGAATGATAATTCAGCATTATTTTAGTGAATTTTGATTCATTGGTGGAAAGCTGCTTGACAGCTACTTTGTAGCCAGAATAAGATTGCGCATAAAATAACAAGTTAGTCGCCCGTCACCTCAACCTCTCTCGCTCACGCTGGGGGCAATTAACGTGGAACTGGAATCACTGGGGCTGGGCAATCTGAATCTGTCATTTTTCCTGAGTTTACTCAACATAATAGTCATCAACATCATTCTTTCCGGCGACAACGCCGTGGTAATCGCCCTGGCCGTGCGCTCCTTGCCTCGGGCACAGCGCCAGCGGGGCATTATTTTCGGGGCCGGACTGGCGGTGGTCCTGCGCATCGTGCTGACCTTCTTCGTATCCATGCTGCTCAACGTGGAGTTTCTGAAGTTGGCGGGCGGCCTGCTCATCGCCTGGATCGCCTTCAAACTGCTGGTGGAAGTGGCGAACGAAGACGATGAGGGCAAGGAAGCCACCTCCATATGGCAGGCCCTTCGCTTGATCCTGGTGGCGGATTTGACCATGAGCCTGGACAACGTGCTGGCCGTGGCCGCGGCATCCAACGGCAACTTGTTCCTGCTCATCTTCGGGCTGGCGTTGTCCATCCCTTTGGTCATCTTCACCAGCAACTTGCTCAGTTCGCTCATGGACAGATACCCCATCATCATCATCCTGGGCGCACTGGTGCTGGGCCGGGTGGCCGGCGAAATGATCATGAGCGACCCCTTCATCGTCAGTTGGTTGAATCCTCCCGCCGAAGTGCAGTATGCTGTGGAGGCTTTTTTCGCCCTGGGGGTGGTGGTGGCGGGCAAGCTCTGGCTGCGGCATCTTTTCCGCGCCCAGGCCCGCGCCAAAGCTCAGAACTCCTCATCCAAGTCTGAGAGCAAATCATGGCAGTATTAACCATCGCCCGCCAGCACGGCTCCGGCGGCATGATCATCGGCCGGGCCGTGGCCCAGCGCCTTGGCTATGAGCTGGTGGAAAAAAACCGAATTTTTGAGGATTTAAAGCGCAGAGGCCAAACATGGGGCCGTCTGGACGAGGAGATGCGCGACAAGACTCCCCGCCTGTGGGAGCGCCATGACAATCGCTATAACACCTATCTGGCCATGGTGGAGTCGGTCATCTTCGACTACGCCGCCACCGGCCGGGCGGTCATCGTGGGGCGTGGTTCATCCTTCGTGCTGGCCGAAGCGCCGCTTTGCCTGCGGGTGCGCCTGCTGGCTCCCTTCCATGAGCGGGTGCGCCGCATCATGGAATGGGACGGCTTCAGCGAGCAGCGCGAAGCCGAGAAGGTGGTGTCCGAAATGGACGAGGACCGGCGCGGCTACAACAAGGCCAACTACCGTGGCTGCGAGGACGCCTCCTGCTTTGACATCAACTACAACACCGGCGAGCGCCCCTTGGAGGAGATCACCGACGAACTGGTGGCCAAGCTGTTGGAAATCGACAAAGAGGCCAACCAGGATGATTGGGATATCCTGCGCGGCCTGGCCTTGGCCGCCCGCCTAAAGGCCTACATCCTGGGCCGCGACATGCCGCTGCAACCCACCTTGGATGTCACCTATCAAATCACCGGCATCCTGGTCAAGGCCACCGTCCACCGCCCCGAGCAGGCCCAGCGCATCGAGGAGACGACCCAGGAACTGTGCGGGCACACGCCCTATCGCCTGGACCTGCGCACCCGGCTTTGAAAT
>CAZLSD010000141.1:0-1921 GCA_964561775.1 uncultured Desulfarculus sp. | reverse complement strand
TGATAGCCAAACTGCCTTTTGTGCAGGGCGGCATGGGCGTGGGCATCTCGCTCTCGGGCCTGGCCGCGGCGGTGGCCAACGAGGGCGGGGTGGGAGTCATCTCCGCGGCCATCATCGGGTTCAAGGAAAGCGACCTCTACTCCAACTACCGCGAGGCCAACATCCGCGCCCTGCGCAACGAAATCCGCAAGGCCCGCGAGATGACCAAGGGCATCCTGGGCGTCAACATCATGGTGGCGCTCACCAACTTCTCCGACATGGTCAGAACCGCCGTGGAGGAGGGCATCGACGTGATCTTCTCCGGGGCCGGCCTGCCCATGGACCTGCCGGCCTACCTGACCGAGAAGGCCCGCTCCAAGCTGGTGCCCATCGTCTCCTCGGGACGGGCGGCCAAGGTGCTCTGCAAGCGCTGGATCAACCGTTTCGACCGCCTGCCCGACGGGTTCGTGCTGGAAGGCCCCCTGGCCGGCGGCCACCTGGGCTTTTCCCGCGACGAAGTCGGTGACGAGCGCTTTTCCCTGCCCAAGCTCCTGCAGGAGGTCCTGGAGGCGGTGCGCCCCTTCGAGGAGGAGCGCGGGGTCAAGCTGCCCATCATCGCCGCCGGCGGCATCTACACCGGCCAGGATATCTGCGACGTCATGAGCCTGGGCGCGGCCGGCGTGCAGATGGGCACCCGCTTCGTCACCACCCACGAGTGCGACGCCGACATCCGCTTCAAGCAGGCCTATCTGGAGGCCAAGGAAGAGGATCTGATCATCATCGACAGCCCGGTGGGCCTGCCCGGCCGCTCCCTGCGCAGCCACTTTCTAGACGAGGTCAAGGAGGGGCACAAGAAGCCCTTTAAATGCCCCTATCACTGCCTGATCACTTGCAAACAGAAGGAAAGCCCCTATTGCATCGCCTCCGCCCTCATCAACGCGGCGCGCGGGCGTCTGGAGCAGGGCTTCGCCTTCGCCGGCCAGAACGCCTTCCGCAGCCAGGGCATCACCTCGGTCAAGAATTTGATCCGCGGGCTGCTGGATGAATTCCAGGAGGCCAAGTGCGACCTGGGCGGCCAAGGCGGCCTGATCCTGCCTCAAGCACAACGCGGTTAGGCATTTGACAAATCCAATTTTAGGGGTATGCTGACAGACAACCGACCACCAGGCCAATCTTTCGCTAAACGTGCTGGCGATAATTACGCCCATCTTAGCTGAATAGTAAGGCTCTATGGTCCTATAGCACCCTCCCTCTTGGTTGGGGAGGATTCACTAATTTTTTTGAAGGAGCCTCTAGAAGATGGGAACGAACATTTACGTCGGCAATCTTTCCTACAGCACCACCGAGCAGGGTCTGCGCAGCCTCTTCGAACAATACGGCGCGGTCCAGTCGGTGAAGGTCATCGAGGACCGGGAGACTGGCCGTCCCCGTGGATTCGGTTTCGTGGAGATGGATGCCAACGACGCCGCCGCCGCCATCCGCGCCCTTAACGGCGCCCAGTTGGACGGTCGCGCGCTCAAGGTCAACGAGGCCAAGCCCCGCGAGTCTCGTCCGCCTCGCCGTTGGTAAGCGTCCCCGCCGACCACTCATAGCCTTCTGAGCCCCGCCCCGGCCGGCCCGGGGCGGGGCTTCTCGCTTTACCACCGCCACCAGGCGGCAGCCGCACACTTGGTTTACAAGAGAAAGAATTCCCCCATGTCCTTGCCTTCCTTCGCTCAGCTAGGGCTGAGCGAGCCTCTGTTACGCGCCTTGAACGCTCTGGGCCATACCGCGCCCACGCCCATCCAGGCCCAGGCCATTCCCGCCCTGCTGGCCGGACGCGACCTCTTGGGCTGCTCCCAGACCGGTACCGGCAAGACCGGCGCCTTTGCCTTGCCCATTCTGCAGCGCCTCTCCTCCAGCGGCCGCCGCCCCGCCCCGCGCGCAGCCCGCGCCCTCATTC
>CAZLSD010000140.1:5569-8293 GCA_964561775.1 uncultured Desulfarculus sp. | reverse complement strand
TCAGCCCTCGATGCCCAGCACGCTCACGTCGCCGTGGTGGATGGCTAGCCGCGAGCCGTCGTCCTGCTCCAGCAGCAACGCTCCGTCCCAGGCCACCTCGCGCGCCAGCCCCTGGCGCACCTGCTCCCCGTCGCGCACCGTGACCCGCTTGCCGATGAGGAAGGATCGCTCGCGGTACTGGCGGGCCAGCTCAGCGCCTTGGCCGGCCAGCAGTGTTTCGCGCAGGCGGGTCAGCTCGCCCAGGATGGCCGCTAGCAGCAGGGCGCGGTCCCAGGGCCGGCCCGAGGCCGCGCGCAGGGAGGCCGCCGGCGCGGGCAGGCGCTCCAGTTGGGCCTGGCTCAGGTTGACGTTTAGCCCCACGCCCAGCACCACGTGGTCCAGGCGCTCGGCCCGGCAGGTGAACTCGGTCAGGATGCCGGCCAGCTTGCGGCCTTCCAGGAACACGTCGTTGGGCCACTTTATCTGGGGGCGCAGGTCGCTTTGCGTCTCGATGGCCCGGCACACCGCCAGGGCGGCCAGGTTGGTCAGGGAGAAGACCTGGCTCAGGGGCAGGGCTGGCCTGAGCAGCAGGGAAAAGAGCAGGCAGGCCTTGGCCGGGGCGCTCCAGCGCCTGTCCAGCCGGCCCCGGCCCGCGCTCTGGTGATCAGCCACCAGGCACAGGCCGTGGGGCGCGCCGGTCTCGGCCCGGCGGCGGGCTTCCAGGTTGGTGCTGTCGATGCTGGCAAAGTGCAAAAGCGGCAGGCCCAGACTGCCCGCTGGAAGCCTGGCCTCCACCCGGCAGGCCAGCAAAGCGGTTGGCTCTTTGAGCAGACGATAGCCCTGGTTCTGGCGGGCCTCGATGACCAAGCCCAGGGCGCGCAAGGCCTCCACGGCCTTGCCCACGCTGGCCCGGGTGCAGCCCAGGCGTATGCCCATCTCCTGCCCCGAGACCGGGGCGTCGCCGGCCAAAAGCAGCCCCAGCACCTGGCCGGCGCGCGAGACCAGCTCCACCGCGTTAGCCCTGGGGCCGGAAGTAGTCGCGGATGAGCCGCACCGCGCAGTAGCGGCCGCACATGGTGCAGACCTCGCTTTCCTCCGGCTGGCTGCCGGCCCGGATGGCGCGGGCCGTCTTGGGGTCCAGGCATAGGTTCATCATCCCCTCCCAGTCCATGGCGGCCCGGGCCTGGGCCATGGCCCGGTCGCGGGCGATGGACGCCGCCCGGCCCCGGGCGATGTCCCCGGCGTGGGCGGCGATGCGGGTGGTGATGACGCCCTCATAGACCTGCTCCGGTCCGGGCAGGGCCAGGTGCTCGCTGGGGGTGACATAGCAGAGGAAATCCGCCCCGGCCCAGGCGGCCAGGGCCCCGCCGATGGCGCAGGCCACGTGGTCGTGCCCGGCGGCTATGTCCGTCACCAGCGGCCCCAGCACGTAGAAGGGCGCGTTGTGGCACAGCCGCTTTTGCAGCACGATGTTGGCCTGCACCTGGTCCAGGGGCACGTGGCCGGGGCCTTCGATCATCACCTGCACCCCGGCGTCCCAGGCCCGCTGGGTCAGCTCGCCCAGGGTGATCAGCTCGGTGAGCTGGGCGCGGTCGGTGGCGTCGGCCAGGCAGCCCGGACGCAGGCCGTCGCCCAGGGAGAGCGTCACGTCGTGGGCGCGGGCGATCTCCAGGAGCCGGTCATACTGCTCGTAGAAGGGATTCTCGGCCTGGTTGGCCAGAATCCAGCAGGCCAAGAATGCCCCGCCCCGGCTGACGATGTCGGTGACCCTGCCCTCGGCGCGCAGCCGCTCCAATGCCTGGCGGGTCACCCCGCAGTGCACGGTCATGAAGTCCACGCCCTGGGCGGCCTGGGCCTCGATGACCCCGAACATGTCGTCGGCGGTCAAATCCACTATGCCCTTGTCCCGGGCGGTCACTTCCACCGCGGCCTGGTAGATGGGCACCGTGCCCACGGCCACCGGCGAGTTTTCCAGCACCTGCCGGCGCATCACGGTCAGATCGCCGCCGGTGGAGAGATCCATCACGGCGTCGGCCCCGGCCTCCAAGGCGGCCTTGAGCTTGGCCATCTCCTCGGCGGGGTCTGAGCGGTCCGGGCTGGAGCCGATGTTGGCGTTGACCTTGACCTTGAGCCCCTGGCCCACCCCGCAGGGGATGAGGCAGGCGTGGGCGGGGTTGGCGGGGATGGCCACCGTGCCGGCGGCCACGCGCTGGCGCAGCTCCTCGGCGGGCACGCCCTCGGCCTGGGCCACGGCCTGCATGGCCTCGGTTATCTTGCCGGCGCGGGCCGCTTCCAATTGGGTCATGAACTCACTCCTTGATTTCCGCCAGCTTCAGCAGGCGGTCCACTATTTCCGCCGGGCTGCTGGCCAACAGACGCAGAACGGGCTCCTTGCCCTTTTCGCCGCGATCAAATATCACATCCGGCACGCGGCCCAGACGTTCTATTACCTGGGCCGTGCCCCACTCCAGGCTGGAGCCCTCGCGGGCCTTGAGCTCGGCTGGCTCCTCGGCGCGGGAGAATTCGCCCACCAGCCAGCCCAGGGCGCGGGCGCGTTGCAGCAGTTGCTCGTCCAGGCGCAGCACCATGACCGCGCGCTTGGCCGGGGCATTGGCAGCCTGATGGGCCAGGGCGGTCAGCACTATGCTGGCGGCGTGGCGGCTGGCCCCGGGGCGCGCCGGTCCGGCGGCCTGGAGGCGATCCCTCTGGTTGGTGATGCGCCCCTCCACGGCCAAGACTTCCTGG
>CAZLSD010000140.1:0-5469 GCA_964561775.1 uncultured Desulfarculus sp. | reverse complement strand
GCCGAGGCCAGGGTGCAGCCGGTGCCGTGGGTGTGGGGGGTGTTTATGCGCGGGGCCTGATAGGTGCGCAGCTCGCCGCCGTCATAGAGCACGTCGCCGGGCTGGCCCGCCAGGTGCCCGCCCTTGACCAGGGCCGCGCCCGCGCCCAGGCCCACCAGGTCGCGGGCGGCCTGGGCCATGGCCTCTAGATCGCGCACGGGCCGGCCCAAGAGCTCCTCGGCCTCGTCCAGGTTGGGGGTGATGAGAGCGGCCCGGGGCAGCAGGAGATTTCGCACCGCGGCCACCGCGTCGGCGGCCAGCAGGCGGTCGCCGCCCTTGGCCACCATCACCGGGTCCACCACCAGGGGGGCCTTGATTTCGGCTACCAGCCCCGCCACCAGGGCCACCAGCTCGGCCGAGTGCAGCATGCCGGTCTTGATGGCGTCCACCCCGATGTCGTCCACCACGGCCCGGAACTGGGCCGCCACGAAGTCCAGGGGCACGGCATGCACCCCGGCCACGCCCAGGGTGTTCTGGGCGGTGAGCGCGGTGATCACGGTCATGGCGTGGCCGCCCAGGGCCGCCACGGCCTTGATATCGGCCTGGATGCCGGCCCCGCCTCCGGAGTCGGACCCGGCGATGATGAGCACCCGGGGCAGCTTCATGCACAGGCCCCCGCCTTAAAAAGGAAAAACCGCCCGGCGGGCGGTCTGGCAAAGGCGCTGATATACAGGGTTCCCTTGACCAGCCGTTCCCTTCGCCGGTATTACCCGGATCAGGTTCGAGGGGTTGCCCGCGTCATCAGCGGGGCTCTCAGTCTGGCCAGACACCCCCCGGCCTGGGCTAAACCTATCAAGAGCCTTGCCCCCAGTCAACCGGGCGGAGCGCGCGGGCGGGAGCTTCCTTGACGCCTCCCGGCCCGCTCTCTATAGTGAGCATATGCGGCTTGGCCGCCAACGCGGGGAGAGAAAGCCATGGCCTGGACCCGACCCATGGAAGTGGTGGGACGCGCGACCATGCGCACCCTGGAGGAGGCGGGAGAGATCATCCTGCTCTTCATCCAGGTGTGCCTGTGGCTGCTCCGGCCGCCCTTGCGCCTGCGCCAGGTTTTCAAGCAGATGGAGTTTGTGGGGGTCAAGTCCCTGAACGTGACCCTCTTGACCGGCGTCTTCACCGGGGCGGTCTTCGCCTTGCAAAGCTATCACGGCTTCGCGCTATTCGGAGCCGAGAGCCTGGTGGGATCCACCGTGGCCCTGGCGCTGACCCGCGAGTTGGGGCCGGTCATCACCGCGCTCATGGTCACGGGGCGGGCGGGCAGCGCCATGGCCGCCGAGCTGGGCACCATGCGCGTCACCGAGCAGATAGACGCCCTCTACGTCATGGCGGTCAACCCCATCCAGTACCTCATCATGCCCCGGGTGGTGGCGGGGGTGATCATGCTGCCCATCCTGGCGGTCATCGCCGACTACGTGGGCATCCTGGGCGGCTACGTGGTGGGCGTGCACCTGTTGGGTATCAGCCCCGGCATTTTCGTGGCCAAGATCATCGAGTACGTGGAGTTCAGCGACATCAGCATGGGGCTCATCAAGGCCGCCTTCTTCGGCTTGGTGCTCTCCCTGGTGGGCTGCTTCAAGGGCTTCTACACCACGGGCGGGGCCGAGGGCGTGGGGCGCGCCACCACCGAGGCCGTGGTGCTGGCCAGCGTCATCATCCTGGCCTCGGACTACTTCCTCACCGCCATCATGTTTTGAGGATCTGCGCATGGCCAGCGATCACATCCTCAGACTGGTGGACCTGCACAAGTCCTTCCGCACGCAAAAGGTGCTGGACGGGCTGAGCCTGGAGGCCCCCCGGGGCCAGATCACGGTCATCATCGGCCGTTCGGGCAGCGGCAAGAGCGTGCTGCTCAAGCACATCATCGGCCTCATCAGGCCCGACCGGGGGCAGGTGCTGCTGGACGGCCAGGATATCACCACCCTGGACGACCGGGCCATGAACCAGGTGCGGCGGCGGTTTGGCATGCTCTTCCAGGACGCGGCCCTGTTCGACTCCATGAACGTGGGCGACAACGTGGCCTTTCCCCTGCGCGAGCACACCAAGCTCAAGGAGGCGCAGATCCGCCAGGTGGTGGCCGACAAGCTGCGCCTGGTGGGGCTGACCGGGGCCGAGGAAAAAATGCCCAGCGAGCTTTCCGGGGGCATGCGCAAAAGGGCCGGCCTGGCCCGCGCCCTGGCCCTGGACCCGGAGATCATTCTCTATGACGAGCCCACCACCGGCCTGGACCCCCTGCTCACCGACGCCATCAACCGGCTGATCAAGGAGACGGGCCAGCGCCTGGGCGTGACCAGCGTGGTGATAAGCCACGACATCCCCGGGGCCATGGCCATGGCCGACCGCATCGCCATGCTCTATCAGGGGCGCATAATCGCCAGCGGCAGCCCCCAGGAGATCAAGGACAGCCAGGACCCGGTGGTGCGCCAGTTCATCCTGGGCCGGGCCGATGGCCCCATAGAGGTGCTATAGCGCCGCGCGGGCGGTATTGGGTATACTGCTTACGCGGTTAGAGTTTTTGGGAGGCAGCATGGCCCGTTTCTCCACCGAGGCCAAGGTAGGCATCTTCGTGATGGTGGGTATCGCCATCCTGGCCTACATGACCGTGCGTCTGGGCAAATTCCATTTCGGCGAGCCCAAGGGCTACGCCATCTGGGCTATTTTCGACAACGCCACCGGGCTCAAGAAAAACGCCCCCGTGGAGATGGCCGGCATCCAGGTGGGCGTGGTGGAGGGCATCGAGCTGGTGGACGGCCAGGCCCGGCTGAACATGCGCATCCATCCCGACCTCAAGCTGCCCGCCGACAGCGCGGCCTTCGTGCGCACCCGTGGCGTGCTGGGCGACAAGTACGTGGCCCTGGAGAGCGGCAGCGCCGCCGCGCCGCTGCTCAAGGAGGGTGATCGCCTGGTCAAGGCCCGGGTGCCCAACGACCTGGACGAGGTCATGTCCAAGGTGGGCTCCATCGCCGAGGACATGAAGGACATCACCGCCAGCCTGCGCGTCAGCCTGGCCTCGCCGGAGAGCCAGAAGAACATCTCCGAGTCCCTGGCCAACCTGCGCGATCTGACGGCCAGCCTCAAGGTGGTGGTGGCCGACAACCAGGACCGCCTGACCCGGGTCATCGAGAACGTGGACCGCTTCACCTCCGATCTTTCCGAGGTCAGCAGCAGCAACAAGAAGGCGCTCTCCGAGACCATCCAAAACTTCCTGGCCTTGAGCGACCAGCTGGGGCGCACCATCGGCGGGCTCTCCTCGGTCATCGAGAAGATCGACAAGGGCGAGGGCAGCCTGGGCGCCCTGGTCAACGAGCGCAAGACCGTGGAGGATCTTAACTCCACCCTGGCCTCCCTGCGCGAGATAACCAAGAAGATCGACGAGGGCAAGGGCACCATCGGCAAACTGGTCAACGACGACAGCACCGTCACCAAGATCGACGAGGCATTGACCGGCATCAACCAGTACCTGACCAAGGCCGACACCTGGAAGGTCGCGGTGGACTATCGCGGCGAGTATTTGACCCAGGAGGCGGGCACGCGCAGCACCCTGAACCTGCACCTGCAACCCAAGGCCGACAAATTCTATCTGCTGGGCATCGTGAGCGACCCGGCGGGCAAGCGCGACGAGCGGGTTATCACCACCACCAACACCGTGGGCGGGGTGACCACCACCAGCACCCAGAAGACCACCACCATCGACAAGGAATCGCTCAAGTTCAACGCCCAGATCGGCAAGCGCCTCTCCGACCTGTCCCTGCGCGCGGGCCTTTTCGCCAGCACCGGCGGCGTGGGCGCGGACTATCACCTGCTCAACGACCGCCTGAAGCTGACCATGGAGGCCTACGACTTCCGCACCGACTACAAGCCCCACCTGCGCTTCGCCGCCGATTACTCCTTCCTCAAGTATTTTTATCTCACGGCGGGCTGGGACGACTTCATCAGCGACCAGGGGCACGCCTCCTTCTTCGCCGGCGCTGGGCTTACCTTCTATGACGACGACCTGAAGTTCCTGTTGACCAGCGCGCCCATGCCCTGAGGAGCCAAGCCATGCCCCAGCAATTGATCGTGGCGGCGGTGGATTTTTCCGAGGGCTCGCGGACGGCCTTTTCCCAGGCCTTGCGCCTGGCCCGCCAGCAGGGGGCCAGGCTGCTGGCGGTCCACGTGATTCCGCCCATCATCAGCCCCACCCACCTGCTGGACGACATCACCGTCAACAGCGTGAGCCTGCAACTGAGCCAGGGTTTGGAAGAGAGCGCCCAGGGCCAACTGGAGCAGCGCTGCTGCCAGGAGGCCGCCCCCGGCGAGGTGGAGGTCCGGGTCTTGAACGGCGACCCGGCCCGCGAGCTCTTGGCCCTGTGCCAGCGGGAAAAGCCCAGCCTGCTGGTGGTGGGCTCCACCGGGCTCTCCGGCCTGGCCGAGGCGGTCTTCGGCTCGGTGGCGGCCAAGCTGGTGCGCCGGGCCCCCTGCTCGGTCCTGGTGGCGCGCCAGCGCCCCGCCAGGAGCGACAAACCCCAAACCTAGACCTGACCCTGGTCAAGACAACCATTGCTGGTATATTATTTTGTGATGGCCTGCGGGATACCCCTCGCCGGCTATGACATTGGGCGCGTTAAGGGAGATCGTGTCATGACTGGCAAACTTTGGACGGTGGCTTTGATGGTGGCCTTGACTGCTGGTTGCGCTGCCAGCGCCAAGGATGAGTTGGCCAAGCTGGAAGTGGGCATGAGCAAGTCCCAGGTCTCCAGCACCCTCGGCCAGCCCGAGGCGGTGGAAACCGTGCGTTTCGCCGGGCATGACCGCGATTACGAGGTCTGGCAGTACCAGATGGTGCCCAACACCCCGCTGTGCCCCAGCGAGGCCCTGCCCCGTTTCATGACCGGCGTGGCCACGGCGGGCCTGTCCGAGATAGCCTGGACCCGGGCCAAGGCCGAGGCCCACTGGGTCTATTTCCTGGACGGCTCCATGGTCTACTCCTCGCCGGCCTTCGACTGTTCCCACAACGATTTGTGCAAGGTAAACCGCAAGGACAAAGCGCCCAGCGCCCGCAACTAGACCTTAAGGGGCGCGGGGGCCAAAAAGGATGGTATAACCAGTCTAAATGAGTGATTCCAACGACTTTTCCCGGCAGGACTCCGCCCCCGATCCCATAGCTCCGCCCCTGGCCAACGGCAGGTCCTTTGCCAGCTTCGAATTGCCCCCGCCTCTCCTGCAGGGTCTGCTGGAGGCGGGCTATGAGCTCTGCACCCCCATCCAAGAGCAGGCCATCCCCCTGGGCCTGAGCGGGCGCGACGTGGCCGGCCAGGCCCAGACCGGCACCGGCAAGACCGCGGCCTTCCTGGTCCCCATCCTGGCCCAGATGCTGAGCCAGCCAGCCCCGTCCGGCCACCGCCCTCAGACCCTCATCATCGCCCCCACCCGCGAGCTGGCCGTGCAGATCCACGC
>CAZLSD010000139.1:0-8434 GCA_964561775.1 uncultured Desulfarculus sp. | reverse complement strand
GGCCGGAGTGGAAGAACTTGGCCTTGACCTTGTCGGCCAGCTTCTCGTTCATCTCCGCCTCGATCCACACCCCGGACTCGGGGCCGGGTTCGATGGGGTTGATGAAGTGGGCGAACTTGAAGTCCAAAGGCTCGGCCAGGGCCGCCGGGGCCAATATGCCCAAGCAGGCGATTACGGACAGGGCCACCAAAAGGCGCTTCATGTCGTCTCCTTTCTTCCTGGCGCCGGAGCGGCGTCTTGCCGAGCCGGCCATGGGGTTGATTCCAGGCGTTTGCCTGCCTTTGGCCTTGGCTGGCTCGGGCAGGCCCATGACCTGGGCCATCAGACGTTACGCTCGCGTCCTTGCCAGAACTCGTCGCGCAAAACACGCTTGAGAATCTTGCCGGTGGCGCTCTTGGGCAGAGCCTGGCGGAACTCCACGGTCTTGGGCTTCTTGTAGCTGGCCAGGTTTTCCTTGCACAGGTTTATGAGTTCCTCGGCGCTGGCCGCCCGGCCTTCCTTGAGCACCACCACGGCCTGCACCGACTCGCCCCAGTGGGGGTCTGGCACGCCGATGACCGAGGCCTCCAGCACCGCGGGGTGCAGGTATAGTATCTCCTCGACTTCCCTGGGATATATGTTCTTGCCCCCGCTGATGATCATGTCGTTCTTGCGGTCCACGATGTAGACGAAGCCCTGCTCGTCCTGGCGGGCGAAGTCCCCGGTGTGCAGCCAGCCTCCGGCCATGAGGCGGTCGGTCTCCTCGGGCAGCTCCCAGTAGCCCTTGGTCATGGCCTCGCCGCGCACGGTCAGTTCGCCCACCTCGCCTTTGGCCACCGGCTGATCCTCGGGCCCCACCAGGCGCACCTCGAAGTGGATGGCCGGCCGTCCGCAGGAGGCCAGGCGCTGGCGGCCGGCCTCGTCCTCCAGCAGGTGGTCCTCCGGGCGCAGCACGGTGGTCAGGGGGCCGGTCTCGGTCTGGCCGTAGAACTGCATGAAGCCGCACTTGAAGCGGGTGAGCGCCTGTCTGAGCAGCTCCACCGGCATGGGCGCGGCGGCGTAGAGGATGAGCCGCAGGGCGCTCAGGTCATATTTCTCCAGGTCGGGCTCCTGGAGCATGGTGTTGATCATGGTGGGGACGAACTGGCAGAGGGTGACGCGATGCCTGGCCAGCAGTTCCAGCGCCTGGGAGGCCACGAAGCTGCCTTCGCGGCGGATGATGATGGTGTTGCCGCACAGGATGTGACAGAAACGGTCCTCCAGGGTGACGTGATAGAAGGGGAAGAGCAAGAGCACCCGGTCATCGGGCTTCAGGCTCATCTCCGTGGCCGCGGCAAAGGCGTTCAAACAGTTGTGGTGGTGGGTGCGCATGGCCCCCTTGGGCCGGCCGGTGGTGCCCGAGGTCAGGAAGATGCTCATCAGATCGTCCTGGCGCACGGTCACGTCGGGTTCTTCCTCGCTGCGGCCTTCCAGTAGGGCTTGATAGCCCAAAACGTCGCCGCCGGCCGGGCCGTCGATGCAGATGGCCTTCTCGATCCGGGCGCCGTTGGCGCGCAGGGCCTCCACCGTGCCGCGAAACTCGTCCTGGAAGAAGATGAAGCGGGGCTGGATATATTCCATGTCGCGGGCCAGTTCGCGCTGGCGCAGCAGGTTGTTGAAGGGAACCAGCACCCCCCTGGTCTTGCAGAGCGCCAGGTAGATTTCGTAGTACTCCAGGCTGTTGTGGGTCAGCAGGGCCACCCGCTCCCCTGGTTGCAGGGACATGTCCAGCAGGGCGTGGGCCAGTCGGTTGACCCGGCGGTTCAACTGATCATAGGTCAGGGACTTCTCGTCCATGATCAAGGCGGTCTTGTCCGGCACGCGGTAGGCGGTCCTGCGTAAAATTTCTCCCATGGTCATGGTAATCGCTCCCGGGGTGTATGGGCATGGGGTATATCCAAATCTCTGCCGGGCAAGAAGGCAGGTCAGCCATTGGGCACAGGCGTCGCGCCGGGCAGGGGGGACGCCGAAACTGGATATCCGCGTCGCTGGCATCCGTATGGGAGCGGGAGAAAACGTGCTGGTGGCAACGGAGGCCATTCACTCAACCGCGGGCCAGGCGCGAAATCGCTGTAAAATCAAGGCCAGCAAAGTTGAGTAATAAATAGTTTATATATTAATCATAAGCTGGGTGTCAAGGCCAAATTCTGCCTGGACATCAAGGCGTCCGAAAAGGACATTACGAGGTAATAGCTATATAATACACTAAAAATTTGATAGAATCCTTGATGGGGAAGGGGTGTTGGCCGGGGAACGGGGCCAGGTGCGAAGCCGCAGGCACGGCGCCTGGGGTTGGTTTGGCGGCGGGGTTGACCCAACCGGCGCGGTCGGAGCCGCTTGCACGGGGCGCGCTGTGGCTCGTCCTTGCTCGGCCGGGGCAAGCTGCCCGGGCTGTCCCAGCTGGCGCAACCTTATTATATAGGCGCAGGATGGCGGCCGGCCCGCCGGACCTTTGTTACAGATAACTCCTTACGATTGTAAGAATCTTCACAATAGCCGGCTGGCAGGTCCCGCCTGGCCCGCCGCGGGGCTGCATGCCCTTCGTGGACGCCTGCCAAAACCTGGCCCCGCCCTACCCTGATGGTGCGGATCGTTTTTGCTTTCCCTGCAAAAAATCTTGACACGGGCCGAACAAAGCTGTACAAACTTTATAAGTAATTAGATTACATGTTAACTAAATAGGCGACACGAGGAGACTCCCTATGGAACTGAAGGAAAAACTGCTTGGCATCGTGGGAGCGGGGCAAGTGGACGACAGCCCCGCGGTCCTGGCGGCCTACGCCAAGGACCACAGCCTGATGAGCGCCCAGGGTCTGCCTGACGTGGTGGTCTGGCCCGAGAACGCCGAACAGGTGCATGAAATCGTCAAACTGGCCAACGAGATCAAGATGCCGGTCATTCCGGTCAGCTCCCAGCAGCACTTCCAGGGCAGCACCCTGCCCAAGATGGGCGGCATCGTGGTGGACTTGCGGCGCATGAACCGCATCCTGGACATCGACGGCCCCGACCGCCTGACCCGCATCGAGCCTGGCGTGACCTGGGCCCAGATCCAGGCCGAGATGGCCAAGATCGGTAGCCGCATGGTCCTGCCGCTCATGCCCCTGGCCAGCAGTTCGGTCATCACCAGCCTCTTGGAGCGCGAGGTTCCCACCAACCCCCGCTTCGAGTATGGCGAGCCCATGACCTCCACCGAGGTGATCTGGGGCTCGGGCATGCGCTTCCGCACCGGCTCGGCCAGCGCCCCCGGCTTCCCCGAGAAGGCCGACTCCAAGGGTGGCAACCCCGAAGGCCCCGGCACCAACTGGTACCGCTTCCTGCAGGGGGCCGAGGGCACCATGGGCATCATGACCTGGGCCATCGTCAAATTCGAGTACCTGCCGGTCATCGACAAGGCCTACTTCATCACCTTCGACGACCTGGCCCAGGCCGTCGAGCCCCTCTACCAGATGCAGCGGCGCATGATCGGCAACGAGTGCTTCCTGCTCAACCGCCAGGTGGGCGCGCTCATCTTCAACGACGGCACGCCCGGCAGCTATGAGGCCTTGAAGCGCCAACTGCCCCCCTGGTTCATCGCCATCGTGCTCTCCGGCCCGCCGCGGTCCCCGGAGCAGAAACTGGCCTACGAGAAGGACGCCCTGGAGGAGATCGCCGCCGCCATCCCGGCGGTCAAGCGCATCGACAGCTCGCTGGCCGGCGCGGTGGGCCTGGAGAAGAAGCTGCCCGCCATGCTGCGCGCCCCCTGGCCGGCGGATCGCCCCTACTGGAAGCACGCCTTGAAGGGCGGCTGCCAGGATCTGTTCTTCATCGCCAAGATGGACAAGGCCCCCCTGTTCACCCAGACCGTCTTCGAGACCGCAGGCCTGCACGGCTACAACGTGGACGAGTTGGGCGTGTACCTCCAGCCCATCGAGCAGGGCCGCGCCTGCCACCTGGAGTTCCAGTTCTATTACGACCCCGCCGACCAGGCGGCCAAGGACCGGGTCAAGGCCATGTACATGGACGCGGCGGCCAAGCTCTTCGCCCAGGGCGCTTTCTTCTCCCGCCCCTACGGCCTGCTCTCGCCCATGGTCTTCGAGCACGCCCGGGGCTACACCAACACCATCGCCAAGGTCAAGGACGTGTTGGACCCCAACCACGTCATGAACCCCGGCAACGTCTGTTTCTAAAGGAGGCGGGGAAATGATCGTTTCCGGCTCGCTGGAGCTCAAGGACTACATGTACGAGATGCGCCGCTGCATGCGCTGCGCCAGCTGCAAGTGGCTCGACCACATCTACATGCCCGACAACCGGTTCGTGTACCGCTGCCCGTCCTATGCCAAATACTACTTCTCCAAAGTGGCCTATGGCCGGCTCAAGCTGGGCCTGGCGCTGACCGAGAACCGCCTGGACACCACCCCCGGCATGCAGGACATGGTCTTCCAGTGCCTGATGTGCGGGGCTTGTGACTCGGGCTGCAAGCGCAACCTGGACTTGGAAATCACCAACTCCCTGGAGGCCCTGCGCGGCCACATGGTGGAGCGCAAGGACTTCCCCCCGGCCCACCAGAAGATGATCGACAACCTGGCCAAGACCCACAACCGCTTCGGGGCCTCGCCGGCCGATAGGGTCAAGTGGGGACCGGTCAACGCGGCGGCCAAGTCCGACACGGTCTACTTCGCGGGTTGCGGGGCCTCCTATCAGGAGCAGGCCATCGCCAAGGCCACGGACAAGATCCTGGGCGCCCTGGGCGGCTACATGCTCATGCCCGGCGAGCAGTGCTGCGGCCATCCCCTCTTCGCCATGGGCCACTATGAGGCCTTCAAGGCCCAGATGGAGATCAACCTGGCGGCCATGAAGAAGACCGGGGCCAAGCGCCTGGTGACGTCTTGCGCCGAGTGCTACAAGACCTGGAAGGTGGACTACCCCCGCATGATGAAAATGAGCACCTCCGACCTGCCCTTCGAGGTCCTGCACATCAGCGAGGTGGCGGACGCGGGCCTCAAAAGCGGCAGCTTGCAGCTCAAGAACAAGCTGGACCTCAAGGTGGCCTGGCACGACCCCTGCAACCTGGGTCGCATGTCCGAGCCCTACCATCATTGGGAGGGCGAGCGCGGCAAGTGGGGCTGCCTGGAGCCGACCGGCAAGTTCCCGGCCAAGGAGTTCAACCGCGGCACGGCCGGCGTCTATGACCAGCCCCGCGACATCCTGGCCGCCATCCCCGGGGTGGAGGTGCTGGAGCTCAAACGCCACCACGAGTGCTCCTGGTGCTGCGGCGGACATGGCGGCGTGCCCGAGGCCTATCCCGATCTGGCCGCCTACGCGGTGGACGAGCGCCTGGAAGAGGTCAAGGCCGTGGGAGCCGAGGCCGTGGTCAGCGGCTGCCCCTACTGCAAGAGCCAGTTCCAGGCCGGCCTGAAGGGCCGCGATCACCAGGTCCAGGTCTTCGACATCACCGAGCTCATCGCCGGCTCGCTCTAGAGAAAGGACACGGCCCATGCCCAAAGTCACCGAAAGGGTTTCCCGGGCGGCCTACAACGCCCTGGCCAATATCGTCGGCCCGGAGTGGGTCACCGACGACGCCGCCACCACCGAGAGCTACGTCAAGGGCGGCGAAATCCATGACTGCATCTACCAGCGCGGCCAGCAGCCTCCGGGCGTGGTGGTGATGCCCAAGAACACCGCCGAGGTGCAGAAGATCGTCAAGGTCTGCTACCGCTATCACCTGCCCTACACCCCCATCGGGGCCTTCTGGGGCGTGCACTGCGGCGGCAAGGTGCCCTTCCACGTCTCCATCGATCTGTCCCGCATGCGCGGCCTGGACTGGGACGAGCGCCACATGGCCGCCATCGTGGAGCCGGGTCTCATCCACTCGCCCTTGCAGGCCGAGGCCCAGGAGCGCGGGCTCTACACCATGACCCCCGGCGGCGGCAGCCAGGCGGCGGTCATCGGCAACATGCTGACCTGCAACTACTCGCCCCTGAACTACCGCCTGGGTCTGGCCACCCGCCGCATCCTGGGCGTGGAGTGGGTGCTGCCCGATGGCGAGATCATCCGCCTGGGCTCGCTGTCCAACTCCGACGACCCCTTCTGGGGCGAGGGTCCCGGCCCCGACCTGCGCGGTCTGTTGCGCGGCTACCTGGGCTGGTGGGGCAAGGTGGGCATCATCACCAAGATGGCCATCAAGATGCACCCCCTGTTCCTGCCCGAGCGCATGAAGCCGGTGGAGCGGGGCATGCTGAGCACCCTGGAGTTCCCCGACAACCGCATCAAGTGGTACAACTTCCGCATGCCTTCCGAGGATTCCATGCGCAAGGCCATGCGCGAGATATCCCGTTGCGAGATCGGCGCGGCGGTCATGCGCGTGCCCACCATCTGGCGCTACCGCGGCAAATCCTCCTCGCGCGAGGATTTTTGGGCCAAGTGGGGCCCGGACGAGAAGAAAATCCGCGACGGCCGCGCCACTTCCTCGGTGCTGCGCGTGCTCATCATCGGCTACACCAGCGCCGCCCAGTTGCAGTATGAAGAGGGCGTGCTGATGGAGATCATGAACGAGGTGGGTGGCGAGCTGGGGCGCACCAAGCAGTCCGACCAGTCCTGGATCAAGAACGCCGACTCGGCGGGCATGTGGTGGCCGGCCGGCGGCTACGTCTCGGTGGAGTTCGTGGTGGAGACCCTGGAGCACTCCTTTGCCCGCGGCAAGACCCTGCTCAAGGAGAAGGAAGCCAAGTTCACTCCGCCTCTGGTGGACGAGTACGGCGAGGAGGGCTGGATCCAGATGACCGACATGGGTCACACCAGCTACTTCGAGTTCCTCATCCAGTGGGACCCCGAGCATCCCCTGGGCAAGTACGAGTCCGGCGAGTACAAGGCCTGGGAGCATTGGGTGGCCAGCCAGCGCACGGCCATCGACAACGGCCAGTACACCGCCAACATCGGCAGCCTCTCGGTCATGGGCCTGACCGGCCCGGCCTTCGGACCCAACTACGGCGAGATATACGACAAGGTGCGCCAGGCCGTGGACCCCAAGGACATCTCCAACCCGCCCTTGGACCTGCACGACCGGGTCATCAACGAGTTCGCTCCCAAGTGGAAAGAGGACTATAATTTCCAGACTTGGAGCGAGCTGATGCACGGCGGCAAGGAACACTGGAAGGTGCTCACCTCCCGGGGCTACGAGTGGAAGGATGTTCTGCCCGATTGGTACTGGGACCGCGATGACAAGGAAATAGGGTAAACCAAGCCCGGCCGGGGCTGCTAAGCCCCGGCCGGGCCTCAAGGGAGGGGGCCATGGGCGAGACGCGTTTGGCGGTGGTGGGAATAGGGGCTATCGGCACGGTGCTGGCGGCGGCTCTGCTAAACCAGGACCCGGAAACGGTGCTGGTGGCCCCTTCCGCGGTCAAGCGCCAGGCCCTGGCCGCTGACGGCCTAAGCGTCTCGGGGCTGCTGGAATACCAGGAACGCCCCCGCCACGTGGTGGCATCCGTGGCCGAACTGGCCTCTCATGCCCCCCGGGCCGTCTTCATCGCCACCAAGACCTTTCACCTGCCCGGGCTGCTGGACGAACTGGCTCCCCTGGTGGGGCCGGATACCGTGCTGGTGAGCTGCCACAACGGCCTGGGCACCGAGGATGTCATCGCCGAGCGCTTCGGGGCCAAGGCCGCCCTGCGGCTTTCAGCCAACTACGGCGTGGCGCTGACTGGGCCGGCCCAGGCCAAGGTGGCCTTCTTCAACCGGCCCAACCCCCTGGGCGCGCTGGACACCTCGCGCCAGGACCTGGGCCGGGAGCTGGCCGATATCCTGACCAAGGGCGGCCTGGACACCCAGTTGGTGGAGGACATCAAGCTCCTGGTCTGGAAGAAGATGGTCATGAAATGCACCATGGCCAACATCTGCGCGGTCACCGACCGCACCATCCGCGAGTGTTTGGAGTTTCCCCCCACCCGGGAGATCGCCGACCACTGCTTTACGGAAATCCTGGCCGTGGCCAAGGCCCAAGGCTATGACCTGGGTCCGGACTACATGAGCCAGGCCTTTGGCTATCTGGACAAGGTGGGCGCGCACAAGGACTCCATGTGCGTGGACCTGGCCAACCACACCCGCACCGAGATCGACTTCCTGGGCGGCAAGGTGGTGGAATACGCCCGCCGGCACGGCCTGGCCGCGCCCTATTATGAAACCATGACCAACCTGGTGCGCGCTCTGGAAGAAAGCCGGCTCGTCAGCCGGTAGGGCCGGACAGGGCATAAAGCCCGCGGCCCAAGGCGGGCGCTTAAAGCCCGCGGCCAGTGCCCGCCCCAGTTGAAGGGGTAAAAGGCCGCGTGGCTGACATTCTGCTCATCGACACCAACACCACGCCTTTCAACGAGGCCTTTCCCGTCTACCCCATCGGGCTGGACTACCTGGCCGGGGCCATCGCCCAGGCTGGCCTGGGCCAGCC
>CAZLSD010000138.1:0-8484 GCA_964561775.1 uncultured Desulfarculus sp. | reverse complement strand
CTTCCCTCCCCTCCTACCCCAACAGCAACCACAGCCAAAAAGCGTAGGTTATCGCGGAAAGGGCGTGGGTGAGGGTGACGCCTTCGGATGCCAGGTGGGCGTCGCCGCCCAGCTGGCCGGCCATGATGACGCTGATGGTGGCGGTGGGGGCGGCCAGCAGGATGACGGTGACGGCGCGGGCGGGGTCGCCGACGCCGGCCAGGCTGAGCAGGATGAAGCCCAGGGCGGGGTGGACCATGAGCTTCATGGTGGCCAGCAGGGAGTGTTGCAGCCAGTTGCCGCCCAGGCGGCCTTCGCTGAGCTTGGCTCCGATGATGAGCAGGGCCAGGGGCAGGCCCATGCCGCCCAGGATGCCCAAGGTGCGGTCGACCAGTTGGGGCATGGCCAGCCCGGCCAGGGGGAAGACCAGGCCCAGGGCCGAGGCCAGGATGATGGGGTTCATGAGCAGGCTGGCCCAGGCGCTCTTGCCGCTGGAGCGGCCAGAGCCCAGGCGGGTGAGGCTGAGCACGGAGAGGAAGTTCTGGGCGATGATGACCACCGCCGCCACCAGGGCCGCGGCGTTCAGGCCGGCCTGGCCCAGGGCGTAGAAAACCACGGCCAGGCCGATGAAGGCCTGGTTGCCGTGCAGGCTGACCTGCACCCAGGAGGCGCGCGAGGGCTGGGGTCCGCCGGTTTTGGGGAAGAGGCGGGAGCTAAGGGCCATGGCCAATAGCCAGCTTAGGAGAAGAGTGGCCACCGAGGCCAGGGCGGCGGTGGGCTGGAAGGCCTCCTGCCAGGGCGAGTTGGCCACCGCGCGCAGGATGAGGGCCGGGATGGCCAGCCAGTAGGCCAGGCGGCTGGCCGGCTCGATGAAGGCCGGAGGGAACAGGCCGCGCCGCGCCCCCAGAAAACCCAGGGCCATGACCACGAAGATGGGCAGGATGCTTAAAGCCACCGTCATGAACTAGAACCTCTCTTGCGGGGTGGGCGACGCCTGGCGCAGGCTCTCCCAGATTTGGGGCAGACTACGGACGCGCACCCGGGGTTGCCGGCTCAGCCAGGTCAGGAAATCGGCCACCACGGCCAGGCGGGCGGGGTCGGTGTAGAAGTCGTGGTGCAGCATCACGCCCACGATGGGGGTGGCGGCGGCGAAGCTCTGGAACTGGGCGATGAGGCCGGCCAGATCGTGGTGGGGCGCGGAAGCGGGCGGCTGGGCGTAGCGGATCACCGGGTCCACCGACACGGAAATTTCCCACACCCCGCAGGGACGCTGGCGGCCGTGCCAGGAGACGTTGCGCCCAGCCAGGGTGTCGCGCCCCAAGGCGCGCCCCAGGGCGAAGAAGGCCCGGCGCTGGCGGGTGGGGGCGTAGATGCCGCTCATGAGCGGCAGACCGTTCTGGCGCAGGGCTTTCAGGGAGGCGTCGTCGTAGAGGTGCCAGGGGAAGGTCATGGCCGGGAGGAACTGGGAGCCGAAGGCCTCCTTGAGCGCCAGCTGGCCACGGCGGATGCTCTCCATTTGCTCGGCCAGGGGGCGGCCGCTGAACTCGCCGCGTACCCGCCACTGGTGGTCCCAGCCGTGCAGCATGGCGATCTGGCCGTGGGGGGCCTGGTCGCGCAGCCAGGCCGTCACTTCCGGGGTCAGCTTGGCCGGGATGACCGCGTGGGCCAGGGGCAGGCCGCGCTGGCGGAAAAGTCCGCCCAACTCGGCCAGGCCGGCCAGGCCCTCGCCCACGTCGTCGTTGCGGAAAAAGACTTGGGTCGCGTTCTTGTCGGCGCGGGCGCGGCGGGGTTGCTGGCGCACGGCCTCCTCCAGCACCGAGGCCAGCAGCCCGGCGGTGCGCTGGCGGTCGTATTGGGGCGGGGGCGGAGAGCTGCCGCGCGGCGGCGTTTCCAGCCACTCGCGCAGGGTGGCGGCGATTTGGGCGGGGCAGTCCGGGTCCACCCGCGTCCCGGCCCGGGCCTCCTCCATCATGGCCGCCGCGCGCCCGGGCGGGGTCAGCGCCAGGATGGGGCGGCCCGCGCCCAGGTACTCATAGAGCTTGCCGGGGATGACCCGCTCCACGCCGGGGCCGGGGCTCAAGGTCAAGAGCAGGGCGTGGGCTGTTTGCATGGCGGCCAGGGCCTGGGCGTGGGGGCAATAGCCATGCGCCTGCACACGCAAGCCCTTAAGGCCGGGGTCGGCGGTCATCTCCGGATTGACCCGGCCCAGCACCTGCACAGACAGACAACGGCGCTCTTCCGGGCTTAAAACGGCCAGGCCGCGCCAGAGATAATCCAGGCTGGTCACGGGGTGCACCGAGCCAGCGTAGACCAGGCGCAAAGGGCGCTCTGGCGTGGCCGGGCCGGGCGCGGGCGGCTCCGGCGGGGGGGGATAGTCGGCCGGATCAAAGCCGTTGGGAATCCAGACGAATTTCCCCGCCGGCCCGCCGTATAGCTCGCGAAAACGCCAGCAGTAATCAGGGCTGGCGCAGACGACCCGGCTGGCCGCCGCCACCAGCCGGCGCTCCAGGACGCGCACCGAGGCGGCCCACAGCCGCCCGGCGCTGCCCGGGCCATAGCCCTTGGCGTAGAAGCCGCTCCACTCGTCGCGGAAATCCAGCACCAGGGGCAGGCCGCCGATGCGGGCGGCCAGCCAGCCCAGGATGAAGCTGGAAAAGGGCGGGGCGGTGACCATCACCGCCTGGGGCTGGTGGCGCTTGAGCGCGCGCAACAAGCCGGGCAGGGCGGTGGGCAGCCAGAGCACGTGGCGGTCGGGGAAAAGCCAGGCCGCCAGCCTGGCCCGCCAGCCGCTGGAGTTGGCTGGCCCTGGCGCGTTGGCCGCGCCGCCAGCGCCGGGCTCCAGGCTGGGCAGGCGCTCCACCGCCAGATCGGCGGGCAATTGGCGCAGCAGGTCCTGGTCCCAGACCGGCGAGGAGGGGCGGTCCGGGGTGGCCACCACCGGGGTCCAGCCGTGCCCGCCCAGATACTTGACGAACTTTAACGGCCTCTGCACGCCTCCGCCCCCGGCGGGGGGGAACACGTAGCAGATGAGCAGCACTGTTTTCATGCCGGGCCTCCCTGACGGGCCGCCTCCAGGGCCTCTAACAGGCGCGCCGCGCTGGCCGGCCAGGAGCGGCTGGCCACCGAGGCGGCCAGGGCCGCCGGGTCCCAGTCGCGTTCCAGCACGCGCTCAAGGGCCGCGGCCAGGGAGGCCGGGTCGCCGGGCTGGGCCAGCGCGCCCTGCTGGCCCTCGCGCAGCAGGGCGGGCACCCCGCCCACCGCCGAGGCCGCCACCGGCCTGCCCGCGGCCAGGGCCTCGATTACCACGTTGGGCTCGCCCTCGGCCAGGCTGGCCAGCACCAGGGCGTCGCAGGCGGCCATATGGCGAGCCACCCCGGCCGAGGTCTGCTGACCAGCCCAGCGCACCCGTTCGCCCAGGCCCAGTTCCTGGGCCAGGCGCTCCAGGCGCGGGCGCAGCTCGCCCTTGCCCACGATCAGCATCCTGGCCTGGGGCAGGCGGGCCAGGGCGCGCAGGGCCACCTCCGGTCCCTTGACCTGGTGCAGTTCGCCCACGAAGAGCAGCCAGCGCTGGGCGGGGTCCAGACCCAGCTCCCGCCGGGCCAGTTCCCGGTCGGCGGGGAAGAACACGCCGTGGTCCACGCCGTTGGGCGCCACGAAGAGCCTGTCAGCCTGCACGCCCATCCGCCCGGCTTGGTCGGCCAGGGCGCGGCTGGGGGCGATCACCGCGCCGGCCGCGGCCAGCACCTGGGTCAGGGCCGGCTGCCGGGCCGGGTCCAGAGCGAAGAGGTTGAGGTCGCTGCCGTGGACCTTCACCGCCAGAGGCAGGCCCAGGCGGCGGGCGGCGGCCATGCCCGCCCAGGCGTCGGGATACAGCCAGGTGGCGTAGAGCAGGTCCGGCTCCAGCTCCCGGGCGGCCTTGGCGATGGCCGCCCAGCAGGAGGCCAGGTAGAAACGCCCCTGCCAGGAGCGCAGTAGACCGGGCACGTACCAGAACCAGGGGCGTCGCACGGGGAAGCCTGGTTCCGGGAGGGGCTGCCCCTGGGGGTTGCCCTTGAGCGCGCGGAAAAAGGGCAGGGGGGAGACCAGGCTGAGCTGGCAGACTTGGGACAGGGCCTGCAACTGGCAGCCGTTGAAGGGGGCCAGGCGCGGCTCCAGGGGGCTGGGGAACTGGTTGGTCAGGGCCAGCACCTTTAGCCCGCCCGAAGGCCGGCCGGCCAGGCGGGCGGCTGGGGCGGACTTTTTCATCGACGTGAGGCGCTTAGGCGATCACTGGAGCCGGAAACGGGAGAACACGGGCCGGACCAGGTTGGCGAAGAAGGAGAAGAGCACGGTGTCGGCCTTGCGCTGATAGAACTTGTTGCGGTAGCGCCAGCCCATGATCAGGGAGGTAATCTTGAACAGCAGCTCGAAAAGCGGCTTGATGGCCCTCTCCTTGGGCGACACGTTGGGGGCGCGCAGATAGCTCTGATACTTGAGCACTAGATCGAAATAACGGGTGTTGCGGAAAAACTGCTCGACTTCCTTGTCCACGTAGCAGGCGTCCTTTTCCCAGCGCAGGTCCTCGATCCCGACGAAGTCCTCCAGGGTCTTGGGTTCTTCCATGCCCCGGGCCAGACATTGGTAGTAGATGGGGGTGAAGGGGTTGGGAATGAGCTTCTTGTTGTTGACGCGGGCGTGCGGATTCTCGCTGACGATGCGGGTCATGGCCTGGTAGGTGGCGATGATGTCGTCCAGATGCTCGAAGGGATAGCCGCTGATGAAGCAGAACCAGGTGGACATGCCATAGGGGGCCAGGCGGCGGTTGGCCGCCAATATCTGCTCGATCTCCTCGCCCTTGTTGATCTGCTTGAGCACCGAGTTGGAGCCGCTCTCGGCGCCCACGCACATGCACTTGACCCCGATCTTCTTGATCAGACGCAGGGTGTCGTCGTCCACCGAATTGAGGTAGTCGGCGCGGGCCGAGACGTATATCTCGATGCCCAGGTTCTCGGCGTCCATGGCCTGCATGGTCTGGTAGGACTTGCGCTTGGAGTAGAAGAAGTTGTCGTCCACGAAGCAGGCCCCGCGGAAACCCGCGGCCAGGCCGTCCTTGATGTGGCGGAGCACGCTCTCGGTGTCCATGCGCCTAAGAGGCTGGTGATAGACCGACTGCACGCAGTAGGTGCAACGGAAGGGGCAGCCCCGGCTGCTCTCGATGGAAAAGAGCTTGTCGGTGTCGAAGCCGAAGTAGTTGGTGGGTCCGAAGTAGGCCGGCACGTCCAACAGGTGATAGGGCAGCGAGGGCAGTTGGTTGAGATCGAAAAGCTCGCTGCGGCGGGGGTTGATGACCGGCTGGCCGTCGCGTTTGAAGCCCAGGCCGGCGATGCCCTCCAGCGACTCGCCCTTGACCAGGGCGGCCAGGTATTCGATGAAGGTCACCTCGCCTTCGCCGATGCAGATGGCGTCCACCAGGGGGTGGGCCAGGGTGCTGTCCGGGGCGATGGTGGGGTGGACGCCGCCCCAGATGATGGGCAGCTGGGGAAAGCGGCCGCGCACGAAGGCGGCTACCCGCATGGCCTCCTTGATCATGAGGCCCGAGAGGGTGGTGAGCCCCACGCAGATGGTGTCGCCGCCGATGGCCTTGAGCAGGGAGGTGGTGGAGTCGGCATCCACCGACTCGTCCACGATGGCCACCGAATAGCCGTGGGAAAGGGCCATGGAGGCCAGGTGCAGGATGCCCAGGGGCGGTCTGGTGTTGCCCCTTTCGCCGACGTTCATTGGGTAGACCAGAACAACTTGGGCCATCCTGACGCTCCTTGGATCAAGCAGGTTGCGGCGCGGCGCTCATGAGTGGCGGCGGCGCGCGGCGCAAAGTGGTCTGCTCCGCGGCGAGCGCCTGGATAAAGATGATACCCGGCTCGGCAGGGGATTTCACGCCCTAATACTGGGGGATGGGCAAGACGGCCGCGTTGGTTATTTCTGGCCCTTGGGCGCGGCGGGCGGGGGCTGGGCCCCCTGGCTGGCGGCCTGCTCGGCGATGCGGGCGGCCTGCTGGGCCTCCTTGTTGCGGGTAAGCAGCTCGCTGATGCGGGCGGCGTGCTCGGGCTTCATGGCGGCCATGATGCCGCCGGCGGCCCGGCTGGGCAGGCGGGCGAAGACGTCCACCGCCATCTGATCGTCCAGCTTGGAGATGACCGCGGCGGCGGCGGCCGGGCGCATGTTGGTCATGGTCTTGACCAGCTGGGTCAGGCGGTCGGCGCGCTGGGTCTGCTCGACCTTGACCAGTTCCTCCAGGGCGGCCTGGACCTTCTTGAGTTCGTCGATGCGGCCGTTGACCTCTTCTTGCAGTTTTTTGAGCTCCTCGCGTTGGCGGGCCAGGCGGTCCTCCTCTTGCAGGAGCTGCTGGCGGCGCTGCTCTATGATGCCGATGATGCGGGGGTCCAGCTTGTCGGGGATCTGCAAGCCGGCGTCATCCTCGCCCATGCTCTGGGGCTTGACCTCGTCCTCGCTGGGCTTGGGCTGAGCGGGCTTGGCCGGCGTCTTGGCCGGAGGCTTGGCCTCGGCGGCGGTTTTGGCCTCGGCCTTCTTTTCGCCCTTGGCCTCCTGGGCCCAGACGGAACAAGACCAGCCCCCGCCCAGCCCCAGCAGGCAGGCCAGGATCAGGGCCAGGCCGGTTCTTCTCTCACCGCGTTTCATGTGGCCTGCCTCCGCACGAAAGAACCCACCGCCACCTCGTCCAGCACCCGCTGTTCCTGGGCGCGCTGCTCGGCCTCGTATTCCTGGCGGTGGCGGTCGCGCAAAATCTCCAGCACCTTGCGTTGGCGGGTGGCCTCGATGAGCAGCTGGCGGGCCGCGTCGGTCTCGGCCTTGAGTTGGGGCAGCCTAGCCTGGTTGCGCAGCACTTGCAGGCGCAGCACCGTGACGTATTCGTTGGCCAGCACATATTCCTGGGCCAGCATGCCGCGCTCCTCGCGCCGGTAGAGCTCCTCGCGCGCCCGCTCCATCTCCGCCCGCATCCAGGCTATCTGCTCCTCGCAATCCATCTGGGCCCGCTGCTTGAGGGCGAAGGCGTTGAAGGCCAGGTCCTCCAGGTGCTGGCGGTGGTCCAGCACGCTTTGCAGCCGGAAACGGAAGGGCATGGCGCTACCTCTGCCGCATCAGGTTCAAGAGCTGCTCGCGGCTGGCGTTTAAGTCCACGCCCTCCTCCATGCCCTGGGTCAAGAAGGAGTTGATGCGGTCCATCATGCGCAGGGCGCGGTCGATCTTGGGGTTGGTCCCCTCGGCGTAGGCCCCGATGTTGATCAGGTCCTCGGCCCGGCGGTAGGCTGCCAAAAGCTCGGTTAGCTGGCGGCCGCTGGAGAGCACCTCGGGCGGGTTCAAGTCGGGCATGAGGCGGCTGACCGAGCCCAGCACCTCCACGGCCGGATAGTGCCCCTGATCGGCCAGGCGGCGGGTAAGCACCACGTGCCCGTCCAGGATGGAGCGCATGGCGTCGCTGACCGGCTCGGTCACGTCGTCGCCCTCCACCAGCACGGTGTAGAGGCCGGTGATGGAGCCGGCGCCCCCCGTGGTGCCGGCGCGCTCCAACAGGCGCGGCAGCTGGGCGAAGACGCTGGGGGTGTAGCCCTTGGTGGTGGGCGGCTCGCCGATGGAGAGCCCCACCTCGCGGGCGGCCAGGGCGAAACGGGTCACCGAGTCCATCATGAGCAGCACGTCGGCCCCCTGGTCGCGGAAATACTCGGCCACCGCCGTGGCCAGATAGGCGGCCCGGATGCGCACCAGGGCGGGCTGGTCGCTGGTGGCCACCACCACCACCGAGCGGCGCAGGCCCTCCGGCCCCAGGTCGCGCTCGATGAAGTCGCGCACCTCGCGGCCGCGCTCGCCCACCAGGGCGATGACGCTGACGTCGGCGGCGGTGTGGCGGGCCACCATGCCCATCATGGTGCTCTTGCCCACGCCGGAGCCGGCGAAGATGCCCACGCGCTGCCCCTTGCCCAGGGTCAAAAGCGCGTTCATCACCCGCACGCCCACGTCCACCGGCTCGGTGATGCGGCGGCGGCTCATGGCTGGGGGCGGGCTGTTGTAGAGGGGATAGAGGGCCTGATAGGCTGGCTCGGCTCCGCCGTCGCAGGCGTGCCCCAGGCCGTCGATGGCCCGGCCCAGAAACCCCGGCCCCACCCTGACCATGCCTTCGCTGCCGGCCGACTCCACCAGGCAGCCGGGTTGCAGGCCGCGCGTCTCGGCATAGGGCATGATGAGCATGCGTTCGCCCTTAAAGCCCACCACCTCGCCCAGCACCCGGTTGCCCGCCTCCATCTGCAAGAACACGCCGGCCCCCACCGGCAGCAGCAGGCCCTGGGCCTCGGCCACCAGGCCCACCACCTGGGTCACCCGCCCCATCTGGCGCACGGGGTCCAGGCCCTCCAGGGCCTGGTGATAGCGGACCAGTTCCGGCACTACCAGTCCTCCAGTTCGGCCGGAGCGGGGGCGGCCTCCGGCGGCGGCGCGGCGGGCTGGGGCTGGGGC
>CAZLSD010000137.1:0-8512 GCA_964561775.1 uncultured Desulfarculus sp. | reverse complement strand
TCTGCGCGGCTATCCCTTCCATCAGGCCACCTTCCGGATGTCTTTGACCAGGCGCTTGGCCGGGCCCAAGGCCTTGACGGCCTCGGTGACCGAGACGACGGTTTGCTGGAACTTCTGGGCCTCGGCCGAGGAGATCCAGGAAAATTGCAGACGGCCTTCTTCCAGGCCCACGTACTCAACCAAACTCTTGAAAGCGGCGAACCGCCGCCGGGCGAACATGTTGCCAGCTATATAGTGGCAGTCGCCCGGGTGTCAGCCACTGACCCAGACTCCGTCAACCCCTTTGCGGAAGGCCTGCAGTATGAACTTGGGGCTCATGCGGCCGGTGCAGGGGATGCGGATGACGTGGATGTTGGGCGGGTACTGCAACCGGCTGACACCGGCCAGGTCCGCTGCTCCATAGGAGCACCAGTTGCAGAGGAATGCCGCGATGCGCGGCTGGAAGTCAGCTTGTTCGCTCATAGCTTAACCCCGTATATAAAAACTGGTGTGGGCGAGGGGACGGTCCCCTCGCCCTTGGTGTCCTAAAGTACTATGGCCTCCAACTGGGCCATGACGTCCTGGGTGGTGAAGCCCTTCAGGTTGGGCGCGCCCGAGCGGCAGGAGGCCACGCAGGTGCCGCAGCCCTTGCACAGGGCCTCGTTGACCACGGCCAGGCCCTTGTCGTCCTGGTTGATGGCCTGGTAGGGGCAGACCGTCCAGCACACCCCGCAGCCCACGCACTTCTTTTGGTCGATGAAGGCCACCGTGCCGGAGAGCCACATCTCCTTGCTGGAGAGCACGGTCACGGCGCGGGCCACCGCGGCTTGGGCTTGGGCCACGGCCTCCTCGATGGGCTTGGGATAGTGGGCCAGGCCGGCCATGAAGACGCCGTCGGTGGCGAAATCCACCGGCCGGAGCTTCTGGTGGGCCTCCAGGAACCAGCCGTCCTCGTCCAGGGGCACCTTGAACTGCTGGGCCAGGTCGGCGTTCTTGTGGCTGACGATGGCCGAGGCCAGGCCCACCAGGTCGGCGTCGATGATGAGGTCGCGGCCGATGATGTGGTCCTTGACCGTGACCGTCAGCTTGCCGCCCTCCACGGCCACCCGGGGCTTGTCCGCCAGATCGTAGCGCACAAACAGCACGCCCTTGTTGCGGGCGTCCTTGTAGAGCAGCTCGCGCTCGCCAAAGGTGCGCATGTCGCGGTAGAGCACCGTCACCTGGCAGTCGGGATTGTGCTCCTTCAGGTGCAGGGCGCTCTCCACGCTGTGGGTGCAGCAGACCTTGGAGCAATAGGGGCGCTCCGGCTCGCGGGAGCCCACGCACTGGATGAAGACGGCGGAGCCCACCTTCTTGGGGTCCAAGTCCCCGCTCATGAAGGCGGCGTCCATCTCCAGGTAGGTCATGACCCGCTTGTCCTGACCGTACATGTACTCCGTGGGACGGTATTCCTGGGCGCCGATGGCGATGACCGTGGCCCCGTGCTCGACGATCTGCTCGCCTTCAGGAGTGGCCAGGGTGGTCTTGAAGTTGCCCACGAAGCCGTCCACGTTCTTGATCTCGGAGCCCAGGTGCAGGGTGACGTTGGGCTCGGCCTCCACCTGCGCGATAATATCCTTGAGATAGGCCTGCACGTCCTCGCCCAGGGCGGTGGTGCGCAGCAGGCGGGCGTTGCCGCCCAGAACCCCGTCACGCTCCACCAGGTGGGTGGGGAAGCCCTGGCGGGCCAGTTCCAGGGCCGCGTTCATGCCGGCGATGCCGCCGCCGATGACCATGGCCGAGGGCTGCACATCCAGCTTGACCTCGTCCAGCGGGCTGAGCAGGCTGGCCTTGGCCACGGCCATGCGCACCAGGTCCTTGGCCTTCTCGGTGGCCATCTGAGGCTGGCCCGAGTGCACCCAGGAGTTCTGGTTGCGGATGTTGGCCATGTCGAAGAGGTACTTGTTCAGGCCAGCCGCTTGCAGGGTTTCCTGGAAGAGCGGCTCATGGGTGCGCGGGGTGCAGGCCGCCACCACCACCCGGTTGAGCCCCTGCTCGCGGATGACGTCGGCCATCTTGTTCTGGGTGTCCTGGGAGCAGGAGAACAGGTTGTTCTCCACGTGGGCCACGCCCGGCAAGGTCTTGGCGTACTCGCAGACCGATTTCACGTCCACCACGCCGGCGATGTTGATGCCGCAGGAGCAGACGAAGACGCCCACCTTGGGGGACTCGCCGCGCACGTCCACGGCGGGGGGGATTTCCTTTTCCTGGGCCAGGGTGCCCCGGGCCTTGCTCAGCTTGCCCGCCGCCGCGCAGGCCGCGGCGGAAGCCTCCACCACCGAGAGCGGGATGTCCTTGGGCCCGGCCAGGGCGCCGCAGACATAGATGCCGGGACGGCTGCTGGCCACGGGGCTGAAGGAGCTGGTCTTCATGAACTTGCTCTCGCGCAGCTCGATGCCCATGCGGCCGGCCAGGTCCACCGTGCTGGGGGGAACCTCCAGGCCATGGCTAAGGACCACCATGTCGAATTCTTCCACCAGGGCGTGACCGTCCTCGGTGGCGTACTCCACGCGCAGGGACTTGTCGTCCTGCTCGCCTATGGTGTGAATACGGGAGCGGATGAAGCGCACGCCCGAAGTCTTGGCGTTCTCGTAGTAGCGCTCGAAATCCTTGCCGAAGGTGCGCATGTCCATATAGAAGACGGTGGCGTCCATCCCGCCGTGGGAGTGCTCCTTGGCGATGACCGCTTCCTTGATGGCGTACATGCAGCAGACGGCCGAGCAATAGGCATGGTCGCAGTTGTTGATGTCGCGGCTGCCCACGCACTGCACCCAGGCGACCTTCTTGGGCTCCTTCTCGTCGCTGGGACGCACCAAATGCCCCATCCAGGGACCGGAGGCCGCCAGGATGCGCTCGAACTCCAGGGCCGTGACCACGTTGGGGAAGTTGGAGTAGGAGTACTGGTGGTACACCGAGGGGTCGAAGGGCTTGAAGCCGGTGCTGATGATGACCGACCCCACCTTGACCTCGCTGCGGCTCTCCTGCTCGTCGAAGTTGACCGCGCCCGTGGGGCAGAACTTCTGGCAGGCCTTGCACTTGCCCTTTTGGAAGTAAAGACAGTTCTCGCTGTCGATACAGTACTTTAGCGGCACGGCCTGGGCGTAGCGCACGTGAGCGGCCTTGCGCTTGTCCAATCGCTCGTTGTACTCGTTGACTACCTTCTTGGGGCATTTCTCGGCGCAAAGCCCGCAGGCGATGCACTTGCTCATGTCGATGTAGCGCGGGTGGCTCAACACCTTGACGGTGAAGTCGCCCTCCTCCCCGCTTATCTCCTCGATTTCACTCAGAGTCAGAAGCTCGATATTTATGTGCCGGCCGACCTCGACCAGTTTGGGGGAGATAATTCACATTGCGCAGTCATTGGTGGGGAAGGTTTTGTCCAGTTGAGACATAACCCCGCCAATGGCCGGACTTCTTTCCACCAAATACACATAATAGCCAGAATTGGCCAAGTCCAAGGCGGCTTGCATGCCCGCGATGCCGCCTCCGACCACCATCACCGCGCCTGTTACCTTTTTATCTGCCGCCATGGCGCTCCTCGCATGAATGGTATGCTGAGTAAGTCACTTGGGTTTCCTTTGCGAAAAAGCATGGGCAAGGGGATACCTCGGCTCCTTTAAGGGAGACGCCATCCTTGTACATCCGCACACAAAGGAATGTCAAGCGTTGTGTTTGATTGTATTTAGCAATAACTAGGTATTAGCTTTGACGAATGACGGGTTTTACATGGAATTTAGCGATAGCGGACAACCACCTGGTCCTGGGGAGCTCCGCCTTCGCGCAGCACCACATCCACCACCTCGCCCGCTCCGGGCTGCACGGTGGCCCCCACGTAGTCGGGCTGGATGGGCAGTTCGCGCTGCCCGCGGTCGATGAGCACCAAGAGCTCGATGCGCCGGGGCCTTCCCATGTCCACCAGGGCGTCCAGGGCGGCCCGCACGGTGCGTCCGGTGAAGAGAACGTCGTCCACCAATAGCACCAGGCTGCGGTCGATGGGGAAGTCTATCTGGGTGCGCCCCACCCGGGGTTTGGCATCCAGGCGGGTCCAGTCGTCGCGGTAAAGGGTGATGTCCATCACCCCGGCGGGCAGGCCGACCCCGGTCAGGTCGGCCAGGGCCTGGCGCAGGCGGCCAGCCAGATAGGCTCCGCCGGTGCGGATGCCCACCAGCACCAAGCCCTCCAGGCTGGCGTGACGGGCCGCCACTTCCCGGGCCAGGCGCTCCACCAAGTCCTGGACCTGGCCGGCCTGGAAGATCACCCGCTCCCTGGCGGTTTCCAAGGCTAATCCACGCCCGGCAGGGTGATGGTGGCGCAGTTGCCGGCGTTGGCGCAGGAGCGGTTCTGCACCTGGGCCGAGGCCGCCGGCGAGGCCCCCGCCGAGGAGCCTCCGCCATGCACCACCGAGGAGCAGGAACTCATGACCCGGCTCAGGTTCTCGCCGCCGCAGACGGGGCAGACCAGGTTGATGATCTCTCCCTGGCTTAAGGCCAGGTGCTCGAAGACCCCTTGGCAGGTCTCGCAACGAAACTCGTAGATCGGCATGGCAAACCCCGTTGGCGGGAATAAAGTGGGGCTAGTTTATATCCCCACCCGCGGTTTTGGCAACACCGCCAGACTCTTGGGCCAAAGCTTGGCCTGTGTTATCATGGCGGGCATGAGCATCACCCTGGCCAGCTTCAATGTCAACGGCATCCGCGCCCGCCTGCCCGTGCTGCTGCGCTGGCTGGATTCGGCCCGGCCCCAGGTGGTCTGCCTGCAGGAGATCAAGGCCCAGGAGGCTGATTTTCCCTGGGCGGAGTTGCAAAACTTGGGCTATCGGTGCGCGGTGTGGGGGCAGAAATCCTTCAACGGGGTGGCGATACTCAGCCAACTGCCCCTGGAGGAGGCGCAAAAGGGCTTTGACGACGGCCAGCCCGACCCCGAGGCCCGCTTCATCACCGCCCGGGTGGCTGGCCTGCGCCTGATCAACTCCTATGTGCCCCAGGGGCGCGACCCGGCCGACCCGGCCTTCCAGGCCAAATTGGCCTATTTCGCACGGATGGAGGCCTGGCTAGCCGCCCGCTGCCAGCCCAGTGAACAGGTTTTGTGGTGCGGCGACATCAACGTGGCCCCCGGTCCCCTGGATGTCTACGACCCCAAGCGCCTGGCCGGCCAGGTGGGCTTCCATCCCGAGGAATGGGCGGCCCTGGCCCGGACCATGGCCTGGGGCTTAAGCGATCTGTTCCGCCAGCATCATCCCGAGGAAAAGCAGTTCACCTTCTGGGACTACCGCCTGCCCAAGTCCTTCGCCCGCAACCTGGGCTGGCGCATAGACCACCTGCTGGCCAGCGCCCCCTTGGCGGCCAAGTGCTCGGCCTGTTGGGTGGACACAGAGCCCCGGGGCTGGGACAAGCCCAGCGATCACACCCCGGTGCTGGCCAGCTTCGACTTGTAGGCTGGTCTAACTGGACGGCGGGGCCTGGGGCTCCACCCGGTCGCGGCCATTGGCCTTGGCCATGTAGAGGGCGCGGTCGGCCTGGGCCAGGAAATCCTCCGGCCCCATGCCGTCCAGCAGCTGGGCCGCGCCCAGGCTGACGGTGAGCCCGCCCAGGCTGTCGAAGGGCGAGTGTTTGAGCCCCTGCTTAACCGTGCGCCTGATCTTGCCCGCCACCATCAAGGCCGCGTCCAGGGCGCAGTCCAAGAGCAGCACGGCGAACTCCTCCCCGCCATAGCGCCCCACCAGGTCCACCTCGCGCACGCTGCCCCGGACCATGGCCGCGAACTCGCGCAAGGCCCGGTCGCCGGCCTGGTGCCCCAGTTGGTCGTTGACCCGTTTGAAGTGATCCAAGTCGGCCATGAGCAGGGAAAGGGGCTGGCCCAGGCGGCGGGCCCGCTGCACCTCCTGGGCCAGGCGGTCCATCAGGTGGCGGCGGTTGGCCAGACCGGTCAGGGCGTCGGTTAAGGACAGCTCGGCCAACTGGGCGTTGACCAACCGCAAGGTTTCGTTGAGATCGGCCAACTCGCGGTTCCTGCGCTCCTCGGCCTGCTGCAACTGGCGCACCTGCTCCAGGTTGCTCATCAGCTCCGAGACCAGGCCGGCGTGCTCCATGCTGAGCCCCAGCAGATGCCCGGCCACGTCCAGGAACCCCTGCCGGTCCGGGTCGTCGGGCGGCCTCTGGGGAGTGGGCCAGAGCAGGGTCAGCGTCCCCACCGTGACCTGGGCGCCCATGACCGGGGCGCAACTGACGGCCTCCAGGCCGGCGGGAGCCTGGGTTCCCACCAGTTCCAGGGCCTGGCTCTCCCTTTTCACCCTGGCCGGCACGGCCGAGCCAGCCAGGCGCAGGCGGGCCCAGGCCCTGGCCCAGACCGGGTCCAGGCGGTGGCCCGCCACCAAGGAGAGCGTCTGGGCCTCCTCGTCGGCCAGGTGCAGGCAGGCCATGGGCGCTTCCACGGCTTGGGCCAGGTGGGCCAGGGCCTCCTCGAACAGGGGCTGGATGTCCAGTTCCACCTGCCGGGCCATGGCCTGCGTCACCTGGCGCAGGGCCTCTTGCTTGGCCAATAGCCCCTTAAGCCGCAGCTGCTCCTTCATGGCCCGCCCTTCGTACGCGGCTGGATGTGTCATGACACGCATAAGTAGTGATACGCATAATCAGTTACTATACAATCTTAATCGTGCCCAAGCCAAGCAGGCTTGAGCCTAATTTTCTAAAGAATGTGAATCAAGCTGGTCCTGGACTCAATCCTGGCCTCACCAGGCGGACCGGAGCATTCCATGCGCACCAACGCCCACGCCCTGGCCGCCCTGCCCTTGGCGGCCGGCGTATTCAGCGTAAGTGATTCCGCGCCCTTGGCCCTGTTCTCCGCCTTGGTCAGCCTGGGCGTGGACGTGGACCACATACCCGACTATCTGTGGTGGCGGGGGGGCTGGCGCGGAGTCAGGGACTTCTTTAACTCCTACCACCTGCACCAGGTGGTGCGCATGACCGTGGTGCTGCACTCCTGGGAACTGCTGCCCCTGTCGGTGCTGGCGCTGCACCTGCTGGGCTGGCCAGCCTGGGCCTGGGCCGCGGTGGCGGGCTGGCTCTGGCATCTGGCCTGGGACCAACTCACCAATCCGGTGGGGCAGGCCTTCTATTTCTTCTTTTGGCGGGCCAACCGGGGTTTTCAGCAAAAACTCTCCAAACCTCTTTTGGGCAGACGCCCGCCCGATTCTTAAAGCCATTCCGGCCTGTGACGATGCGCCTTGACAGCCCGCCGGGTTGCCGACTAATTTGAGGTGCGGCCAGGCGGCCTCTCCCGGCCTGGCCTTGGCGCACCCCCCGCTCGTGATGGGGCGCTCTCCCTTCTCCTCATGGCTGGAGGACTGGGCATGACTTGGCTGCGTGGCCCAAGCCTGTGGACCGCTTTGGCGCTCCTGACGCTCCTGGGCGCCCGGCCATCCTTGGCCGCCGAGCCGGTGGTCATCGGGGTCAACCTCTCCATGACCGGCGGCGCGGCGGCCTATGGCCAGATGAGCTGGGACGGCATCAAGATAGCCCAGCAGATGCGCCCCGCCGTGCTGGGGCGTCCGGTCAAGCTGGCGCTGGCCGACAACAAGACCGAGCCGGTGGAAGCGGCCAACGCGGCCAGCCTGCTGCTCAAAAAGGAAAAGGCCGTGGCCTTCATAGGCCCGGAGACCAGCACCCGGGCCCTGGCCGCCGCCCCCATCGCCGAGCAGAACCAGATTCCCCTGATAAGCAGCTCGGCCACCAATCCCATCCTCACCCAGGGCAGGAAATACGTCTTCCGCACCTGCTTCGCCGATCCCTGGCAGGGGGTGGTGGCGGCCCGCTATGCCTACAGGAACCTGGGGGCGCGCCAGGCCGCCGTGCTCATGGACATCAGTCAGGACTACTCGGTGGGGCTGGGCAGTTTCTTCATGCGCGAGTTCGCCTCCCTGGGCGGCAAGATCGTGGCCCATACCAAGTGCGCCACCAGCGACCAGGACTTCAGCGCCCAACTGGGGACCATCAAGGCCGCCGGGGCGGATCTGCTCTATCTGCCCAACTACTACACCGAGGACGCCCTGGCGGCCCGCCAGGCCCAGGAACTGGGGCTCACGATTCCCATCCTGAGCGGGGACGGGGCCGACGCGCCCGAGTTGATAAAAATCGGCGGGGCCGCCGTGGAGGGCCTGGCGTTTACCACCCACGGCCACCGTCAAGGGGCGGTGAGCCCCCTGGCCCAGGACTTCCTGGCCCGCTATGACCAGGCCCGGGCCAAGGGCGAGCTGAAGGAGGAACTTACCGCCTTCCACCTGCTGTCCGCCGACGCCTACTTCGTGCTGCTGGAGGCCATGGAGCGGGCGGGCGGCCTGGAAGGGCCCAAGGTGCGCCAGGCCCTGGCGGCCACCAAGGACTTCCAGGGCGTCAGCGGCAAGCTCACCATCGGCGCCGATGGCAACGCGGTCAAGGGCGCGACGATACTAAAAGTGCAAGACGGCAAGTTCGTGTATGTGACCACGGTGGAGCCCTGA
>CAZLSD010000136.1:0-8515 GCA_964561775.1 uncultured Desulfarculus sp. | reverse complement strand
TGACTTCCACCGTGTGAGGATGGCACTCTCCCGCTGAGTTACCGGCCTGTGTGCCTATGTCTTGGCGGGCTTGCTAGATTTACGCTCGTTAGCCCCGCTGGTTCGCGCCCTTAGGGATGAGCAGCCTTCGACCCGCGCCCCCTTTTTTACACCATGCACCGGCCCTTTGCAAGCCGCTTGTAACCCGGCGGCGCGGCGCAACTCCTCCAGTTCCTGGCCGCTCAGGCGGCGGCAGGCCCCCACGGGCAGGTCCCCCAATTTGAGCGGCCCCAGCTGCACCCGGACCAGACGCTGCACCGGGTGGCCCACGGCGGCGCACATCAGGCGTATCTCGCGCTTGCGCCCCTCCTGGATGACCATGGTCAGCTTACTGCGCACCTGGTCTTGGCTTTTCAGGAATACCCGCGCCGAGGCCGTGGGGCGCCCCTCGATCATCACTCCGGTGCGCAGCCTGGTCAGGGCCTCCAGGGAAGGCTTGCCCGCCACCCAGACCCGGTAGGTCTTGGTTACGCCGAAGCGGGGATGCATCAGGCGATAGGCCAAATCCCCGTCGTTGGTCAGCAAGACAAGGCCTTCCGAGTCCAGGTCCAGGCGTCCCACCGGGAAAAGCCCTGGGACGGCTTCGGGCGGGAGCAGGTCCACCACCCGGGGCCGTCCCTGGGGATCGCGCAGGGTGCTCACCAGGCCGGGGGGTTTGTGGGCCAGCCAGTACTGGCGGGGGGCCTGGCGAGGCAGTTCCTGCCCGTCCAAGGTCACGCGCTGTTGGAGCGGGTCGGCCTTGCTGCCCAGTTCGCGCACCACCGCCCCATCCACGGCCACCCGGCCGGCCAGGATAAGTTCCTCGGCCCGGCGGCGGCTGGCCACCCCGGCCTTGGCCAGTATCTTCTGCAAACGCTCCGGGCCCATGGGCCGCTCCATGCATCTATAAGGATGAAAAAGGCGCGGGCGGCGCGATTTGAGGGGCCGCCGCGCCGGGCTAGGCCAGCGGGCCGGCCAATTCCCGCGCCAGCCTGTCCGCGCGCCGCCTAAGCTCCCGCAGCAGGCCGGGGGCCCGCTCCAGCCTAGCCAGCTTGCCCAGTTCTTCCAGTTCGCGCGCGTTCTCGACCAAGTCCTGGGCTCCCAGGTTAAGCGCCGCGCCCTTTAGGGCGTGGGCGTGGATGCGCAGGTCCTGGGCATTGGCCTTCTGGATGGCCCGCTCAATTTTTTCCAGGCTTTCCGGCAGATCCTCCAGGAAGACCCGGACCAGTTCCTGGACCAGGTCCTCGTCTCCCACCATGGAGCGCAGGCGGGTCAGATCAAGGCTGGTGGAGACGGGGCCAGGCAAGGCGGCGGCTTCTTCGGGCTGCTCCCGGGCGTGGATGGTCAGCGACTCCAGCACTCCGTAGACCTGCTCGGGCTGCAAGGGCTTGGCCAGATAGGCGTCCATGCCCGCCTCCAGGCAGCGTCTGCGGTCATCGGCCATGGCGTGGGCGGTCACCGCCACGATGGGGATATGGCCTCCGCAGACCTTCTCCCTCTCCCGGATGGTCCGGGCGGCCTCCAGGCCGTCCATCTCCGGCATCTGCACATCCATGATGACCACGTCGTGTCCGCCCTTTTCCCAGGCCTGCACGGCGAACAGTCCGTTCTCGGCCAGAGTCACCTGATGCCCGCGTTTGCCCAGGATGGCCTTGGCCACCTTTTGGTTGAAGGGGTTGTCCTCGGCCAGCAGTATGCGCAGGCTGCGCGGCTGGGCCGGGGCTTCCTCGCTCAGCGGAGGGCAGATCACATCCTGGGCGGCGGGATCGCCCAGGGCCAGGGCTTTGAACAGCGCCTTGAGCAGTTCCTGCTGCCGCACGGGTTTGCCCAGCCGCACTTCTCTGGCGGTTTCGGAGCTGGCCGCGTCCTGTTGCTCCTGCCCCAGGAGCGTCAGCAGGACCAGGGGCAGGCCCTCCAGGCCGGGCAGCCCGCGCAGGCGCTGGCCCAGCTCGCTTCCGCCGCCGGGCATCTGCGCATCCAAGATGGCCAGGGCCAGGCCGGGGGGATTGTATCCCGGAGAGGCGGCCAGTTCCAGGGCCTGGGCGGTCTGGCCTGCTTCCAGGATTTGCATGCCCCAGGCTTGCAGCAGCTGGCGCAGGCGCTCCCGGCTGGAGGAGCTGTCATCCACCACCAGGGCGCGCAGGCCGTGCAGGGGCCGGGGGTCCAGGCGCGCGCTTTGCCCTTCCGAGGCTTGGCCCAGGTGGAAGTTGAGGTTGAAGTGGAAGCTGGCCCCCTGGCCCGGGCTGCTCTCGGCCCAGATGCGGCCTCCCATCATCTCCACCAGTTGTTTGGAGATGGAAGTGCCCAGGCCGGTGCCGCCGTAACGCCTGGTGGTGGAGCTGTCCGCCTGGGTGAAGCGCTCGAAGATATGCTCCAGGCGGTCGGCGGGGATGCCGATGCCGGTGTCCTTGACCTGGAAATGCAGGGTGCAGGACTGGCTGCCGCGGGAGAGCATCTCCACCCGCAGTTCCACCCCGCCCTGGGCGGTGAACTTGATGGCGTTGTCCAGCAGGTTGACCAGCACCTGGCGCAGCCGGTAGGGGTCGCCTTGCAGGGTCCGGGGCAGGTCGTGGTCCAGCAGGGTGGTCAGCTCCAGCGCCTTTTCCTGGGCGCGCACAGCCAGGCTCAAGGCCACCGACTCCGCCAGCTCCAGCAGGTCGAAATCCACCTGCTCCAGTTCCAGGCGGCCGGCCTCGATCTTGGAGAGGTCCAGGAGATTATTAAGTAACGCCAACAGGTTGCGCGCAGAGAGCATGGCGGTTTCCAGGTAGTCCCTTTGCTCGGCGCTAAGCTGGGTCAGAAGGGTCAACTCGGTCATGCCCATGATGGCGTTCATGGGGGTGCGCAGTTCATGGCTCATATTGGCCAAGAACTCGCTTTTGGCCAGGTTGGCGGCCTCGGCGGCTTGGCGGGCCTCCTCCTGGCCGCGTTCGGCGCGCCTACGCTCCTCCACCTCGCCCTGCAAAAGGGCGTTGGCCTCCTCCAGTTGTGAGGTGCGCTGGGCCACCTTTTCCTCCAGGGAGTCCTTGGCCTGGGCCAGGTCCTGGTGGGCGCGCTCCAGGGCGGCGCGGGCGCGCAAGGCCGCGATGCCAAAGGCCAGGTCCGCGGCCAGCTCCTCCATGAGGGCTATCTCCTCGGGGTTGAAGGCGTCGGCGCGCTCACTGTATATGTTCAGGGTGCCATAGACCTCCCTCTCGGCGGCCAAGGGCAGGGCCAAGCTGACCGAGATGCCGCTTTGGCGGGCCCTGGCCTGCCAGGGCGCGAAAACTTGATCTCCCACCCGGGTCAGCTGGGGTTTGCCGCTGCGGATGGCCTGGGCGGTGGGGCCTTGGCCCAGGCCATTTTCGTCGGCCCAGGTCAGGTTCAGGCCACGGACATAGTCTTCTCCCGACCCTTGAATCGCCATGGGCTCTATGGTTTTTCGCTGGTCATCGCGGCGGTACCCCACCCAGGCCAGATGATAGCCTCCCTGCTCCACCAGCAGACGGCACATGCGCTCTATCAGTTCCTGTTCGTTCTGGGCGCGCACCAGTTCGTGGTCGCACTGGCTAAGCAACTTGAGGGCGCGGTTGTTGCGGGCCAGGGCCTGCTGGACCTCCTGCCGCTCGGCCGCCTCGGTTTCCAGGCGGTCCTTGGCCTGGGCCAGGCTAAGGGTGCGCTGGCGCACGATCTCTTCCAGGTGCTCCTGGTAATCCTGGAGCAGGGTTTCGGCCTCTTCCCTCTCGCGCACCCGGTGGCCCAGGTAGGAAGCGGCCGCCAAAAGCCCCAGCAGGCCGATGCTCCAATAGAGCAGATGGGCCAGGGCCAGGTTGATCTTGACCGCGCGGTGCAGGGAGGAAAAGAGGGACAGGGGCACGGAGACGGAAAGCCCTCCGTGCATGTCGCCCAGTTGATAGCCCTGGCTGGCGTGGCAGGGCAGACAGGACTCCTCGTTCACCAGGGGGCGCATGAAGCGCAGGAAGGTCTGGCCGTCCATTAAGGCCAGTTCGCTCACCTCCTCGGCCTGGCCCTGCATCAGGCGCTCCAGGCCTTCCTTCTCCCAGGCGTCGGGAATGTTGCCGGGGCGGATGGGGGTCAGGCTGGAGAGGTGGGCGCGAACCCCCGAAAAGACGTCCTCCCATTCATGCACCATGCGGGTCATGTAGGCGGGGTTGATCAGAGTGAGCTGGCGGCCGGAGGGAGTGGAGATGTCCCGTTCGGCATCCTCCAGATAGGGGTTGGGCTGCACCTGGGGCGTCACCTCCGCATAGACCCCTCCCAGCTTGGAGGCCCAGCGGCGGTAGGCGATGTCCTTCTCGAAGGCCACCCTGGCCTGGGTCAGGGCCAGTTGGTAGATGTCCTTGTCCGAGATGTGCAGGGCCACCGCCAGGGAGATGGCCACCCCCAGGGTCCACAACAGGGCCAGCACCCAGACATAGCGCCTAAGTGGAATGGATTTGGCTTTGGGGGGCAGAGCCATGGATGACCACCGTTGAATTGGATGCGTAACAAAATTGAAATAAATGGCCGGCTGACATACCGGTTTGATGATGATTCATGGCAAGGCATTTATCAAGTGACATGACGGGTTTTTTAAAAAACGGCCCCAGCGCGCCGCCCCAGCGCGCCGCCCCGGCCGGCCATCATAGCCCAAAAATCCGGCGGGGATTTTCCCAGCCCACCTTCTGGGCCAGTTCGGGGGGCAAGGCCCGCAGAAAGGCCACGGCCGGGCCGGCGCGCTGGGGCAGGCGCTGCTGGGAGCGCGGCGAGAGATGGAAGTGGTCGCTGCCCAGGATGAAGCGGTCCGGAAACTGCTCCACCAGGCGCACCCACTCCGCCTGGGGACGGCCCTCGGCATCCTGGGCGCTGTTCATGGGAAAGCGGCGGTCCAGCTTGAAGCTCATGTAGAGGTTGGGGTGCCGAGAAAGCAGATCGCGGCACAGTGCCAGGGTGCGCTGGCCGGTGTTGTCCCAGCCGGCGTGGGCCCAGATGATCTTGGCCCCCCGGTTGTGGGCCAAGAGCCGCTCCAGCCCCGGCAGGGTGGCCTGCAAGCGGCTGGGGTTGGGCGGCGAATTCAACCCTGCCGGCAAGGACATGGGCTGGGCCACCGCCTCCAGGTGCAGGTCGATGGGCAGGCCCAACTGGGCGGCCAAGTCGGCCAGCTTGAGCAGCAGGGGATGATCGGCGGGGGCCTCTTCAAAGGGGTGCTCGGGGCGGAAGGAGAAATGCAGCGCGGCCATCTCGCCGAAACCGCGCGCGCCCAACTCGGCAATCTGCCGGGCGCGGGCCAGGAACCTGGCCTCCGTCTCCGGGCTGCAAACGCCTTCCTGGGCGGCCTGGTGCAGCATGGGATTCAGGGAGCCGCCTCCGGCCAGGAAAAACAGCCTGCCCGGGTGAAGCCTGGCCTGGGGGGCCAGTTCCTCGGCGTCGAATATGTGATCCTGGCCGGCCACGAAGGGCGGGGGCATAACCACGCTGGCGGCCAGGCCCAGCCGGTCCATCAGGCTGACGGCCCGCTGGGCCGCCCCGGCGAAGTCCTCCTGGGGATGGGGTCCGCCCACCGGCCCCATCAGATGGGCGTGGGCGTCCACCAGGGCCAGTTGCCCGCCCTGCTGGGCCTCCACTGGCCCGGCCCATCCGCCTGCCGCCAGGGCCAGCAAGGCCAGCCCGGCGATAAATAGCGCCAACCCCGTTCTTCTCATGCCGCCCTCTCTTTCTTAGCGGTACAATATTGATAAAATAGCACGATGAGCCCGCCCCCAGGCAAGGCCCGGCCAGGATGGGTTTGGGTGGCCAAGCTGCCACCCACCTTGACAAAAAAAGCCTTGGCTGATTAGATTAGCTGTTCACACCCAGACCTTAAAAGGAGACCAGCGGCATGGGCGCCAATTACCTCTTTTCCAGCGAATCCGTCACCGAAGGGCATCCGGACAAAGTAGCCGACCAGATCAGCGACTCCATCCTGGACGCCATGCTGAAAGACGATCCCGAGTCCAGGGTGGCCTGCGAAACCATGGTCACCACCGGCATGGCCATCGTGGCCGGCGAGATCACCACCAAGACCTACGTGGACATCCCCGACATCGTGCGCTCCACCATCAAGGAGATTGGCTACTCCAACTCCGCCATGGGCTTTGACTGGGAGACCTGCGCGGTGCTCTCCAGCATCGACAAGCAGTCGCCCGACATCAGTCAGGGCGTCACCGCCGAGACCAGCCTTTTCGGCGAGCAGGGAGCCGGCGACCAGGGCATCATGTTCGGCTTCGCCTGCGAAGAAACCCCCGAGCTGATGCCCATGCCCATCTCCTATGCCCACAAGCTGGCCCGCCGCCTGTCCCAGGTGCGCAAAAACGGCGTGCTGGGTTTCCTGCGTCCCGACGGCAAGAGCCAGGTGACCATCCAGTACGAGGACATGAAGCCCAAGCGGGTGGAGGCCGTGGTCATCGCCACCCAGCACAGCCCTGACGTCAAATACGAGCGCCTCAAGGAGGCCGTCATCGAGGAGGTCATCCGCAAGGTCATCCCGGCCGACATGATGGACGGCGACACCAAGCTCTTCATCAACACCACCGGCCGCTTCGTGGTGGGCGGACCCCACGGCGACTGCGGCGTCACCGGCCGCAAGATCATCGTGGACACCTACGGCGGGCGCGGCCACCACGGCGGCGGCTGCTTCAGCGGCAAGGACCCCAGCAAGGTGGACCGCTCCGGCTCCTATTACGCCCGCTACGTGGCCAAGAACATCGTGGCCGCCGGCCTGGCCTCCCGCTGCGAGGTCCAGGTGGCCTACGCCATCGGCGTGGCCCATCCCGTCTCGGTGATGGTGGACACCTACGGCACCGGCGCCACCCGCGACCGCGAGATCGCCGAAGCCGTCAACAAGGTCTTTGATTTCCGCCCCGCGGCCATGATCACCCAGCTGAATCTCAAGCGTCCCGTCTACAAGCGCACCGCCGCCTATGGCCATTTCGGACGCGAGGAAGAGGGATTCACCTGGGAGGTCACCGACAAGGCCGAGCAGCTCAAGGCCATGGTGGGCGCCAAGGCCAAGAAAAAGTAAAGCCAAGGAAGCGAGAAGCATATGAAATTCGATATCAAGGACCCGGGGCTGGCCGACAAGGGCAAACTGCGCATCGAGTGGGCCGCCCACTCCATGCCCGTGCTCAAGCAGATTCGCGAGCGCTTCGTCAAGGAGCAGCCCTTGAAGGGCGTCACCCTGGCCGCCTGCCTGCACGTGACCACCGAGACCGCCTCCCTGGCCGCCACCTTGAAGGCCGGCGGAGCCCAGGTGGTGGTCTGCGCCAGCAACCCGCTCTCCACCCAGGACGACGTGGCCGCCTCCCTGGTGCGCGACCACGAGATACCCGTCTTCGCCATCAAGGGCGAGGACAACCAGACCTATTACCAGCACCTGAACGCCGCCCTGGACTATAAGCCCGGCATCACCATGGACGACGGGGCCGACCTGGTCTCGGTCATCCACTCCGAGCGCCGCGACCTGCTGGCCAGCATCATCGGCGGCACCGAGGAGACCACCACCGGCGTCATCCGTCTGCGGGCCATGGCCAAGGACGGCGTGCTGGCCTATCCCATCGTGGCGGTCAACGACGCCGGCACCAAGCATCTCTTCGACAACCGCTACGGCACCGGCCAGAGCACCATCGACGGCATGGTGCGCGCCACCAACCGCCTGGTGGCCGGCTCCACCTTCGTGGTTTGCGGCTATGGCTGGTGCGGACGCGGCGTGGCCATGCGGGCCAAGGGCATGGGCGCCAGCGTCATCGTCACCGAGGTGGACCCCCTGCGCGCCCTGGAAGCGGTCATGGACGGCTACCGGGTCATGACCATCGCCGAGGCCGCGCCCCTGGGCGACTTCTTCTGCACCGTCACCGGCGACATCCACGTCATCCGCCAGGAGCACTTCCAGGCCATGAAGGACGGAGCCATCGTAGCCAACAGCGGCCATTTCAACGTGGAGCTGGACCTGGAAGGCCTGGCCAAGGTGACCTCGGCGCGGCGCGAAATCCGCGACTTTGTGGAGGAGTACGCCTTGAGCAGCGGCCGCCGGGTCTATGTGCTAGGCGAGGGGCGTTTGGTCAACCTGGCCGCCGCCGAAGGCCACCCCAGCAGCGTCATGGACATGAGCTTCGCCAACCAGGCCCTGTGCGCCGCCTACATGAAGGCCAACGCCGCCAGCCTGGGCAAGGAAGTCTATACCGTGCCCGCGGCTATCGACGCCGAGGTGGCCCGGCTGAAACTGGCCGCCATCGGCGTGGGCATCGACAGCCTGACCGCCGAGCAGGAGGCCTATCTCAACACCTGGACCATGGGCACCTAGGCCCGGTATTCCTGGCAAAACCGCGGCGGCCGCTCACCCCGGGCGGCCGCCGTTGACGCAAATCAAACGCCTCGCCTGCCTGATCGTGGACGCAGGCCGCCTTGTCTGATACATAAAGACGCCATGCCGGCGTAGCTCAGGGGTAGAGCAGCTGATTCGTAATCAGCAGGTCGCGGGTTC
>CAZLSD010000135.1:0-8608 GCA_964561775.1 uncultured Desulfarculus sp. | reverse complement strand
GGCCCAGCCCCAGACCGCCACCCCCAGCGACCCAGCCTACTTGGGCTTTTTTCCCAATCCCCAGCCCAAGGGCGAGATTACCTTGGAGATTCGCGCCGACGCCCGGGCCACCGGCAAGGTGGTGGTGGTGGCGGCGGGCGTGCCCTTCCCCCCTGGGTTCGTAAGCGATACAAACCAGATTTGGCTCAAGGACAACCTGGGCCAGGAGATGCCCATCTTCGTCAAGACGCTGGCCACCTGGCGTCAGCCCGTACCCCAGGCCGGCAGCCTGCGCGTGGCCCTGGTGCAGTTTCAGGATCTGATCTCCTCCACCGCCCCGCGCCGCTACACCCTGGGCTGGGGTTCGCCGCGCAAGGAGAGCGAGCCCAAGGGCTGGCCCAGCCGCGACGGCTGGCTGCCCTCCGAGCCCGGCAACTATCCCGTGCAGAGCGCCAGCACCCCGCCGGTGCTGGTGAGCCTGCCCGCCTCCTGGTTGGGGCAGAGCCTGCTCAAGGGGCGCATCCTGCCGGCGGGCAAAAGCCAGGCCCTGGATTTTTATGACGCCGCCCTGGAGCGGGCCTTGGCCACCGCCACCAACAACCTGGACCCCCAGGTGGAATCCAAGTACCGCACCGAGTTGGCCAAGGACGCCGAGCCCTGGCTCTATGACCGCGCCGGCGCCCTTTTCGTGGCCTACCTGCGCCGGGGCGAGGCCGCGACCCTGGCCGCGGCTCACCAGGCCGCCCAGTTCTATGCCAGCCAGGTGCAGCCCGACGGCAAGCTGGCCCTGCTGGGGTCCAAGGGCGGCCCTGACCTGAAGTACGGCTATCAGGAGTGCCTGGCCCTGGATTATTGGCTGACCGGCGACGAACGCATGCTGGATATTTCCCAGCGCGTGTACAAGCTGCTGGACTCCTGGGACCCCCACTACTCGGCCGGCAAGAGTTTCTGGACCGAGCGTCATCTGGGTTTCGCCCTGCTCAACGCCACCGTGTCCTATGAACTGACCGGCCAGCCCGTGCAGCTGGAGCGGGCGAAGATGATCTTCGACGCCGCCTACCAGATGCAATTCGACACCCACGGCGGCTCGCCCCCGGACGGCTGCTTCGTGCACACCGGCAAGCAGCACGGCGAAAAGGCGGAGGGCTGGCTATGCAGCGTCTGGATGTCCTCCCTGGTGGTGGACGCCATGCTGCGCTATTACCTGGTCAGCGCCGACCCCAGGGTGCCCCGTTCGCTGGAGGCCCTGGCCGATTTCGTGACGCGCCACGGCTCCTACCGCGACCAGCCCCATCCCTCCATTCCCAAACCGTTGACCTTTCCCCACTACCTGATCGGCTCCCGTCCGGTGGCCAATTTGGAGGTGGACCCTTGGACGGATCGCCAGCACGCCATCGACACCTCGCTCATCATCGCCGCGGCCGATTACTTCGTCCGCAAGAGCGGACGGAACAAGCCCGAGTACAAGCGCATGCTGGGCGAGCTGGAGGAGACGGCGCGCTGGAATTTCGAGAAGCACTACTATTCCGACGCGCCCATGCGCAACAAATCCCCCAACTTCCCCATTTTGCCCCCGCGCAAGTTCAACTGGTGGTTCCGCACCACGGCCTGCCTGGACTGGTTCCTGACCCAGCCCTAGGCAAGGCGCGGCATGGCCGCGGCATCAGGGGCGCGCCCCGGCCGAAAAAAAACCCTCTCGCCTGGCGAGAGGGTTTTTGTTTGCCGCTGGGGTGAAGGGAGCGGCTAGCGGGGCCGGCAGACCAGGTGGGCGCGGCGGGCTCCCAACTGGAGCAGGTCGTGGCCCCTGACCAGGTCCGGGGCCAGGCGCAGGTTTTGCAGCAGGTCCAGGTCCTCTTCGCTGGGCCAGGTGATGTCCTGGGCCAGCACCTCCAGGCCGGCCTCCTCCACCGCCTCCAGATAGGCGGGCAGGCGCAGGCGGTTCTGGTAGTGCAGTCCACTGTTGACCAGATTCCAGGCGCGCTCGCCCAAGGTAAGGAAGTGATAGACGCTTAAGCTGGCGTCGAAGTAGGAGAGGTGGTCCTGCATGTCGATCTCCAGGGAGACCACCCCGCCGGGGCTGACTAGCCGCCGGCATTCGCGCAAAAGGGGCGTCAACTCTTGCCGGGGCACGTGCTCCAGCACCTGGGTGGAGGAGACCAGGTCGAAGCTGGCCGGCGGCAGGCCGGTGGCCCGGGCGTCGCGGGGCGCCTGGTAGTCTATGCCCAGGCCGCGCAGCCAGGGGGAGTCCCCAGCCGATCCTCCGGGCAAGGGACGCAGCAGTTCAAGCTCCGTCTCGGTCTGGGGGACGAAAAGCCCCTCCAGCAGCCGGGCGGCGTGCCCCACCAGCTCGGGCCGGGAGAGCGGCCGCAAATCCACCACCACCTGGCGCTGGACTCCCAGCATGTAGAGGGCCATGGGCACGATAAGCTCGCGGCCGCTGCCGAATTCATAGGCGCTGCGCGGCGCGTGGGCGGGCCGGCCGTGCAGGCAGGCCGCGCGGTAGTGCCGCAGGGCGTGCCCGAACTTGGCGAGAGTCTCCTCCGCGCCCCAGGGCAGGGTCTTGGCCAGGTGGCGCTGAAAAAAATAATTGACCTGCTCGCCCCCGGGCAGGCCGGAGAAGAGCTTTTGCAGCAGGGCCTTGGCCAGCCACTTCATGAGGCGCTCTCCCAGGCGGCCAGGCGCGGGTCCAGCTCGCGGGCCAGGGGCAGGATGTAGCTCTCGCGCATGGGCTGGCGGTTGAACAGGTAGCCGTGCTTGCGCAGGTAGTAGATCAGCCCTTGCAGGTGGCTCAAGGCCGTGCGCGAGAGCGGCTGCTTGTGGCTGGTCTGGCGGGTGTGGTGCAGCACCTTGAAGCGGGGGTAGTAGACCACGGCCAGGCCGGCCTTCCAGCAGCGCAGGCACCAGTCCACGTCCTCGGGGGCGTAGAAGATGTTCTCGTCCAGCGGCCCCAGGCGCTGGAACAGCTCGCGGCGGAAAAACCAGCAGCAGCTTATGACCGTGTCCACGCAGCGCAGGCCGGCAAAGGGGAAATCGGGATACCAGTCGTGATTGCGCGGGGCTGCGCTCCAGAATATCTGGGGCAGCTTGAGCAGCTTGTCGCTCAGGGTGGGCAGCAGCTTGGCCGAGTTGTATATATCTCCCCCCGGCAGCAGGATGGCGGGGCCCACCAGCCCCACCTGGGGGAAATCGCGCAGCAGACCCAGCAGGGGCGCGAAATCGGGCTGGAGCAGCTCGGCGTCCGAATCCAGCACGCAGATGTGGCGGCCGCGGGCCAGTTCCAGGGCGCGGTTGCGCGAATAGGTGGTGCCGGTGTTGCGCTCCATGCGCAGCGCATGCAGGCGCGGCCCCAACACCCCGGCGAACTCCTCCAGCACTGCCTGGGTGTGGTCGGCCGATCCGTTGTCCACCACCAGGATCTCATACTCCAGCCCGGCCCGGGCCGACATCAGGGCGCAGGAGGACAGGCAGCGGGGCAGGCGTCCGGCGTCGTTATAGGTGATGACGACGAAGCTTAAGTCCGGGGCAGGGGTCGTGTTCATGGCTGTCCCTCGCTGCGGTTAAGCGCGTCCCGGTAAAGGGCCACGTAGGATTGCACGGCGGCGCGCAGGCTGAAGCGGCTCTGGGCGGTCTGGCGCGCGGCCTGGCCCATGGCTTGGCGCGTCTCCGGTTGTTCCAGCAGCCGGCTAAGGGCGGCGGCCAGGGCCTGGGGCTGGGCCGGCGGGGTAAGCATGCCGGTCAGGCCGTCCGCCACCAGCTCGGGATTGCCTCCCACCGCGGTGGCCAGCACGGGCAGGCCGCAGGCCATGGCCTCCAGGATGGCGATGGAGATGCCCTCGCTTAAGGAGGGCAGCACGAAGACGTCGGCCGCGCCGAGCAGGCGGGGCACGTCTTGACGCAGGCCCAGCAGGCGGGCCGGGCAATCCAGCTGGCGGGCCAGCTCCTCCAGGGCGGCACGCTCGGAGCCATCCCCCACCAGCAGCAGGACCGGCGCGGGCTGGGGCAGGCTGGCCAAGGCCCTGAGCAGGCTGGGGTAGTCCTTTTCCGGCGAGAGCCTGCCCACGCTGATGAGCACGGGTTGTCCAGGGGACAGGCCCAGCTCGGCCCTGACTTGCTGGCGGGCGCGCTCATCCGGACGGTAGGCGTCGGTGTCCACCCCGTTGTAGATGAGGCGCAGGCGGCTTTCCGGCGTCCGGTCGCGGCTAAGGGCCACCTGGCGCGCGTCCTGGCCCACGCAGACCGTGTAGCGGCAAAGCCTGGCCCCCAGGCGGCTAAGCCATTGGTGGCTGTAGCTCTTGCCGAAGCTGGCCCCGTGCCGGGTGCAGACAGCGGGGATGCCGCTCAGGCGCGCGGCCAGGCCGCCATAGAAGGCCGGGGCCTGGTTGTGGGCGTGCAAGATGTCCACCCGCCTGGCCAGCAGTTCGCGGCGCAGACGCCCCGCCACGCCCAGGTCTATGCCCGGGCGCTTGCCCAGAAACAGCACCTCCATACCCTGGGCCTTGGCCTGCTCCGCCAAATCGCCGCCCCGTTCCAGGCTGGCCAGCAGAGGGGTGACGCCCAGGGCGCGGGCCCCCCGGGCCAGGTCCAGGGCCACCCGCTCCAGCCCTCCCGTCTCCAGGCTCCAGGTCAGGTGCAGCACCTTGAGGCCGCGGGCCTGGTTCATGGCCGGCCCCCGCCGCGCTTGAACAGACGCGAGCGCAGCCTGGCCAGCCTCCCGCCCAGATAGCCCGCCGGGTCATACAGCAATATGCCGGCGTAGGCCAGGGCCGACCAGGCGTCCCAGGCGGCCGGCGGATAACCCTGGCGCAGCTTGGCCGTGATCTTGGAGCGCACCAGGGCCAGGTCGGCAGCCGGCACGCCCAGGGCGGAGCCGGCCTGGCGGAAGAGCTTCTTGATGAGCCCCAGCTGCTCCCAGCGCTGGCGGCCGCTAAGCTGGGCCGCGTGCTCCTGCCAGGAACGCATCAGTCGCACCCGCTCCGGCGGCCAATCCTGGGCCAGGCCGGCGCGCGCGAAGTTTTGCAGGGCTATCCTCTCGGCCGTGCGCTCCTGAATATCGGTGTAGGTGCTGGAGACGCTGGCCGAGTGCACGCGGTAAAGCATGAGGGGCTGGGGCAGGGTGGCCCCCTGGGTCAAGGTCAGCAGCCTGGCGTAGAAGTCATAGTCCTCGGCGTGCAGCATCTCCACGTCGTAACGCAGGCCGTGCTTCTCCAGCTGCCCGCGGCGGTACACCGCCGTGCCGGCCACGAAGGCGGTGTGCAAGAGCATCAGCAAACGGATGCCGGCGTCGCCCAGGGGGTTTAAGCTGGTCAGGCCGCTGAAACGGCCGTGCTCGTCGATGACCGAGACCTGGGAGCCCAAGAGCCCCACCTGGGGGTGGCGGTCCATGAACTCCACTTGCAGGGCCAGGCGCTGGGGGAGCGAGATGTCGTCGGAATCCTGGCGCGCGATGAGCTGGCCCCGGGCGTGCTCCAGCCCCACGTTGAGCGAGCGGGTCAGCCCCAGGTTCCGGGGGTTGCGCACCAGCCTGACCCGGGAATCCCGCGCCGCGAATTTCTCCAGCATCTCCCAGGAGGCGTCCTGGGAGCCATCCTCCACGATGAGGAACTCGAAGTCGGCGAAGCTCTGGCTCAGGATGCTGTCCATGGCCAAGGGTAGATAGGGCAGGCCGTTGTAGACGCACATCAGCACGGTGACGCGGGGAGTCAATGTCATCCAGCCCTGCAAGAAGGTTGCGGCCAGGGGCTATTAGCGATTGGGCCGCGCTGGCGCGGCCGCCAGGAAAAAAATACCATCCAGCCCAACGTCCATGCAGCCACAAAAACGCGTGCGCAACCGATGGGGGAAAAAGCCTGGCCAGGCCAGCTTGGCCTGGGCGGGGCGCATGGTTCTGTTATGATAAAGCGCGAGCCGGAAAAAAGCTTGCCTGGCCTTTCCCCCAGCTAGGAGCCTTCCGCCGTGATACTCCGCAACGCCCTGGCCCGCTGGGTGGGGCTAGCCGCCAACCTGGGCGTGGGACTGCTCACCACGCCGCTTTTGGTCAAGCACCTGGGCGCCACCGCCTATGGCGTGTGGCTGGTCTTCATGAGCATCACCGGCATGACCAATTTCCTGGACCTGGGCCTGGCCACGGCGGTGACCAAGAACGTGGCCGCGGACCTGGCCAGGGGCGACAAGGAGGCGGCCTGGGAGGCGGCCTCCATCTGCTTTTCCCTGTACAGCGCCATCGCCTTGGTGGTGGCGATCATTTTCGCCGGCCTGGCCTGGCAGGCCGAGAGCCTCTTGAACCTGGAGCCCCAGTTCGTGCGCCAGGGCTCTCAGGCGCTCCTGGTGCTGGGCATCTGCACCGCGCTGAGCTTCCCCTCCACCCTTTTCGAGGGCATGCTGCTGGCCCGCGAGCAGCATCACCTGGTGGGGACGGTGGAGACCAGCGTGGCCCTGCTCAGGCTGGCCGCCTTGTATCTGGCCGTGAACAACTGGGAGGGCCTGCTGCCCGTGGGCCTGGCCCACGCCTCGGTGACGGTGGGAGGCTTCGTCACCCTCTATCTCATCAGCCGGCGCAGGGTGCCCCTGGGCCGGGGCGTGCGCCCGCGCTGGAACTGGCGGCGGGCCAAGGGCATCCTCTCCTACGGCGGCGACACCCTGATGATCAACCTGGGCCTGCGCGTGCGCGGCGAGGGGCCGGTGCTCTTGACCAACGCCCTGGCCGGGGCCTCGGCGGTGGCGCCTTTGGGCATCGGCCTGCGGCTCATCTCCTATCAGGTCAGCCTGGTGACCGCGGCGGCCGGAGCCACCATGCCCCGCTTCGCCGCCCTGGAGGTGGCCGGCGACCAGAAATCCACCCAGGAACTGCTGCTGCGCTCCTCGCTCTACGTGTCCTTGCTGGCGGCCATCTTCGGCCTGGCCACCTGGTTTCTGGCCGGGCCCTTCGTGCGTCTTTGGCTGGGGCCGGATTTCGATTCATCCGCCCAGGTGGTGCGCGTCCTGATCATACCCATGGGGCTGTATCTTAGCCTGCGTCCCTGCGAGTCCCTGCTCTACGGCGTGGGGCGTCACCGCAGCAACGGGCTGCTCTATCTGGGCGAGGCGGCCCTGATGGCCGTCTTCTGTCTTTTCGCCCTGCCGCGCTGGGGCGCCATGGGCGCGGTCTTCAGCCTGGGCCTGGCGCTTTTGCTGGTGCGCCCCTGGTTCCTGCCCCTCTACACCTGCCGCCTGGTGGGGCTGGGGCTGGGGCGTTTTTGGCGGGTAAGCCTGTTGCCGGCCCTGGGCAGCGCCCTGGCGGCGGGGCTGCCCCTGTGGTGGTTGTTCTCCTGGTGGCAGGCGCGCACCTGGCTGGAGCTGGGCCTGGCCGGCCTGGCCGTGGCCGCCACTGCGGGGCTGGCCGTCTGGCTGCTGGGGCTAGACCGCAAGGAACGGCGCTTCTGGCTGGATAAACTGCGTCCCGGCGCGGATGAGCGGGACTGAGCAAGGGCGGAGTGGGTCACATGGGCTGGTTGGGAGAGCATTGGCGGTCGGTTTGCGATCAGCGGCGGGTTTTCTCCTCCTTGGGCGACATGATGCTCTACCGCCGAGTGCGCGACGGCCAGCCCGTGCCCCAGCCGGTGCGCCTGCATCTGCGCGCCCTGGGCGGCCGGGCCTTGGAGCTGCGCCCGGGGACCACCGACCTCACCGTGCTCTGGGACACCTTCCACCACGGCTTCCACCTGCCTCCCCGGCCCCTGCCCGCCGACGCGGTCATCCTGGACCTGGGCGCCAACGCTGGCTACACCGCATTCCACCTGGCCCATCTCCACCCGGCCGGGCGTTTGCTGGCCGTGGAGATGGACGAGAACAACTTTGCCTTGGCCCGGCGCAACTTGGAGCCGCTCTTTCCCCGGGTCAGCCTGGTGCGCGCGGCGGTGTGGCATCAGGAGGGCGAGGTCGTCTATGGCGAGGACGGCGAGGGCGAGTGGGGCTTCCACGTGATGGAGGGAGCCCCGGCCCAGGCCCAAGGCCGCAGGCGCGCCCCGGCCCGCACCGTGGGCGGGCTGCTAAAGGAGCACGGGTTTGACCGGGTGGACTACGTGAAGATGGACATCGAGGGGGCCGAGGCCAGCGTGTTGGCCCAGGACAACGGCTGGCTGGCCCGGGTGGGCTGCCTCATGCTGGAGACCCACGTGGAGTTCAATCCCCTGGCCAGCATGGAGCGCTGCGCCCAGCTGCTGGAGGCCAAGGGCTTCCGCTGCCGGCTCAACCACCCCATACCCTGGCACGTCACGGCGCTTCGGGGCGATTAAGGCCGGCGCACCGCCTCCACCGGGGTAAGGCGGGCGGCCTGGCGGGCTGGCCACAGGCCAAAGAAAACCGCCACCGCCAGGCTTATCATTAGGGCCAGGCCGGCCGCGTCCCAGGGTAAATCAAAGACCATCTCCTGGTGGGAGCGCACCGCCGCGGCCAGGCCCAGCCCGGCCAGGGCTCCGGCCAGGCCGCCGCCCAGCCCCAGCCAGCAGGCCTCCAGCAAGAACTGCCCCAGGATGTCGCGCCGCCTGGCCCCCACGGCGCGGCGCACCCCGATCTCGCGGGCGCGCTCGCGCACGCCGATGAGCTGCACCGCCATCACCCCCACCCCGGCCACCAGCAGGCTCAAGCCCGCCAC
>CAZLSD010000134.1:0-8643 GCA_964561775.1 uncultured Desulfarculus sp. | reverse complement strand
AGCGCGGCCGCTCTATATCTGGCGGCCGCCGGGGTGGGCGCCCTGGGCCTGGTGGACGGTGACGTGGTGGAGGCCAGCAATCTGAACCGCCAGATACTGCACCGCCCGGACCGTCTGGGCCTTGGCAAGGTGGAATCGGCGAAGCGCACCCTGCGGGAGTTCAATCCGCGCCAGACAGTGATCACGCACGCGCAAAGGTTGGAATCAGCGGCGGGCATGGCTGGCGTGCTCAATGACTATGACCTGGCGCTGGATTGCCTGGACAATTTTCCCGCGCGGTACTGGCTCAACCAGGCTTGCTGCGAGTTGGGCAAGCCCTTGGTGCATGGCTCTGTGACCGGGTTCGAGGGCCAGGTCATGAGCGTGCTGCCGGGAAAGGGTCCCTGCTACCGATGCCTGTATCCCGCGCCGCCCAGGCCGGCAGGCGTGGCCGAACCACAGGGCGTGGTGGGCGTCGGTGCTGGGGTGGTGGGGGTGCTGCAAGCGGCGGAGGCCCTCAAGCTGCTGCTGGGACTGGAGCGCTGTCTGGTGGGACGCCTGCTGTATTTGGACCTCTTGGCCATGAGCTTCCAGGAGTTGCGTGTGAGCCGCGATCCGCGTTGCGCGGTTTGCGGTTCCATGGAAACGGGCGCGGCGTCGTGGGCAAGCCAGCCATGACGGACTGGCTGCGGTCCAAGGCCCATGCCCAAGACTACGCCCTCTCCGAGCACGTGGTCAGGTCGTTGCTGGCCCGGGAGGTGGACGTCCAGGACATCGCGGAGACTTTGCTGGAGGGCCGCGTCATCGAGGACCACTTCCACCAGAGCCGGCCCCCTGCCTGGCTGATCCTGGGACAGAGCGGAGGACGCGTGGTGCACCTGCTTTGCGCGCGCCTGCCGTCCGGGCAATTGGTGGTGCTCTTCGCCTATCGTCCGCGCCCGCCAGCCTGGCTTGGACCGGCGCGACGCGCGGGAGAATCAGAAATGCCACAAAACCTCCCCGCGCCCCGCTGCTTCTTTTGCGGCGGGCCGCTCAAGGAAATCGTGGTGGGCAATTTCGACTACCGCCTGGAAGGCCAGCTCTACGTGATCAAGAACACCCCGGCCAGTTTGTGCGAGCAGTGCGGAGAGAAATACGTCTCGGCCCCGGCCGCCAAGCGCATCAATGATATGGTGGCCCAGGGGCGGTTCGCGGGCAGGGAGGAAGTCCTGGTCCTGGATTTCCAGGGACAGGATCAACCCTGACCAGCATGGCCAGCGGCGGGGAAGGTAAGTCATGCGGGGGCTGGAACTGGCCGAGGCCTTTTACCGGGAGGTGGCGCTGCCGCGCCTAACTCCGCAGTGGGTTCCGTGGCTGGAGCGGGCCGCGGTGGGTCTGGTGGGGGAGGGGTCGGAGTGCTTTGGCTTTGACGACGAGCAGTCCCGTGATCACGACTGGGGGCCGGGATTCTGCATCTGGCTGGAGGCGGCGGACCATGCCCAGGTGGGAGAGCGGCTGCAAGCGGCCTACCTGGCGTTGCCGGAGAGCTTCCAGGGCTATCGCCGCCGGAGCACGCCCTGGGGCCGGGATCGCCTGGGGGTGAGCAGCATCGGGGATTTTTACCGCCGCCACCTGGGCCTGGCCCACGCCCCCTCCAGCCTGGAGGGTTGGCTGCGCTTGTCTGAGCAAGGCCTGGCCGCCTGCACCAATGGCCGGGTCTTCAGCGATCCCCTGGGACGCTTTAGTCAAGTGCGGTTAAGCTTTCTGGCCTATCCCCCCGATGATGTGCGCCGCTTGCGGGCGGCTCGCCTGTGCCTTTCCGCGGGCCAGGCCGGCCAATACAACTTCTCGCGCTGCTCGGCGCGAGGCGAGGTTTTCGCCGCCCGCTACGCCGAAACCAAGTTCGCCGCCGACCTCATGGCCCTGGTCTACCTGCTCAACCGGCGCTACGCCCCCTTCTACAAATGGCTGCATCGCGGCTTGGCTGAACTTCCCTTGCTGGGGCGGACGGCGCAGACCATGGTCAATGATCTGCTGGTAGCCCAGACGGTCGATATCAAGGCTGGTCTCATTGATGAGCTGGCCTGCCTGGCCGGCGAGGAACTGAGCCGCCAGGGGCTCAGCATGGCCTCCAGCCGGTTTTTACTTGACCATGTCGGCCCCTTGCAAGAGGGCATCGGGGATCGTGAGTTCGCCGCCAAATACCGCTTGGTTTTACGATAGGCGCGTGGAGCGAGGAGAAGGCAATGCAGAACATCCTGGTCATGGGAGGCAGCTATTTCGCGGGCCGGGTGTTTTTGGAGCTGCTATTAAACGAGCAGGGCTACAACCTGCACGTGCTAAACCGGGGCAAGGCTCCGCTCAATCACCCCCAGATTCGCGAGATCGTCTGCGACCGCCAGGACGGACTGGCCCTGCACCGCGCCCTGCCGCCGCGCGACTGGGACCTGCTGGTGGATTTCTGCGCCTACACTCCCCAGGACATAAGCCGCCTGCTCAATCATCTGCCCGGGCAGGTGGGGCACTATGTATTCATCAGCACGTGTAGCGTGTATGCGGCCAGCCAGGACCTGCCAGTCACGGAGGAGGGGGCCAAGCTGAGCGCTCCCCAAACGGAGTTGGGTCTCTACGCCGACTATGGCTACCAAAAATGGCGGGCCGAGGAGCTGCTGCGCCAAGAGTGCCAAAGCCGAGGCATCAATTGCACCATATTGCGTCCGGCCATCATCTACGGCCGCTACAACTACGCCCCACGCGAAAGCTATTTCTTCGACTGCCTGATAGATGATCTGCCGGTGGTAATCCCCGAGAACGGGTTGCCGCTTTTTAGCTTCTGCTGGGTGGACGACATGGCGCGGGCCATCTTGGCCTGCCTGGGAACCCCCCGCGCTTTTGACCAAGCCTTCAACCTGGCCGCGCCGGAGTTGGTTTCCTACCAGCGCATAGTGGAGGTGTTGGAGGCCATCACCGGCAAACGCGTGCAGCTGGTCAAATTGCCGCCCGCCGAAATCGAGGCCCGCAAGATTCCCTTGCCCTTTCCGCTGGACCATCACCTGATATACGCGGGCCGCAAGCTGGACCAGCTATTGCAGTTCAGCTATACGCCCCTGGCGCGGGGCCTGCGCCGGACACTGGAATATTACGTAGGCGTGCGGCGCCAGCAAAAAGCCTCGCGGGACTTGGAGGCGCAGCGGGCGGCGGTGGCCGCCAGCCACCGCGCCTGCGCCAAAAGCAGCGCTTGAGGCTGAGCCCGCGCGCCGGTGCGGCGCGCCGCAAGCTGACCCCAAGCCTCAGGCCATCTTGGGGTGGGAAAGCCGCTCCAGGGGTTGGGTCCTGAAGACCAGGCGCTCCCAGGCGATGAGGGCGATCTTGCGCATGAAGTGAAAACCCAACTCGAAGTCCTGGTAGAACATGCGCAGGAGGTCGTCTGCCCTGAATCGCAAGGCCTTGACCGGTGTCAGGGTGCGGGCGTCGGTGAGATAACGTTTGTTATCACTCTCAATGAGCGAAGAGAAACCTATGGCCGCACCCGGGAAGATGGTCTCCAGCTTGATGACCTCGCCGGTGATGTTCTCCTGCTCCAGGCTGATGCTGCCTTCCAGGATGATGTAGAGAAAGTCGGCGCTGCGCAGCTTTTGATTAAGGTGCTCACCGGCCTGGTATTCGCGCAGCTCGGCGATGGAACACAAGCCGTCAACGTACTTTTGCGGCACGTCATGGAAAAAACTAGTGCTCCTTAAGATCGCCTCGTCAACGGGCTGCTTGGACATGACCTTACCTCCTTACGAACTTTGCAAGTCGTAGGCATTTGGTAACCTGGGCTGGATACTGCGCGCCCCAAAAACCGCGGGCGATCCTGTAGCAAAGGGATCGTATCCTTCAGGGAAGCGGGTGAACATGGACCGAGAGCGCAAGGTGATTGATCTCGAGCAGGCAGTCGCCAGCAGGAGCCGGGAGTGCGCCGATTCCTTTCGCGCCTCTTTCTTGAAGAGCGGCGACGTCTTCACGCGTAGGCACTTTCGCATGTCCGCTCACGACTTCCTTGATTACCTCAAGCGGGAAGAGCGCCTTCCTCCCGTGGTCACGCCTTTCAAACCCTTCGGCGCCAAACGCATGCCGCGCCTGACGCAGGAGATTTGGGAGCAGATGATGCGCCAGGAGGTTTATCAGCGTTTGCTGCGGGAAGACCCTTTGGCCTTTCTCCTCGAACTTGGCCGCCGGTTCAACCGCAAGCTGCGGGAAGGCGCCTCCGAGGGCTGAAAGGTTTGCTTCATATCCTGGCCGCCCCCTCCAGGCCGCAAAAGTTGGGCTCCGCATGTTCTCGGCCATCTATATCTGGCAGCCCACCCGAAAGCCGTCTTGAATGGCCGCCAGCATATCGCGCGGTTGCCGGCAGTCACCGGCCAGATGAATCTCGGCCAGGCCTGCCAACTGCCCGGCCAGGTCATGTCCTGGCAGTCCGCCCACCGCCAGCACCACCGTCTCCGCCATCAGCCGGGAGCGCCTGCCTTCAAGTTCGACTTCTACGTGGCGGGGACCCACGGCCACCACCCTGGCCCCGGTGAGAATCTCCACCCCGGCCGAGCGCAGCTCCATGAGCAGGGGAAGGCGGGTGATGGTCGGCATCTCGGGCGCTAGATCCAGACGCATCTCCACCACCCAAACGCTGCGGCCGCCTTCCGCCAAGTACTTGGCCGTTTCCAGACCCACCAGGCCGCCTCCCACCACCACCACCCGGCCGGCAATCTCCGCTCCCTCCAGCACCTCCCTGGCCTGCAGGCAACGCTCCGCTCCCGGCAACTCCAGGCCCTGAGACAGCCCGCCCGAGGCCAGCACCACCACCTCCGGGTCAAAGGCGGCCACCGCCTCGACCTCGGCCCGGCGGTTGAGTTCAACCTTCACGCCTGCTTGGGCCAGACTGTGCTGGTAGTAATGCAAAAGCTCCAGCATCTCGCTCTTGCCCGTGGGCACAGCCGCCAGGCGCAGGCTTCCGCCTAGCTGCGATGAGGCCTCCCACAGAGTCACCTGATGGCCGCGCTGGCGAGCGGTGATAGCGGCCTGCATGCCAGCGGGCCCACCCCCCAGGACAAGCACCCGGCGAGACCGGGGCGATGGCGCCAGGAGCGCGGCCTCCTCCCGCTCCCGGCCCAGCAAGGGGTTCACCAGGCAGGTGATGGGCTGCTCTCTTTCAATGCCGCCCACGCAGCCTTGGCAGCAGGAAACGCAGGGGCGTATCTCCTGAGCCCGGCCTTCGCGCACCTTGGCCGGCCAACGCGCGTCGGCCAGCAAGGGACGGCCCAGGGCTATCAAGTCGGCCTGGCCGCTGAGCAGCACCTGTTCGGCGAAGTCGGGATGGCGGATCTTGTTCACGGTGATGACCGGCACCTGGACCTGGCGTTTAAGGTTGGCGGCCAGGTGCACGATGCAGCCCTCGGGCAGGCCCATGGGAGCCTCGGCAGGCAGAAAGCCCTCTTCCCACAACACGAAGCCGAAGCCCACCGAGACATGCAGGGCGTCCACCCCGGCCTTTTCCAGGCTTCGTGCGACTTGGGCCACTTCCTCCGGGCTATGCCCGCCTTTTGGCTCCTGGCCGTTGACGCGGCAAATCAGGGGCACGTCCCCCAATTCCTGGCGGATGCCTTGGATGATATCCAGCACGAAGCGCAGCCGCCTCTCCAGATCGCCCCCATAGCCATCCTGGCGCTGGTTGGCCCAAGGCGAGATGAACTGCCCGCAGAGGTACATGTGGGCACAGTGCAGGCTCAAGGCCCGGAAACCGGCGCGGACCGCGCGCCGTGCCGCTGCCACGAAGCGGTCAACCATGCGCGGCATCTCGTCGGCGTTGAGGGGCTTAGGCACCACATGGCCAGGCACGGGATGGGGCAGGGCCGAGGGCGCCACGGGCAGTAGTCCCCTGGTCATGGACAGACAGCCGGTGCGCGGAGACAATCTGCCGGCCCGGCGGCCGGCGTGGGAGATTTGCAGGCAAGGGACGGAACCCTGGCGCTCTATGGTCCGCGCCAGACGCTCCAACCCCGGCAGGTAGCGATCGTGGTCGATGGCCAGGGGGTTGATGGAGTTGTTGCCGCGCGGATACTCCACGATGGCGTCCTCCACCGTGACCATGCCCACCCCCCCGGCGGCGCGCTCTCGATAATAGTCCAGCATGCGCCGACTGACCGCGCCTCGCTGGGCGAAGTTGGTGGTCATGGGGGCCATGACCAGTCGGTTGGCCAGGCGTAAAGACCCGATGCTTATGGGCTCAAAGAGCATCACGGCGCGCTGGCCAACTGCCGGACGCCCCGAAAAGGCCGCGTTCCACTCCCTGCCATGGCCATGATCACCTCCACGCCCTTGGGCGCACGGAAGGAGCTAAGCAGCCTGGCCCGTGCCGGAGGGAGCGCCGGTACCGCTCTCCAGTTCGGCCAGCAGCAGTTCGGCCAGGTCGAAGACCACCGGCTCCTCCTTGAACTTCTTGGCTCCATCGGTGAGCATGAGCAGGCAGAAGGGGCAAGATGTGACCAGCCGCGAGGCCCCGGTGTCCAAGGCCTCGCGGGCCCGGGTCTGGTTGATGCGCGCGCCGGTCTCCTCGCTCCAGTAGTTGCCGCCGCCGGCTCCGCAACAGAAGCTCTTACGGCCGTGCCGGGGCATCTCGGTCAGGCGGCCGATGGCGGAGACCACCCGGCGCGGCTCGTCCAGCACCAGGTTGCGCCGGCCCAGGTAGCAGGGATCGTGGTAGGCCAGGAGTTGCTGGGACCGCCTGACCTTCAGCCGCCCCTGCTTAAGCAGGCTGGCCAGCAGCACCGGGTGAGGCATGAGCTGGTAATGCCCGCCCAGGTGGCTGTAGTAGTTGCGCAGGGCGTTGAAGCAGTGGGGGCAGAGGGTGATGATCTTCTTGACCCCCAGCTCGGCCAGGCGCGCGATGTTGTCCTCGGCCACCATGCGGAAGAGAAACTCGTCGCCCATCTGCTTGGCCGGGTCGCCGGTGCAGCGGTGCTCCTCCAGGATGCCGTAGGAGACGCCAGCCTGGTTGAGCAGCTGCACCACCGCCCGCGCCACCTTCTGCGCCCGCTCCTCGAAGGTGGCGGCGCAACCCACCCACAGCAGGTACTCGCTCTGGCCAGGGGTGAAGAAGGGCACCTCAAGGCCCTTGCGCCAGTCCTTGGCCGAGGAGGCGGTGCCGAAGAAGGGGTGCTGGCGGGCCTCCAGGCTCTTGTGGGCCTGGGCCATGGTGGCCGGCAGTTGGCTCTTTTCCATGACCAGGTGCTGGCGCATGCTGAGCACGGCCTTGGCCGGGTTGGTGAAGGAGGGGCAGGCCTCCAGGCAGGCCGCGCAGGTCAGGCACTGGAAGATGGCCTCCTCGCCCACCCGCTCGATGAGGCTGCCGTCCTCCAGGCGTCCGGCGGCCAGGTGCTCGGCCAGGGTGACCATGACCCCCTTGGGGGAGAGGGCCTTGCCCGTGGCGTTGGCCGGGCAGACCTCCTGGCAGCGGCCGCACCACAGGCAGGTGTCGAAGTCCAAGAGCCGCTTGCGGTTGAAGTCCTTCAAGGTGGGCGTGCCCAGGGTGGGAGGCTGCTCCTGCCCGGAGGCCTCCTCGAAGGCCTGGAAATCCACCACGCCCATCTTCAGGCCGGGACGGGGATTGGCCAGGGCGGCGTTGACCGGCACCAGCACCAGGTGCACCAGGGGCGAGAAAGGCAGGTAGGCCATCAGCCCCAGGGCCATGAGGCCGTGCAGCCACCACAGGCTGGTGTGCAAGGAGGCAGCGTTTTGGCCGGGGCCCAGCCAGGCCGCCACCAGGTTGCCCACGAAGGCGCCATCTTCCGGGCCGCGCAGGGACAGGCGCAGCCCCTCCACGAAGAATCCCGTGGCCAGCACCGCCACCAGGATCAGCTCCACCGTGACGAACCCCGGCCGGGCCTTGGGCTGGTTCAAGCGGGGCAGCCCCACCAGGCGGCGGGCCAGGAGCAGGCACACCCCCAGCAGGGCGGCCAGGCCGGCCAGGTCCAGGCCAAAGGCCATGAACCAACGGTTGAAGTCGCCCACGAAGATGGGCGCGTCCAGCAGCACGTTGGCCAGGACCAGGGCCGTGCCCAGGGCCAGAGTGGCCATGCCCCAGAAAAGCAGGCCGTGGGCCAGGCCGGTGAAGGGCTTGCGGTAGACCCTTCCGGCCAAGAGGCCACCCACCAGCAGGTTGCGCAGCCGGGCTCGCCGGAGGTTCACGGTGGACCAGGGCTCCACGAACCTGACCACCACCCGGCCTTGGCGTATGGCCAGCCAGTGGCGGTAAAGCCCATAGAGCAGCACCGCCACGGCTGGCAACGCCAACAGATCGATGAACCAGCCAGCCTCGATGTTCCAGTAGGGGATGCGGGGCATCTAAACCTCCTGGCGCAGCACCGTCAAGAGCTCGGGGAGTACCTTGCGATAGTCCGAGCAGATGCCGAACTGGGCCCGCTTGTAGATGCCAGCCTCCTCGTCACGGTTGACGGCCACCACGCACTTGGCGTTGGCGATGCCGGCCAGGTGCTGGCTGGCTCCGGAGACGCCCACCGCGAAGTAGATCTTGGGGGCCACGATCTTGCCGGTCTGGCCTATTTGCATGCTTTGCGGCACCCAGCCCTCGTCCACCGCCGCGCGCGAGGCCCCCACCGCCCCCCGCAGCGCGCGGCGGTGGACGAGGGC
>CAZLSD010000133.1:5154-8716 GCA_964561775.1 uncultured Desulfarculus sp. | reverse complement strand
GGTTTGGGGGAACCCTTTTTTTCAAAAAAGGGTTCCCCCAACTCCGCCATGCATCTAGAAACCTTCGCCCATGGGCACAGCCTGTTGCACCGCCTGGACCCGCGCGGCAAGCTGGGGGTGGCCTTGGCCTTCAGCGTGGTGGTGAGTTTGGCTCCGGGGCGCTGGGCCTGGTGGCTGGGCTTGGGTTTGGGGGTGTTGGCGGTGGGGCTGGCCCGGCTGCCTTGGCGGGAGCTGGCCAAGCGGCTGGCGGTGGTCAACGGATTCGTGGGGCTGATGTGGCTATTGCTGCCCTGGACCTGGGGCGAGCAGGGACTGGCCTGGCAGGAAGAGGGCCTGGCCCTGGCCGTCATGTTCACCTTGAAGACCAACGCCATCGTGCTGGTGTTGATGGCCCTGGTGGCCACCAGCCCGGTGAGCCACATTTTCCACGCCCTGGCCCACTGGAAGGCCCCGGACAAGCTGGTCCACCTGTTCTTGTTTTTCTACCGCTACTTGCACGTGTTGCACCAGGAATACCACCGCCTGGACTGGGCGCTCAAGGTGCGCGCCTTCGCTCCCAAGAGCAATCTGCACACCTACCGCACCTATGCCTGGCTGGTGGGCATGCTTTTGGTGCGCAGCTATGACCGGGCCATCAGGGTCTATCAGGCCATGCTCTGCCGGGGGTTCTCGGGCACGCTCTGGCTGCTGGACCATTTTCACTGGGGCGCGCGGGACAGATGCTTCGTGGCGGTTTCCACCTTGCTGCTGCTGGGCCTGCTGGCGGCGGGCATATGGGGATAAGCATGGAACTGCTGGCCTTGAAGGACATCCACTTCGCCTATCACGGCCGGCCGCCGGTCCTCAAGGGGCTGGACTTCAGCCTGGACCAGGGGCAGCGCCTGGGCATCTTGGGTCCCAACGGGGCGGGCAAGTCCACCCTGTTTCTGCTGGCCATGGGGCTCATAGAGCCCCAACAGGGCGAGGTCTGGGCCTTGGGACGGCGGCGGGCCGGCGAACCGGATTTCCGCGAGGTGCGCGCGGCCCTGGGGTTCTGCTTCCAAGACCCCGACGACCAGCTTTTTTCCCCCACCGTGCTGGAGGACGTGGCCTTTGGGCCGCTGAACCTGGGCCTGGGGCGGGAGGCGGCCATCAGCCAGGCCAAGAGCACCTTGGAGCGCCTGGGCCTGGCCGGTTTCGAGGAGCGGGTGACCTGGCACCTGAGCGGGGGCGAGAAGCGCCTGGTCTCCTTGGCCACCGTTTTGGCCATGCAGCCCAAGGCCCTGCTCCTGGACGAGCCCACCACCGGCCTGGACGAGGATACCCAGGCCCGCCTGGAGCGGGTGCTGGAGGAATCAAACCTGGGCTGGGCCATCATCAGCCACGACCGGGGTTTCCTTGAGCGCACCTGCCCCGAGAGGCTGGAGCTGCGCCAGGGAAAATTGCGGCCGCTGTAGGAGGATGGCGGGTTACGCTTGGCTAACCCGCCCTACGGCGGCCTGCATGAGGCCCCTCGCCTTTTTAGGAAGGGGGGTTTGGGGGGGCGCGGGCCCCAAGCCTGCCGCTGGCAGGCTTGGGTGCGGATAACCCTTTTTGCGCTGCAAAAAGGGTTTCCCCCCAAATCTTACGCTTTCAACGCCAACCAACTGCCGGGGCGGCGGGTGAGCCAGAGGGCGGGGATTAAAAAGCCCAGGTCGCGCAGGGCGCCTTCATAGCCGGCCTCGTGGGCCTCGCCGGGGACGCCGCCGGGGAAGCAGCCGCAGTCGAAGCCCGCGCCGGTGATGCCTGAATAGACCATGAGCCCGGTGAAGAAGATGAGCAGCAGGCTGGCCCACAGGGCCGCCGCCCGGGTGTAGAGCCCCAGCAGCAGCATGACGCCCACCAAGAGTTCCAGCCAGGCCATGATCACGCTGCCGGCGTTGACCGCCCACAGGGGGGTCAGGTCGTATTGGGCCACCGAGGCGGCGAAGTTGGCCGGCTCCCAGACCTTGTCATAGGAGGCGTAGAGGAAGACCCCCGCCACCAGCAGGCGGCAGGCCAGGGAGAAGAGTTGGGAGAGGCTTTTCATGGCGCGGCCTTGCGGCGGGGTTCCTGGATGGCGAAGCCGGCCTCGCGCATGGTGTCCAGGCAGGCCCGCGCCACGTAGACCCTGTCCAGGCCTTGTTCGCGCAGGAACTGCCCCACCTGGGCGGCGGGGAAGCGGGAGAAGCTTGCTCCATAGACCACCACGGCCGGGGCGGGGCGCAGGGTGGCCTCCAGCAGGGGCCAGATCAGCTTTATCTCGTCGGCGGGCAGCTTGAGGGCTCCGCGCACCCGGCCCTGGGCATAGGAGCCGGCGTCGCGGGCGTCCACCAGCAGGGCCCCTTGCTGGGCCAGGGCCAGGGCCTGGGCCGGAGTGGCGGCCTGCCAGAGGGGGTTAACGACCCCGGGGGGCAGCCAGCCTATGCCCTGGGGCATGAGCAGGTTGAAGGCCAGGCCGCAGAGCATGGCCAAGAGCAGCACGACGCCGGCCGCCTTGAGGGCGGAGTAGGCGGGGCGCTCCGGCGTGTCGATGAGTTCCAAGTTCTTAAGACTCCTGGGTCAGCCAGGCCCAGGTCTGGGCCAGGCCCTGGACCAGGTCGTGCTGGGGCCGCCAGCCCAACTCGGCGGCGGCGCGGGAGCAGTTCAGGGAGATGGAGCGGCTGTCGCCCTCCCGGTGGGGGCCGAAACCGTGGGGCAGGCTCTGGCCGCAGGCCTCTTGCACGGCCTGCCACAGTTTCAGGGTGGTGGTGGTCAGCCCGGTGCCGATGTTGTAGGCCCCCTGACCCTGGGTGAGCGCCAGCAGGTTGGCCTGGGCGCAGTCTCCGGCAAAGACGTAATCGCGCTCCATGCCCTGGGGCATGTCGTCGCTGCGGTATATCACAGGTGGCTGGCCGGTGCGCAGGCAGCGCATGAAGATGGCCACCACCCCGGCCTCGCCGTGGGGAATCTGGCGGGGTCCGTAGACGTTGGCGTAGCGCAGGGTGACGTAGTCCAGCCCGCGGGCGCGCTGGTAATAGCCCAGGAAGAGTTCGCCGGCCAGCTTGCTGGTGGCATAAGGCGACAGAGGCCGGGGCGGGCAGTCCTCGGCCACGGGCAGGTTCTTGGGCTCGCCATAGATGGCCCCGCCCGAGCTGATGTAGATGAAGCGCTTCACCCCGGAGCGGGCGCAGGACTCCAGCAGGTTGACCAGCCCCACCAGGTTGACGTCGGCGTCGAAGCGGGGGTCGGCCACCGAGGCCGGTACCGATATCTGGGCGGCGTGGTGGTCCACCACGTCGAAGCGCTCGGCCATGAGCAGCTTTTCTATGGCCGGGTCGCGCACGTCGGCCACCAGCAGGCGCACGCCCGCGGGCAGGTTCTCGCGGCGTCCGCTGGAGAGATCGTCCAGCACCACCACCTCGTGCCCGCCTTGCAAAAAGGCCCTAACCACATGGCTGCCGATGAACCCCGCTCCGCCCGTGACCAGTATTTTCATGCCTGCCCCCTGCTAGCTGAATGGTGAAGGATTCTACCACAGGCCAGGCCGGTGGTTAAGGTATGCTGCCAGGCATGGCGACGGACC
>CAZLSD010000133.1:0-5054 GCA_964561775.1 uncultured Desulfarculus sp. | reverse complement strand
GGCCTTCTTTTCCGGGGCCGTCTTGACGGCTGCCTTCTTGGCCTCGGGCTTGGCCGGCTTGAGCGGGGTGAGCGCGTGGGCGGCCAAGTCATCCACCCGTTCCAGGGGGATGAACTTCATGTGCTTCTTGATGTGCTCGGGCACGTCCACCAGGTCGCGCTGGTTGCGCTGGGGAATGAGCACGGTGTGGATGCCGGCGCGGTGGGCGGCCAGGACCTTCTCCTTGAGCCCGCCGATGGGCAGCACCATGCCGCGCAGGGTGATCTCGCCGGTCATGGCCACGTCGTGGCGGACGGGTCGGCCGGTGAGCAGGCTTAAGAGCGCGCTGAACATGGTGACGCCGGCGCTGGGGCCGTCCTTGGGGATGGCTCCGGCCGGCACGTGGATGTGCAGGTCCAGCTTGTTGTAGAACTCGGGGTCCACGCCCAGACGCTGGGCGTTGGCGCGCACCAGGCTGACCGCGGCCTGGGCCGACTCCTTCATCACGTCGCCCAACTGGCCGGTCAGGGTCAGGTGCCCCTTGCCGGGCATGGAGGTGGCCTCCACGAAGAGGATGTCGCCGCCGGTGGGGGTCCAGGCCAGGCCGGTGGCCACCCCGGGCACCGCCGTGCGCAGCCCCACCTCGGGGGTGATGCGCTCCGGACCCAGTATCTCGGCCACGTCGTCCTTGGCGATGACGACCTTCTTGGTCTCGCCCTCGGCGATCTTGCGCGCGCTCCAGCGGCAGAGCGAGCCCAACTCGCGCTCCAGGTTGCGCAAGCCCGCCTCGCGGGTGTAGCCCTCGATGACCTGGCGGATGGCCGGGTCGGCGATGGAAAGCTGCCCCGCCGCCAGGCCGTGCTCCTTGCGCTGGCGGGGCACCAGATAGCGCTTGGCGATCTTGAGCTTGTCCTCGGCGATGTAGCCGGGGATCTCCAGGATCTCCATGCGGTCGCGCAAAGGCGGCGGGATGGTGTCCAGCACGTTGGCGGTGGTGATGAAGACCACCTTGGAGAGATCAAAGGCCAGGTCCAGGTAGTGGTCGCTGAAGGAGTTGTTCTGCTCCGGGTCCAGCACCTCCAGGAGGGCGCTGCTGGGATCGCCACGGAAGTCGTTGCCCAGCTTGTCTATCTCGTCCAGCATGAAGACCGGGTTCTTGGAGCCCGCCCGCCTGAGCGACTGGATGATGCGCCCGGGCAGAGCGCCCACGTAGGTGCGGCGGTGGCCGCGTATCTCGGCCTCGTCGCGCACGCCGCCCAGGCTGATGCGCACGAAGTTGCGCCCCATGGCCCGGGCGATGGAGCGGCCCAGCGAGGTCTTGCCCACGCCGGGAGGTCCGGCGAAGCAGAGGATGGGCCCCTTCATGGCCGGGTTCAGCTTGCGCACGGCCAGGTATTCCAGGATGCGGCGCTTGACCTTGTCCAGGTCATAGTGGTCGTGCTCCAGGATTTGGCGGGCCTGGGCGATGTCGATCTCGTCGGGGGTGGCCTCGTTCCAGGGCAGGGCCAATATCCAGTCCAGGTAGGTGTTGATGACGTGGTACTCGCTGGAGGAGGAGTGCATCTTGGCCAGGCGGGAGAGCTCGCGCTCGGCCTCCTCGCGGGCCTGCTGGGGCAGGTCCTTGGCCATGAGCTTCTGCTTCAGTTCCTCGACCTCGCCGCCGCCGGACTCTTCCTCGCTCTCGCCCAGCTCCTTCTGGATGGCCTTGAGCTGCTGGCGCAGGTAGTAGTCCCTCTGGGTCTTGTCCATGCCCTCCTTGACCTGGCTCTGTATCTTGCTGCCCAGCTCCAGTACCTGGATCTCGCGGTTGAGCAACTGGCTGACCCGGCGCAGGCGCTCCTTGACCTCCAGGGCCTCCACCACGGACTGGCGCTCCTCGGGGCTAAGGTTCAGGGCGGATGCCACCATGTCGCAGAGCGCGCCGTAGTCGTCGATGGAGGCCACCAGGGATTGCAGGTCGTCGGGCAGGTGGGAGGCCAGTTCCACCACGCGGCGGAACAGCCCGCGCAGGTTGCTGACCAGGGCCAGGGTCTCCAGGTCGTCGGAGGGGATGTCGGCCACCGGACGCACCAGGGCCTTGACATAGGGCGTGGTGGAGACCAAGTGCACGATGCGGAAGCGGGTGAGCCCCTGGGCGATGAGCCGCACGCCCTCGCCGGGATTCTTGGCCATCTTGAGGATGAGGGCGGCCACGCCTATCTCGTGCAGCTGCTCGGCCGACTGCACCTGCTCGCCCTTCAACTCGCCCTTGATGGCCACCAGGCCCAGGACCTTGTCCCCGCCCACCGCCTCGTCCACCAGTCCCAGATGGCGGCTCTCGCCCACCATCATGGGCAGGACCATGCGCGGGAACATGCTCATGTCCTTGACCGGCAATAGGGGCAGCACCTCGGGCAGCTTGAACATGCGCTCCTTGGCCCCCTGCTCGCCCTCGGGGACCTCGGGGCCCAGGCTCACGTCCACGGGTTCGCCCAGCGTCTGGTATTCGATGTTGTCGTTATGCATCAAAACCCCCCTTGTAGCGGGAGCGTGGTGTGGTTTGCGCTCCCCAAGAACCTGCTAGGCCTTGGGCAGGGTGATGAAGAGCAGGCCTTCCTCGAAACGGGCGGCCACCCGCTGGGCCACGATGGGAACCCCTATGCGGAAGGAGCGCACGAAGCCGCCCGAGGCTATCTCCATGCGGTGATAGCGCGCGCCGGTGTTGCAGCAGGTGGGGGAGCGGTGGCCGTAGATGCGCAAGGTCTGGCCGTCCACCATGACCCGCACCTCGTGCCGGCTAACCCCGGCAACCTCGGCCACCACCACCACGGCATCCGGCGTCTCGTAGATGTCCACCGGAGGCTGCCAGCCTCCCTCCGCCTGGGAGCCGCCGCGGCGGGTCAGCCTCTCCATGGCCTGGCGCAGCTGGGTGCCCAGGGGTTCGGTGCCGTCAAGGTCCAGGTCGATGGGCATGACTCGGCTTCTCCGGTTGTGGTCGCGGGCGGGGTTCGCCACGTTTTTCATGGCCTCCCTTTTCAATATACATCCGCCCATGGCCAGGCGGAAGCCCCGCCTTGGCATAATTCATGCCTTGACTGCCCGCGCCCCGAACTTAACTTTGAATTGACCGAGCATGAACCAGGCCGGGCCGCCCCCAAGAGAGCGCCGGCCTTTGATGGCGGTTGATAAACACGCCCGCCGGCCAAGGCGGAGCACATATCCGGGAGGGAAAAAATGGCGACGGAAAAGATCATCGGCATCGACCTGGGCACCACCAACAGCGTGGTGGCGGTGATGGACCATGGCGAGGCCAAGGTAATCACCAACGAGGAGGGCGGACGCACCACCCCCAGCGTGGTGGGCTTCACCGAGCGCGGCGAGCGCCTGGTGGGCATGGCCGCCAAAAGGCAGGCCGTGACCAACCCCCTGGGCACGGTCTACTCCATCAAGCGCTTCATGGGACGGCGCATGGCCGAGGTGGGCGAGGAAGCGGGGCAGGTGCCCTACAAGGTAGTGGGCGGCGCGGCGGAAGGCGTCAAGGTGGAGGTGCGCGGAAAGACCCACACCCCGCCCGAGGTGAGCGCGCTGATCTTAAGCAAGCTCAAGAAGGCCGCCGAGGACTACCTGGGCGAAAAGGTGACTTCGGCAGTCATCACCGTGCCGGCCTATTTCAACGACGCCCAGCGCCAGGCCACCAAGGACGCCGGCAAGATCGCCGGCCTTGAGGTGCAGCGCATCATCAACGAGCCCACCGCCGCGGCCCTGGCCTATGGCCTGGACAAGAAGAAGAACGAGACCATCGCCGTCTTCGACTTCGGCGGCGGCACCTTCGACATCTCGGTGCTGGAGGTGGGCGAGGGCGTGGTGGAGGTTAAGTCCACCAACGGCGACACCCACCTGGGCGGCGACAACATCGACCAGCGCGTCATCGAGTGGCTCACCGGCGAGTTCCAGCAAAACCAGGGCGTGGACCTGTCCAAGGACCCCATGGCCTTGCAGCGCCTGCGCGAGGCCGCCGAGAAGGCCAAGATCGAGCTGTCCTCGGCCCTGGAGACCGACGTCAACCTGCCCTTCATCACCGCCGACGCATCCGGCCCCAAGCACCTCCAGGTCAAGCTGACCCGGGCCAAGTTCGAGGCGCTCACCCAGGACATCCTGGAGCGCACCCTGGCCCCCTGCCGCCAGGCCCTGGCCGACGCCGGTCTGAAGCCCGGCCAGATCGACGAGGTGGTGCTGGTGGGCGGTTCCACCCGCATCCCCAAGGTGCAGGAGATCGTCAAGGGCTTCTTCGGCAAGGAGCCCCACAAGGGCGTCAACCCCGACGAGGTGGTGGCCCTGGGCGCGGCCATCCAGGGCGGCGTGCTGGCCGGCACGGTCAACGACGTGCTGCTTCTGGACGTGACCCCGCTCTCTTTAGGCATCGAAACCCTGGGCGGGGTGATGACCAAGCTCATCGAACGCAACACCACCATCCCGGCCAAGAAGAGCGAGGTGTTCAGCACCGCCGCCGACAGCCAGAGCGCGGTGGATATCCACGTGTTGCAGGGCGAGCGCGAGTTCGCCGGCGACAACCGCACCCTGGGCCACTTCCAGCTCACCGGGCTGCCCCCGGCCCCGCGCGGAGTGCCCCAGATCGAAGTGACCTTCGACATCGACGCCAACGGCATCGTGCACGTGGCGGCCAAGGACTTGGCCACCGGACGCGAGCAGTCCATCGAGATCAAGGCCAGCGGCGGCTTAAGCGAGGCCGAGGTGGAGCGCATGGTCGGCGAGGCCAAGCGCCACGGCAGCGAGGACGCCGAGCGCCGCAAGGAGGTGGAGGCCCGCAACCAGCTGGACAGCCTGGTCTACCAGACCGAAAAGCTGGTGAACGAGAACAAGGACCGTCTGGACGCCGGCACCCTGGGCTCCATGGAGACCGCCCTGGCCCAGGCCAAGCAGGCCCTGAACAACGGCTCCCGCGCCGAGATCGAGGCCCAGTTCCAGGCCTTGCAGACCGCCAGCCACGGGATGGCCCAGGCCCTCTACGCCCACGCCCAGCCCGGAGCTGGCGCCCAGCCCGGCGCGGGTCCCCAGGCCGGAGGCGGCTGCGGCGG
>CAZLSD010000132.1:0-8832 GCA_964561775.1 uncultured Desulfarculus sp. | reverse complement strand
CGGCCCCGGCCCAGACCCCAGGCATGACCCCGGAGGCCCCCCTGGAGCTGGTCTTTCCCCAGCTCCGGGGCATGGCCCCGCCGGCCTGGGTCAAGCCTGGTCTGCGCCTAACCTACTACACCGCCGCCGCCACCGTGCCCGGGGGCAGCCACTATTTCTACCGCGATGAACAGGGCATCTACGTGGGGCAAAACCCCGACGACCTGGGGCAGCGCTACTCCGTGGGCGAGCAGCACGGCGGCGGCGGCCACGGCTTTTTGCAGGTGGACCTGACAGCCATGGAGCAGGGCCTGGCGGCCCTCAACCTGGGCGTCTGGCTGCTGGAATCCACCCACAAGCAGATACTGCCGGTGGCCGCGGTGGGGGTTTTGGGCCTGGCCTCCAGCGGCACCGGCTTCTGGCTGCCCCCGGCCTTTTTGGCCAGCCTGCCGGAAACCAGGCAGGACGGGCTCACCATCACCCGCTTTCCCCACACCGTGGCCGGGCGCGCCTACCAGGCCCTGCGCATCGAGCACCGCCACAAAAAGGGCGTCCAGGCCTCGGCATACGACCTGGCCAGCGGGGTGCTCATCTATAACCGCAGCGAGACCAAGAGCCCCGAGCAGCCCCACACCTGGGGCGGCGAGGCCACCGGCCTGGCCCAGGCCCATTTTTTGGGCATGCGCCAGCGTGACCTGCCCTGGAGCCAGGCCGCTCCCCCCGCCTGGACCCAGCGCGCGCGCAGGCTCTCCGGCGACGGGGCGTCCGCTTACAGCCAGCCCGGGGTGGCCCGCCACGTCATGCCCCTACAATTCAGGATGGATATCATCGCGCGCGGGCAGAGCTGGCTGGGCCTGGACCTGGATATCGAGCAGCGCCTGGCCCCCCAGGCGCCCGCCTCCAACCTCAAGGCCAGGCTTATCTCTGGCCTGGCCCAGACCGGCGGCGTCTTCATCCCTCCCGGCGGCCTGGCCGGCCTGCGCCCGGGGCAGGCGCTGGACCAGGACGACATCACCAAGGTCAGCCTGTCGGTGGCCGCCAGCCCGCCCGGCCAGGTGGCCATCCTGGAAACCGGCCAGACCCACCGCGTGACCCTGGTCTATGACCGGGCCAGCGGCGGCCTGCTCTCCCTGGACCGCCAGCAGAACATGGGCTGGGGCCAGGTGGACACCCAGTTGAATATCCGGCGCATGGATTAGGCCCGGTCGGGCAACTGATTAGAAAAAGAAAGTAATTAGACTGGTTATGCCTGACGCCCGGCCAGGGCCTGCTGCACCGCCTCCAACAGGGCGTCTAAGTCCACGGGTTTGACCAGGTAGTCGTGGGCGCCCAGGGTCAGGGCCTGGGACACGTCCTGGGAAGCTCCGTAGCCGGTGAGCACGATGACCGGCAGGCCGGGGTGCTCCTGGCGCAGGCGGCGCAGGGTCTCCATGCCGTCCATCTCGGGCATGACCATGTCCAGCACCACCAGGTCCGGGGCCTGGGCCGCCGCCAGCTCCAGGGCCTGGGCCCCGCTGGCCGCCTCCAGGGTCTCATAGCCCCGGGCCTGCATGCGCTCGCCCAGCACCTGCCGGAAGTCCGCCCGGTCGTCCACCAAGAGAATCCTGCCCATGCCTGCCTCCCAAGTCGCGCCTCGCCTGCCTGCCCTACCATACCAGCCAGCGGGGCGGCCAGGCAACGGCCAAGGCGGGGCAGGCTCCCAAGCAGGGCGTTGACAGGCCGCCTCTAGGTAACGTAGGGTCTTCGGGCGCTTGGCCAGGCTGGCCAAGACGGGGACAACCTGGACGGGGACGGTGGGAGCGAGATGAAACCTGCTATGCTTATCTGGATTACGGCGATCTGCTGCCTGCTGGCGATGTTTGGCTGCCAACCCTCGCCACAGCGTGAAGCGCCGTCCCATGAGGGAGACGCCATGGAAAGACAGCCTGAGGAGGCCAGGGGGCTGTTGCGTTATCCCAGCGTAAGCCGCGTGGAAAACAACACCGTGTATTTCGTGGACGGCGCGTCGCTGCCCTACGACGACAAGCGGGTGAAGACCCTGGCCGAGGGCCTAGAGCAGGCTGACATAGAAGACCACTTCACCCAGCCCTACCCGGCCTTGGCCCCCATCCAGGCTCCGGCCCTGGACCAGGACCCTGGCCGCTTCCGCAACGACGCCCTGCTCAAGAAGCTATATGGCGGCAGCCAGCGGGAAGTGGAGAAAAACCTGGTGGAGGTGGACTGGATGCCGTTGAACGGCGGGAAAAAGCTGTTCTTCAACCAGAGGCAAGGGGCGGCGGACCAACTGCGCAAGGTGTCCCAGGAGCTGGACAAGCTGCCAAAAGAATACATGAAGTACATCGTCAACATCGACGGAACCTACCAATACCGCCCCATCGAGGGCGCCAAGCGCTTAAGCCCCCATAGCTACGGCATCGCCATCGACCTGGAGCTGAAATACACGAGCTATTGGCTTTGGGACAAGAAGTACCGTTACCACAATCAAATCCCCAAGGAGATAGTGGACGTGTTCGAGAAGCATGGCTTTGTCTGGGGGGGGCGCTGGTATCACTACGACACCATGCATTTTGAATACCGGCCGGAGATGTTCGAGAACGTGCGCTGAGACGCGGGGAAAGCCCGCGCCGACCGTCTCCGCCTCCGCCCGCTAGGCTGTCTGGTAGGCGGCGGGATCGGCCATGCGGTTGTCGGCGAAGCCCTTGAGCCGCAACAGGCAGGAATCGCACCGGCCGCAGGCCCGGCCGGAGGGGTCCGGGTCGTAGCAGGTCAGGGTTAGGCCATAGTCCACCCCCAGGGACAGCCCCAGGGCGATGATCTGGGCCTTGGTAAGCTGGATGAGCGGGGCGTGTATCTTGAAGACGCCGCTTCCCTCCACCCCGGCCTTGGTGGCCAGGTTGGCCAGGCGCTCGAAGGCGGCGATGAACTGGGGCCGGCAGTCGGGATAGCCGCTGTAGTCCACCGCGTTGACCCCCAGGAAGATGTCATAGGCCCCCAGCACCTCGGCCCAGCCCAGAGCCAGGGCCAGGAACACGGTGTTGCGGGCCGGGACATAGGTGATGGGTATGCCGCTGCCCATCTCCTCCAGGCCGCGGTCCTTGGGCACCTCCATGTCGGTGGTCAGCGCCGACCCCCCCAGGTCCCCTATGCCGATGTCGATGATCTTGTGCTCCGCCAATCCCAGCTGGCCGGCCACGCGCTGGGCGGCCAGCAGTTCGGCCGCGTGGCGCTGCCCATAGCGGAAGCTGAGGGCGTGCACCGTAAATCCCTGGGACTTGGCGATGGCCGCCGTGGTGGCCGAATCAAGGCCGCCGCTCAAGAGGACCACGGCTTTCATGGCCGCAACCTTTCCGGTTTGGCATGGGGGCTGATAGACCAACCGCGCGGGGCTTGTCCGCCGCATGGGGGGCGCGGCAGGGAGCGTCCAGCTAAACCACGTAGCTTCAAGTTGATAGGTGGCGGCTGGTCCAGGCTGGCCCGCACTGCCCAGCATTATAGACCCCCGCCCGCCCCACGCCAACCCGCGGCGCGGCGGTTCAGCCGAACAGGCCCTTGAACCCTTTTTTCTTGGCGGGGGCCTGGGGGGCCGCCGGCTTGGCCGCGGCTCCCAGGTCTTCCTCCAGCATCTCCAGGGGGTCGCGCGCCTGCTGCACCTTGTTGCGCAGGCTGCGGGCGGCGGCGTCGGTGCGCACCAGGCGGGCGGTGACCTCCTTGAGTTCATCGCGATAGGACTGGGCCAGGGCCGGCGGGCTGGTGCGGATCTTTTCCTGCCATTGAGAGGACTGGCGCTCCAGGTCCTTCTTCTTGACCTCCAGTCCGCGGGCCATCTCGTGGGCCCGGCCCCAGGCCAGTTTGGCCTCGTCCAGGCGCTTTTGCTGGATGAGGATGCGCGCCACCAGCAGTTGCAGGTCCCCCACCTCGCCCACCTCCTCCAGGCGCTGGGGGTCGTTGAGCACGGCCTGGTAATAGGCCGCGGCCTGCAGGGAGGCCTGGAAATCGCTGGCGGGGATCTCGGGCCAGTCGCGGGCGAGCACGGCGGCGACCTTGGCCAGGGCCGCGCCGGCGCTCTGGCCCAGTTGGGGGCTCTGGGCGATGTCGCGATAGAGCCAGGCCAGGCGCAGCAGGTAGCGGGCCAGGTTGAAGACGTCGCCCACCCCGGTCTCGCGGGCCAGGAGCAGCAGGTCGTAGATGGCCAGCAGGTGCAGGCGGGCGGCCTGCTGGTGGTCGATCTGGGGGCCTTCCAGGCCGTGGGAGAGCACGGTGATGACCCGGTTGGCGGAGGCGTCTTCCGCGTTCACCCGCTGCATGGCCTTGCGCGCCTGCTCGATGGTGAGCCTAAGCTCCTTGACCGGGTTCTCGAAGGCCTGCTGGGAGGCGGTGAAGCGGCAGTGCCGGCAGTGCCACATGTGGTAGAGGGGCGGGTGCAGATGGGCCAGGCCCTTGGATTTCCAGACATAGGTGCGGGTGCGCAGGTCTATGTCCCTTTCCTGCTCCATGTACAGGTGCTTCTTGAGACGCAGCTGGCGGGAGGGGAGCAGGCAGATGGGGCAGGGGACCTCCTTGGCCACGAAGGGGTTCTGCTCGCCGGGGGGAGGCTGGGTCAAGGCTGGGCCCTCCCTTGGCCCCCTGCCGGCGCGCTCGCGCGGGCGGCGGGGCTGGGGCATTGCAACTGGCACTGGGCGCAATAATAGTAGCTGCCGGTGATGAGGGTCTGCCAAAGCTCGCGCAGGCCCAGGCCGTCCAGGCCGGCCTGGCGCTGGGCCGGGTCGCCGGCGGTCAGTTGGGCCAGGGTGGCGCGCAGGTGGTTGAAGCCGTACTCCATGGATCGCGGCCCGCACAGACGCTTGTCCACCTTGCCCGGGTTGGCCAGGGCCTGGGCCGGGCAGGCCTCCAGGCAGGCCCCGCACTGGTTGCAGGCGCTTTTGGCCAGGGGCGCGTCCGGCTCCAAGGCGGCGCGGGTCAGCAGGCCGCCCAGGCGCACCGCCGCGCCAAAGTCGCGGGTCACCAGCAGGCCGTTTTGGCCATAGCTGCCCAGGCCGGCGCGCACCGCCGCCCTGCGCCAGCATATCTCGCCTTTAAGCCCGTATTTGGGCTCGGCCATGTCCAGGGGCAGAAAGGCGGGCACGGCCAGGCTGTCCTGGCCCTGGGCCGTCAGGAAGCGCTCCACCTTCTTGGCGGCCTGGGAGACCTGATCGTAGGTGAAGGCGGTCTCCATCTGCATGACCTGGGTGTTGGCCGAGCCCAGGGCCACCGGATTGTGGCGGACGGCCAGCGCCACCACGGAGACCGCCCCGGGCAGCATGGCCTGGATGCTCTCCTGGTGCTCGGGCAGTTCGGCCACGGCCACCACCCCCGCCAGGTCGGCCCCGTTGGCCAGGGCGAATTCCTTGAGGCGGTCGCTGAGCGTCATGGTGTTTTTCCCCCGGCTGGCGGGAAGGCGGGAGCGCGGCGGGCCACCCCGTGAAACAGCAACGAAAATGGAGCTATACGGGCTTGAACCAGCTTAACACGCGCCAGGGTGCGGGCAAATGAAAAAAACCCGCGTCCTGGCCGGGGCGCGCCGGGCAAGAGAAAAACAAGCGTCCGGCCTCGGAAAGCCAAACGCTTGATTTCAATCATGGTGCGAGAGGGGGGGCTCGAACCCCCAAGGGCAAGCCCGCTGGATCCTAAGTCCAGTGCGTCTACCAATTCCGCCACTCTCGCGGCCTTGAATGCAAAAGCGCCCTTCACTCTACGGCATGGTCCGGGCATAGTCAACTGGGGCGGCCGGGGCGCTCTTGACACCCGCCTGGGCCTGGGCTAGCATTGGCAACTTCCGGGCTTCCCGCCCTATCCACAGGTTTTTTCTGAAAGAAGGCCCCATGCCCCGCCCCGATGCCCGCGCTGTCCAGGCCCTGCGTCCCCTGCGTCTAGAGGGGCGGGTCAACCCCCACGCCGAGGGCAGCGCCCTGGCCTGCTTTGGCCGCACCCAGGTGCTGTGCACGGCCAGCCTGGAGGAGGGCGTGCCCCGTTTCCTGGAGGGCGCCGGCCAGGGCTGGGTCACGGCCGAGTACGCCATGCTGCCCCGCTCCACCCACACCCGCACCCCGCGCAGCCACGTGAGCGCCGGCCGGGCCCAGGAGATCAGCCGGCTGGTGGGGCGCTCCCTGCGCGCGGCGGCGGACCTGCCCGCCCTGGCCGGCCACACCATCCGGGTGGACTGCGACGTGCTGGTGGCCGACGGCGGCACCCGCTGCGCCTCCGTCACCGGGGGCTGGCTGGCCCTGGCCCTGGCCCTGGCCCGCCTGGGGCAGGAGCCGGCCAGCCAGGTGGCGGCGGTCAGCCTGGGCCGGGTGGAGGGCGAGCTGCGCCTGGACCTGGAATACCTGGAGGACTCGGCGGCCGAGCTGGACCTGAACCTGGTGCTGGCCCCCGGCGGCCGGCTCATCGAGCTGCAAGCCACCGCCGAGCAGGGCTCCTTCAGCCCGGCCGAGCTGGCCAGGTGCCTTGAGATGGGCCAGGCCGCGGCGCGAGAGATTTTCGCCGCCCAACTGGCGGCCCTCCAGGAGGCCAAGTCATGATCCTGGCCGTGGCCAGCACCAACCAGGGCAAGCTGCGCGAGATGGCCACTTTGCTGGAGCCCCTGGGTTTCGCGGTGCGGAGCGCCCGCGAGCTGGGCTTTGACCAGGAGGTGGAGGAGACCGGGGCCACCTTTGCCGAGAACGCCCGCTTGAAGGCCTGCGCCGTGGCCCAGGCCCTAGGCGTGCCGGCCCTGGCCGACGACTCGGGCCTGGAGGTGGAGGCCCTGGGCGGCGCGCCGGGGGTGTATTCGGCCCGCTATGCCGGGCCGGGCGCCAGCGACGCCCAGCGCAACGCCAAGCTGCTGGACGAACTGGCCGGCCTGCCCCCGGAGAGGCGGGGGGCGGCCTTTGTCTGCGCCCTGGCCTGCTGCCGCCCCGACGGCCAGACGCTGGAGAGCCTGGGCCGCCTGGAGGGCAGGATAGCCCTGGAGCCCCAGGGCCAGGGCGGCTTCGGCTATGACCCGGTCTTCGAGCTGCCGGAGAGGGGCCTCTCGGTGGCCATGCTGAGCGCCCAGGAAAAGAACGCCATCAGCCACCGGGGCCGGGCCTTGGCCGCCCTGGCCGCCCGGCTGCCCGGCTTCTTGCGGGGTGGTGTAGAATAGGCCGTTACGAAAATCAGGTCGGGGCGTAGCGCAGCCTGGCAGCGCACCTGCCTTGGGCGCAGGGGGTCGGCGGTTCAAATCCGCCCGCCCCGACCAATATCAAAGCCTTGGCCGCCCCTGGGGCGGGCTTGTTGCGGCTGGCCGGGCAAAAGGGCTTTTTTTGATTGACAGGAAGCTGTCAGCTATACTTTAGTCATTACATAGCTGCAAGTTACCCTGACCCAAAGCCTCGGCCCCTCACGCAGGGCGTGAATAAAAATCAAAGGTGCCCGGCGCTTGCTGTATAAAGCCGGTTCCCAAGGTGAAATCCAGCCCATGAGCAAGGACGACAAGCATCTGGCGGCCAGCCTCGAGGACGGCGCGATGGACGGCGGCTCCCGCCGCAAGGCCAAGTTCGAGGTATATGGCGAAGAGATGATCGAGAAGGAAGTGAAGCAGAGCGGCAACTCGGGCCGAGTCTACCTGCCCCCGGAGTGGGTAGGCAAAAACGTCAAGATAATAAGGATCGACTAGCCATGGCCCTGAACCTGCGCAGACTGACCGAGGTCGACGTGCCCCAGGTGATCCAGATACAGCGCAGCATCACCCGGCGCGAGGTGAGCGAGCGCTGGCAAAAAATGCTGTCCCAGCACGTGGCCGACCCTGACTTGCCCTGTTTCGTGGCCGAGGAGGCCTCCCGGGTGGTGGGCTTCATCCTGGGCGAGATCCGGGTGGGCAATTTCGGCAGCGACCTCACCGGCTGGCTGGTGCTGGTGGGCGTGGTGCCCGAGATGATGGGCGCCGGCATCGGCAGGGCCTTGGCCCGCCGCCTGATGGACTACTACGCCGAACAGGGCGTGCCCGAGGTCTGCACGGCGGTGCGCTGGGACTCCGGCGACATGTTGGCCTTCTTCAAGAACCTGGGCTTCGACCGCAGCCCCTTCATCAACCTGCACCGCACCCAGGGCTGAGCCCCGGTCCCGCCCTGGCCGCCCCTGGCCCGGCCAGGGCGGGGGCTGTCCGCACGCCAGCTGGCCGCTGGCGACGGTTCCACCATTCTTCGTCCTCCCTTTATACCAATCTCACATCAAACATACAGTTTTTCTCCGCTGAAAAAGACGGGCGGGGGTAAACCCCGCCCCTACATGAAGAAAACGGCCTTTTCTTCGTAGGGGCGGGGTTTACCCCCGCCCGTCTTACCTTCAAAGCAATACGTTTGATGTCAAACAAGTATCATACCTTTAACGCGCGAGCAGGCCAGGCTGGCTGATCCAGGTTTGGGCTTGACAGGCGCTAGGGGAGGGCGTATGCCTATTAACATATGCTTTTAAAAGCATATGTTAATTAACTAACCGATTACCAAGGATTTTAGCGCGCAGGCTGGCAAGTTATGACCGGCGACCCCCGCGAGCGCTCCCCCCTGGGACAACAGCCGGCGCGGCTCGTCCGCTGCCATCCCCTCGCCAACTCCCCCTGGGTCAGGACCCGCCCATGAGTCAGACGGACAAGCAAAAGAGCGAGGCCTCCTGCCTGGCCGAAGTTCCCCGGGGCAAGCGATCCCGGCGTAAGGCCAAGTTCGAAGTCTACGGCGAGGAGATGATCGAGAAGCAGGTCAGGCCCAGCGGGGCCTCGGGCAGGATATATCTGCCGCCCGAATGGGTGGGTAAGAATGTCAAGGTGATACGCCTATAACCCCCTGCTTGGCGGGCTAATGG
>CAZLSD010000131.1:0-8847 GCA_964561775.1 uncultured Desulfarculus sp. | reverse complement strand
AAAAAGAACAAGGGCTTAGGTCGCAAGACCTAAGCCCTTTGATTTGGCGGGGAAAACAGGAGGAGAGAAAATTATCGCCCGTGGCTTGGGTTTGTCGCCGGGGACGCGCCCGATTTTGAGGGCTTGACGAGGCGCAAAGGCTTTTGCAGCCGTGCCTAGGACAATTCGGAGGAGTTCTCCGTGTATACTATGTGTATATGTGAAGGGTGCGTGCGAACCCACCCCCTTTAGCATGCGCAAAAATTAGCAAGCTCCGGCCAAATGGGATAACATATATGGAAGTATAAGGTCCCCGTTCCCGCGCCCCGGGCTTGTTGCCCCAAGCCCGATTCTCGCCCACCGGGCGGCCTCTCATGGCTGCCGGAGCCAACCGCCCGTAAGGAGTATTAAAAATGCTAACCGGCTATTGGCCTGACGACTATCTGGCCAAGCGTCGCACCCCCCGTGAAGCCATCGCCATGATCAAGAGGGCCCAGCGGGTCTTCATCGCCACCTCCTGCGCCGAGCCCCAGGCCCTGGTGCGGGAGCTGGCCGAGCAGAGCTGCCATTTCACGGACATCGAGGTGGTGCGCCTGATGAGCCTGGAGACCACTCCGCTCACCATGATCGCCAACCAGAGCGCCTGCCAGAGCATCAACGTGCGCTCCTTCTACCTGGGCTCGGCCAAGACCCGGGGGCTGGCCGAGAAAAAACGCTTCATCACCCCCATCAACCTTTCGGCCGTGCCCAGGCTCTTCAAAAGCCGGCAGTTGCCCATCCACGTGGCGCTGATCCAGGTCTCGCCGCCCGACGACTTCGGCTGGATGAGCCTGGGGGTGGGGGTGGACGTGACCATGGCCGCGGCCCAGAGCGCCGACCTGGTCATAGCCCAGGTCAACCCGCGCATGCCCCGGGTGCTGGGGCAGAGCTTTTTGCACGTCAACGACGTGCACGTCGTGGTGGAACAGGAGGAGGAGTTGCTTTCCATCGGGGAGCCGCCCGACACCGAGAGCGCCCACATGATAGCCCGCCACGTGGCCAAGCTCATCGACGACGGCTCCACCCTGCAGCTAAGCCTGGGGGCCACCCCCCACGCCATCCTGCTGGCGCTCTCGGACAAGAACGACCTGGGCGTGCATACCCAGTTCATGAGCGACGGCATCATGCGCCTGGTGGCCAAGGGCGTCATCAACAACCACAAGAAGGGCATCAACGAGGGCAAGTGCGTGGCCAGCGGGGCCATCGGCAGCAAGAACCTCTACGAGTTCCTGCACGACAACCCGGGCATCGAGTTCCACCCCAGCGACTACGTCAACGACCCCCTGGTCATCACCCGCCACAACAAGATGGTCTCGCTTAACGTGATCATGGCCATGGACTTGACCGGCCAGGCCGCCTGCGACGCCTTGCCCTACAATCTCTATGCCGGAGTCACCGGGGTGATGGACTTCGTGCGCGGCTCCCAGTCCGCGCCGGGGGGCAAGTCCATCCTCATGCTGCCCTCCACCACCCTGGATGGGCGCGCCAGCCGCATCACCGTGAACTTCGACAACATCTCGGTGGTGATCCCCCGGGGCGACGTGCAGTACGTGGTCACCGAGTACGGGGTGGTCAACCTGTTCGGCAAGAGCCTGCAAGAACGCGCCCTGGCGCTCATCAGCATCGCCCATCCCGACTTCCGCGAGGAGCTGTTCGCCAAGGCCAAGGACGCCGGACTTTTGGGGCCGGAGCGCACCTACCAGGAATCCATCCACGGGGTCTATCCCCTGCACTTGGAGGAGGGGCGCGAATACAACGGGGTGAGCGTGCTCTTCCGCCCGGCCAAGCCGGTGGACGAGCGCCAGATCCAGGAGCATTTCTACAACCTGGACCGGGCCGACGTGGTCAGCCGCTTCTTCCACGAAAAGACCAGCTTCGTGCGCACCGACGTGGAGGGCGTGTTCCAGGTGGACTACGTCAAGGATCTCACCATCGTGGCCGTGGTGGGCGAGACCGGCTACGAGAAGGTCATAGCGGTGGGCTGCTATTTCCTGGACCAGGCCAAGAACATGGCCGAGGTGGCCTTTAGCGTCAGCAAGGATTGGCAGGGCAAGGGGCTCTCCACGGTCATCCTCTTGAAACTGGCCCGGGCCGCCCGCGACAACGGGCTGACCGGGCTGGTGGCCTTCACTTCCCCGCAGAACCAGAATATGGTAAAGCTGTTCAAGCGGCTGCCCTACCTGGTGCGCACCGCCTTCGATGGCGACCTGCTGGAACTCTCGGCCCGCTTCGACGAGCCCAAGACGGCCTGAGCGCGCGCAGCCGGGGGGCCGGACCACCGGCCCTCCGGCCCCGCCGTAACCCAGGCCTTTGATCCCTGTCAGGGGAGGAGGCCGGCGTGCAGCGCGACAAGGGAACCCTGGCCCGCCCCGGCTTCCTGGCTTTTGTCTGCTGCCTGGGCCTGGCGCTTTTCTGCTGGCCGCTCCTGGTCTCGCCCGACTACTGGATCCAACCCTACAGCTTCTATTTCCTCTTCGCGGCCTGGGGGCTCATCTGCCTGCTCCTGGTGCTGGTCAGCCGCTCCTTGAGCCCCCGCCTGCCCCGCGAGCCCGGCGCTCCGCGCCTTCCCTGGCTGGGCCGCCGCCGGCGGGAGACCTAAATCCGGCATGTTCAGCTCGCTCACCGTCTTCGCCTGCCTGTGCCTGTACATGAGCCTGTTGTGGCTGGTGGCCCAGTGGGCCGAGCGGGGCAGCGCCAAGGGGCGCAGCCTGGTGGACAACCCCTATGTCTACGCCTTGTCCCTGGCCGTGTATTGCAGCAGTTGGACCTACTACGGCTCGGTGGGCCTGGCCGCCTCCAACGGCATGCTCTTCTTGGCCGTCTACCTGGGGCCCACCCTGGTCGTCGTCTTCTGGTGGACGGTGCTGCGCAAGATGGTGCGCCTGAAAACCACCCACCACATCACCTCGGTGGCCGACTTCATCAGCGCCCGCTACGACAAGTCCGAGGCCCTGGCCGCCCTGGCCACCGGCCTGGCCCTGGTGGGCAACGTGCCCTACATCGCCTTGCAGCTCAAGGCAGTCTTCACCACCTTCAACATGGTCATCAGCGAGGAATCCGGCCTGGGCCGGGCCGCCGGGGATTGGGCCGGCTCCCACGTGGGCCCCATCATGGTGGCGCTCTTGGTGCTCTTCACCATCATTTTCGGGGTGCGCCGCCTGGACCCCACCGAGCGCCACCAGGGCATGGTCATGGCCGTGGCCCTGGAATCCCTGCTCAAGCTGCTTCTGTTCCTGGCCGCCGGCTTCTTCGTGGTCTACTCCCTCTACGACGGCTTCGGCGATCTGCTTGAGCGCCAGGCCCCCAAGCTGGTGCACCTGGAGCCGGTCTCGCCGACGCAGTGGTTCACCTATCTGCTGCTCTCGGCCAACGCCATCCTGTTCCTGCCCCGCCAGTTCCACATCGCGGTGGTGGAGAACACTAGCGCCCGCCACATCCGCCAGGCCATGTGGATGTTCCCCCTGTACATGCTGCTCATCAACATCTTCGTCTACCCCATAGCCCAGGCCGGGCTGCTGCGCGACCTGCCCGTGCAGGACGCCGACACCTTCGTGCTAACCCTGCCCCTGCACTACGGCGATCCCTGGCTGGGGCTGATGGTCTTCCTGGGCGGCTTCTCGGCGGCCACGGCCATGGTGCTCATCAGCTCCATGACCATGGCCACCATGATGACCAACCACCTGCTGCTGCCCCTGGCCGGCCGGGTGCGCGCCCTGGGCTTCTTGGAACGCCAGCTGCTGGAGTGCCGCTGGGTGGCGGTGGCGGTCTACATCCTCTTGGGCTATTGGTTCGAGATGCTGGTGGGCGAGTCCTTGATGCTGGTCAACATCGGGCTCATCGCCTTCGCGGCCTTTTTGCAGTTCGCCCCGGCGGCCCTGGGCGGTCTGTTCTGGAGCGGGGGCAACAAGACCGGCGCCATGCTGGGCCTGTGCGCCGGCTTCTTCGTCTGGGGCTACACCTCGCTCTTGCCCTCCTTCGTGCGCAGCGGATTGGCCCCCTCCAGCCTGCTGACCCAGGGGCCTTGGGGCCTGGCCTGGCTGCGCCCCGAGCACCTGCTGGGGGTCACCGCCCTGGACCCGGTGAGCCACACCGTCTTCTGGACCCTGGTCTTCAACCTGGGGCTCTACGTGCTGGGCTCCCTCTGGTTCCAGACCAGCCCCCAGCAGCAGAGCCTGGCCGAGGAATTCGTGGGCGCGCTTAGCAGCGGGCAGATCTTCGACCGGGTGGCCCGCCGGGAGGCCTACGTGGACCTGGCCGCCAAGCGCGAGAAGATCGAGCAGCTCTTGAGCCGCTTCTTCGACGCGGACAAGGCCCAGGCCATGGCCCGGCGCTGCCTGCAGGCGGTGGGTCTGGCCGGCAAGAGCCGCATCAGCGTCATCGAGCTGGCCGAGCTGCACAACGAGGTGGAAAAGAGCCTCTCCGGCAGCCTGGGCGCGGCATCCGCCCACAAGGCCCTGGGCCAGGCCAGCATCTTTTCCACCCAGGAGTCCCAGGAGCTCTCCGAGGTCTATGGCGAGATATTGGCCTCCCTGCGCGCCCGGCCCAAGGATCTCATCGCCAAGATAGACTTTCACCAGGAGCGCGAGGCCCTGCTTTCCCGCCACGCCTCGGAGCTGGAGGAGAAGGTCATGCAGCTCCAGGACCAGATGCTCATGCGGGTGGAGGCCGAGCGCCAGTTGCGCGAGTCCGAGGAGCGCTACCGCACGGCCATCGAGTCCAGCAGCGACGGGGTGGCCATCATCAAGGACGGGCGTCTGCTCTACTTCAACCGCATGTTCGCCGAGATGTTCGGCTATGAAAAGCGCTCGGAGATTCTGGGCAAGCCGGTGAGCATCATCGTGCATCCCGACGAGAAATCCGACGTGATGGAGGCCACCCTGGCCCGCCAGATGGGGCGCAAGATGCCCGGCCGCTACGATTTCAAGGCCATCCGCAAGGACGGCTCCCCCATCTTCGTGGGGGTCAGCGCCACCGCCACCCCCTACCGGGGCGAGCAGGTGGTGCTGGCCTATCTGCGCGACGTGACCGCCCGCCGCCAGGCCGAGGACGACATCCGCCAGCTCTCGCGCCGGCTCATCGCCGGCATCGAGGAGGAGCGCAAGCGCCTGGCCGCCGACCTGCACGACGAGTTCGGCCAGCAGTTGACCGGCCTGCACTTCGGGGTGGAGGCCCTGGCCCGCTCCCTGCCCGCCGAGGCCGGCCAGGCCAAGGGCATGTGCGACCAGGTCATGCACATGCTGGAGGGGCTGGCCGACGGCATCCGGACCATCTGCTCCGAGCTTCGGCCCGACATGCTGGACCACCTGGGGCTCATCCCCACCCTGGAGTGGTACGTGGCCGAGTTCATGCGCCGCTTCCCCGGATTGAACGTGGATTTCACCGCCGTGGGCTTCGCGGTCAAAAGGCGGCTGGACCCGCGCCTGGAAATCGTCTTGTATCGCATCGCCCAGGAGGCGCTGACCAACGTGGCCAAGCACGCCCAGGCCAGCCAGGTCAACCTGCAACTCATCAACAGCCATCCCCATGTTATCCTGGTGGTGAGGGACAACGGGGTGGGCATGAGCCAGGCCACGCCCGCGCCCGGTCCGCGCAAGGGCGGCATCGGCCTCATCGGCATGCGCGAGCGGGTGGCCGCGGTGGGCGGCACCATAGAAATCCGCAGCGCCGCGGGCAAGGGCGCCATGGTGCGCGCCGAGGTGCCAGGAGAACTGGAAAGCGGACGGGAGCAAGCATAGGAGCTATGGGAAAAATCAAGGTCCTTATCGCCGACGACCACGCCGTGGTGCGCTCCGGGCTGCAACAGCTTCTGGGGGCCCAGCCCGACATGGAGGTGGTGGGGGAGGCCTGCGACGGCAAACAGGCCCTGGAAAAGGCCAAGCACATTAAACCAGACGTTATCATCCTGGACATCGCCATGCCCGAGGTCAGCGGGCTGGAGGCGGTGAGCCTGATCAAGGAATCGGTGCCCGCCACCCAGATCGTGGTCTTGACCATGCACGGCAAGGACAGCTTCGTGCACCAGGTGCTCTCGGCCGGAGCCCTGGGCTACGTGCTCAAGGCCTCGCCCATCGGCGACGTGCTGGCCGCCGTGCGCGCCGCCCACAAGGGCGAGTACTTCCTCTCCTCCAAGATCAAGGCCGAGGTGGTGGGGGCCTATCTGGACAGCCGCAAGCAGGCCCCCAACGTGCGCGGCTATGACCTGCTCTCCGAGCGCGAGCAGCAGATATTCCGCCTGGTGGCCGAGGGCTCCTCCACCAACCAGATCGCCGACGTGCTCTGCGTCAGCCCCAAGACCGTGGAGAAGCACCGCACCAACATCATGAAGAAGCTTGGCCTGAAGGATCGCCTGGAGATGGTCAAGTACGCGGTGAAGATCGGCATCGTGGACCCCCAGCTCTGGGAGGACTAGCCCTAGTTCCCTTGTGGGGGCAGTTCGAGCCCCTTGCGCTCAACCTATCAATATCACGCCCTATTTCCCTCGTCATCCGGTAGGGAGCCCCTACCTGCGTCCGCCCGCCTCCAGTAGGGGAGGCCCCCGCCAAAATACTGGTTGACCCCCATGGACTCTGGAGCCCCGATTTCGCACAATTTCACTTGGATAGGCACGGGTCCCTCGGGGAGGTCCCTGGAGGCTAGCCGGGGAAAAAGGGACCGCGAGTTTTAGGGGTAGGCAACCCAAGTATCATGGAGGTGGAGATGGCTATCACGAACAAGGAGATGCTTGCATCGCCGGCATTCAAGAAGCTGGTGAGCACGCGCTGGACGGTGTCCATCGTGCTGTTGATTCTACTTTTCGTAGTCTACTACGGCTACATCCTGCTCATCGCCTACAACCACTCATTCATGGCTTCCAAGATCAGTGAAACCGGCGTGACCACCTGGGGCATTCCCCTGGGCGTGCTCACCATCGTGCTGGCCTGGATACTGACCTTCGCTTACGTGCTCTGGGCCAACAGCGTTTATGACAAGGAAGTTGCCCGGCTGAAGGATCAGCTGTAGGTCAGGGGAGGATATACCATGCAACCAGCAGCGGTTCAGACAGCCCTGGGAAGCCCCACCGTATCGGGCGTCCTCTTTTTCTTCCTCATTGTGGCGGTGACCCTGGTCATCACCTATTGGGCGGCCAAGAAGACCAAGACCACCAAGGAGTTCTACGCCGCCGGCCGCAGCGTCAGCGCGGTGCAGAACGGCTTCGCCCTGGCCGGCGACTACATGTCGGCGGCCTCCTTCCTGGGCATCGCCGGCATGACCGCCCTCAAGGGTTATGACGGCATGATCTACGCCACCGGGTGGCTGGTGGGCTGGCCGGCCCTGATGTATCTGTTGGCCGAGCCCTTGCGCAACCTGGGCAAGTACACCTTCGCCGACGTGCTGGCCTATCGCCTGCGTCAGCGCCCAGTGCGCATCGCCGCCGCGGTGGGCGGCGTCATCACCGTGCTCACCTACACCATCGCCCAGATGGTGGGCTCGGGCAGCTTGATCAAGCTGATGTTCGGCATCCCCTATGAGGTGGCCGAAATTATCGTGGGCTCGGTCATGCTGGCCTACGTGCTCTTCGGCGGCATGATCGCCACCACCTGGGTGCAGATCATCAAGGCCGTGCTGCTCCTCTGCGGCGTCAGCTTTTTGACCGTGTTGGTGCTGGCCCAGTTCGGCATGAGCCCGGCCAACCTCTATGCCGAGGTGGCCAAGCAGTATGGCCAGACCGCCTTGGAGCCTGGCGCGCTGGTGACCAATCCCCTGGAGGCCGTCAGCCTGGGCCTGGCCCTGATGTTTGGCCTGTTGGGGCTGCCCCACATCCTCATGCGCTTCTACACCGTGCCCGACGCCAAGGCGGCCCGCGTCAGCGTGCTCTACGCCACCGGCTTCATCGGCTACTTCTATTGCATCATCCCCGTGGTGGGCTTTGGCGCCAGCGCCCTGGTGGGACGCAAGCTCATCACCGAAATCGACAAGGGCGGCAACATGGCCGCTCCGCTCCTGGCCGAGCTGCTGGGCGGCTCGCCCTTCCTGGGCTTCATCGCGGCGGTGGCCTTCGCCACCATCCTGGCCGTGGTGGCCGGTCTGACCCTGGCCGGGGCCTCGGCCTTCAGCCACGACATCTACGTCAGCGTCATCAAGAAGGGCAATGTCACCGAGAAGGAGCAGGTCAAGGTGGCCAAGATCGCCACGGTGATCTTCGGCGTCTGCGCCGTGCTCCTGGGCATCCTCTTCAAGGGCCAGAACGTGGCCTACATGGTGGGACTCACCTTCGCCATCGCCTGCTCGGCCAACTTCCCGGCCCTGTTCATGAGCATAGTCTGGCGGCGCTTCTCCACCCAGGGAGCGGTGTGGTCCATCCTGGTGGGCACCTTCGTCTCGGTGATCATGATCGTCTTGAGCCCCACGGTGTGGGTCGACGTGCTCAAGAACAAGGAGCCCATCATCGGCCTGCGCAACCCCGCCATCATCTCCATGACCCTGGCCTTCGTGGTGGGTTGGCTGGTCTCCCTCATGACTCCCGAGGAGGAGATCGAGGCCAAGTTCGAGGCCATGCAGGTCCGCAACTACCTGGGCGTGGGCGCCGAGTAGACAGACCCAGCCCGGAGGCGTCATTCCCCCACGCCTCCTCTCCATTGTGGTTCAACCCATTACCCCAGCGGCCCTCGGGCCGCTGGGGCTTTGATTTCCACACACCCCGCGCATAATTTTAGGAGAAGAAGCCGAGTTCCGGCCCTGATCCCCTTGGCCATCGCTGCGGCAAGGCGCAGGTTGCGGCCCTTGGCCTTCGGCCCCTGTTCTTTTTGCGTCCCGTTCCCTGGCAATTTATGAGGGAGCAAGGCGCTATCA
>CAZLSD010000130.1:0-8867 GCA_964561775.1 uncultured Desulfarculus sp. | reverse complement strand
GTCAACACCAAGCTGGCCGAGTACGTCGTCATGCTTAAATACGAACTGGGTCAGCCCATTATCCCCTTCGAGAACGCCCGCCGCCCCCAGGATGCCTCCGCATGAACGCCATCTACGCCCCCGCGCCTCGGGCGGCCGAGTATGCGCCCCTGGCCTGCAATATCTACGCCGGGTGCGTCCACGGCTGCACCTATTGCTATGCCCCGGCGGCCCTGCACCGCACCCGGGAGAGCTTCCACGCCCAGGCCACCGAGCGCCCGGGCCTTTTGGATGCCCTGGAGCGCGACGCCCAAAAGCTGGCCGGCGACCCTCGCCCGGTGCTGCTCTGCTTCAGCACCGACCCCTATCAGCCCGGCCTGCCCAGGGACGGCATGGCCACCCGCGAGGCCATCCAAATCCTGGGCCGCCACGGGCTCACCCCGGTCATCCTGAGCAAGGGCGGCATGCGGGCGCTGCCCGACTTCGCCCTGATGCATGAGGTTGGGGCCTGGTTCGGCCAGACCTTGGGCATGATTCCGCCAATCACCGGCAACCCCCATCACACCGAGCCCAAAGCAGCGCCCACTTTTGAGCGCTGGGCCGCGCTAGCAAGGGCCCGCCGGCTCGATATCCCCACCTGGGCCAGCCTGGAGCCGGTCATCAACCCGGCCCACGCCCTGCACCACATCCGCACCACCCATGAATTCGTGGACCACTACAAAATCGGCAAGATCAATTACGCTCCCACGCCGCGCGGGGTGGACTGGCCCTGGTTCGTGCTCGACGCGGTGGCGCTGCTGGAAGGCCTGGGCTTCACCCGCGAGACGCGGCCAGGGGTTTTTTCGCGCAAGACCTACTATCTCAAGAAGGACTTGGTGGAGGCGATATGAACACTACCGTGGCCGCGGCCATCCAGTCCGGGCTCAGCCTGCGCGGGCGCGGCTCCCTGCACTATCTGCCCCCCCCGCTCCCTGGCTCGGGCGGCGGTTACGTGGGGCTGTCTCTTGCGGCCAAGGCTTGCGGCATCCATCGCACCACTTTGGTGCAGGCCGTGCGCTACAAAAAAATTAAACGGGGCCGGTTCAAGGATGGCCGCTGGGAACTGCCCTTGGAGGCACTGAGCCGCTATGTCCTGGACGGCTACCGATACTCCAAGGCTGGCAGTCCCTTGGGCCTGCGCGCTGGCCGCTGGTGGAGCCGATGGGAACTAGTGGTTCTGGGCCTGAGCATCTCGCACGAGACGGCGGCCAAGCGCCTGGGGCGCACGCCAGCCGCCGTCAAGGTCAAGCGCTGCAAGTTGCGGAGGCCCGCATGAGAGCAACCCACCTGGTGCACGATGTCATGGGCGCACCGCCGGCCGAGGGCCCGCGCAGGCTTAAAACTCCAGGCATCTGCTGCGTCTGCGGCGAGCGAGAGGGCGACGTGGACGCCCGCGACGTGGTGGGCGGCAACTTCACGCGGCTACACCTGCTGCGCCGCCGCGACTCTCCTGCCGTCTGCGAGGCCTGCGCCTGGGCCAAGGGGCACGCTCCGTTGCGCCGCTCCCACTGGCTGGCCTGTCCATCCACCGGCCTGCTATTGTTCAAGTGGACCGAGGCGGCTCCCATCCTGATGCACCCCCCCGAGCCGCCTTTCGCCGTCTATCTCACCACCAGTTGGCAGAAGATCGGGGTGCTGATGACCCCGGTCAACGTTCATCGCTCGCCCTATGAACTGCTCCTGGAAGAGATGGTTTTGGCCTGGGATGTCCAGGCCCTGGCCCCCATCCTGGAGCACGTGCGCACGCTCAGGACATGGTTCGGCGAGGGCGAGATACTATCTAGCCGCTACACCTCGGCCCACATAGTCAAGTGCGGAGTGGAGCGGTGGGAAGAACTGGAAGCCCAGGTGTCCCCCTGGCGGCCCTCCCACCACCTGGAGGTCCTGGCCTATCTGGCCCGCAAAACCAAGGAAGAAAAGGAGTCCCAAGCGTGTCAATCACTCGACAAGAAGCCCTCGCAGCAGGCGTCGCTTTGGTAACGGCTGTCTGGCGGGGCATGGACCACGAAGGCATGCCCGACCGTAGGCGGATGGGCGTGTACGAGGAGTACACCAACCGGGTCAAGTCTTCGGCCGATGTGCGCGACCTGACCCGCTTCATCTCGCGCTTGGCTTCCAAGGTCGGCTCGGTGCCGGTGCTGGATGACGCGGCCAAGGCGGCTCTGGCCCTGGATGAGGCCGACCCCCAGCCTGTCCTGGATGCCCTGCGCCAGGACACCGCGGCCATCATCGGCCGCATGCGCGCCAACCAGGAAGCCAAGCGCGAAGCCCATAAGGCCGCTCAAGCAGAGCGCGCCAAGGCCGACAAAGAAGCGGCCAAAGCTCAGCGCCATCAAGAATGGCTGGACGAGCAGGCCTCTTCCGGCCTGCCCTTGTAAGGAGGAACCACATCATGGTCAAGAAATGGGCGGGAATCCTGACTCTGCAATCTCCGCTGTCCCACAACGGCGACGAGATAATGGGCAACGAAGCCAAATTCCGCCGCCAGCGCATCCTGGTGGACGGCAAACCCCTGGACGTGCCCATCTACTCGGGCAACGCCATGCGCGGCCGTCTGCGCCGGATGGCGGCCGCCGACATGGTGGCCCTGCTGGGCGGCGGCCAGGTGGACCCTTCGGTCTATCACACCATCTTCGCGGGCGGTGCTCTGGACAAGGGCGCGGACACCGGTCTGATCAACATCACCAAGCAGCGCGAGGCCAGGCTGGCCATTCCCATGCTCTCGCTGTTCGGCGCGGCCATGGGCAACCAGATGCTGGCGGGCAAGCTGCGCATTGGCCTGGCCGTGCCCATCACCCAAGAGACCCGGGTCATGACCGGCATGGATGCCGAGACCAGCATATGGGACATCATGGACGATTCCTTCTACACCCGCCGCGACGACCTGGAAGACCGGCCCGAGGACATCGACTCCCACCAGATGATCTACAAGGGAGAGGTCATGGCCGCCGGGACCAGACTCCATCACACCGTGGCCCTGGTGGGGGCCAACGAGGTGGAGGAATCCTGCCTGGGCCGCATCATGCGCCTCTTCGAGGCTGACCCGGTGTTGGGTGGTCAGTCCGGACGCGGACACGGCAGGGTGTTGCCCGAATACGCCCCGGAGTGGCCAGCCGAGGCGCTCTACCTGGAGCACATCCAGGCCTATGGCGAGGCCATGCGCCAGGCCCTGGGCCTGCACGAGCAGGCGGCGTGACCAGGCTACCTCGATATCTGCGCCGAAGCGTAGGCCAGGCCCTGGACATCCTAAACCAGGGCCTGGCCACCATGCGGTCCCCCTACGTTTCCATCAGTTGGGGCAAGGACTCAACCCTCCTGCTTTGGCTGGTCTATAGGGTCGCGGGACTCAGATTGCCAGTGGTCCACTTTGCCAGCCCAACCCCTTTACCCGATGAGATGGCCCATCGGGCCTCCGTCCTGGCTGAGTGGGACGTGGACTACCGCGAAGTACCCCCGTCGCGCACCGTTGCTGAGTACATCGATCTGATGCACGAGATTGGGCTCCCTGGCATTAGCCGCACCAAGGCGCAACAAGACAGGGCCGTCGAGGCGCTTAAGAAAAAGCGGGGGTTGGCGACTGCCGCGGAAATGGGCGCGGATGGCGTCATTTGGGGTGTCCGCGCCGAGGAGAGCCGGGGCCGGACATGGAACGCCAAGATGAGAGGCGCTCTATACTTGCACGCCGATGGTCTTTGGAGGTGCTCCCCGCTCATTTGGATGAAGGGAGTAGACCTTTGGCAGATCATAGACCATTGCGAAATACCCTACAGCCCCATCTACGACAAGACGCTGTTCTGCCCACGCGAGACCTTACGTTCCGGAGGGTGGCTGACTCTGGACGGAGCCGCAGATCGCGGCAGGGTCGCATGGCTCCGCTATTACTACCCGGAAATATTCAATCGTTTGGCCCAAGAATTCCCGGAGGTCCGCTCCTATGCCTAATTCCAGCCAACGCAATCTCGAAATCCTGGTCAAGCTGCGCGCTCCGGCGGTGGCCTCTGGCCTTATCCATCTGGATGCCCTCCTGGCGGCCGCCTGCACCGCCGAGGGGCTCCAAGACCAGTATTGGACCCAGCGGTCCCAGGTGACTGGTGAGGCCCTGCGCGCGCACACAGCGGCGCGTCGACTGCCGCTGAGCCGCAAGACCACCAACGGATTCACCATCCATCGGGCCAGCGCGGCGCACTTCGTCGGCGCGGACGGCCTGGCCGTGGCCAGGTGGTTCAAGCGCTGGGATGACGCCCACGATGACATGGTGGATTTCGGCCGCAACAAGGCCCAGGTCCGAGTCAGCTTTGGCGCGTATATCTCCTACGCCATGCCCATGCCCTACCACACCAGCCTGGAAATGGTCTTCTGGGCGCAGGGCAGCGCCACGCCCATCGGTGAACTGCTGCACGCCCTGGGCTACATCGGCAAGAAGACCAGCCAGGGCTATGGCGAGATCGCCGACGTGCAGATCAAGCGCGTGGCCGAGGACTGGAGCATGTTCCGGGGGGCGTCGGGCGTGCCCACGCGGGCCATACCGGTGGAGATGGGGCACGGCGTGGCCCAGGGCGTACCTCAACAGCTCACCGGCTGGCGGCCTCCCTATTGGGAACCTGACAATCAAACCCTCTGCTGGGTTCCGCCACAGGCCACGATTGGGGGTACCAGATGAAAATCTCTATCACCGTGCATACCGCGCAAGCCAACTCAGCCGTGTCGTGGGCTTTGGAAATTCCCGAGTACCTCCTGGCAGGGCTGGACCAGGAGGAGCGCGACGAGGCCATCAAAGAATTTGCGCTGGACAGCCTCAACACCAGCCCTTTGTGGGACTGGAGTTATCGGAAGGTGAAGTCATGAAAGCCCTGTCCTTCTTCAGGGCCGCGCCGAATTGGGCCACGCCCTGGCCCGAGCACAGAGCATCCATCGCCTTGATGCTGGGCGATACCTGGGGCCTGGGCCTGGTGGTCTATGGCTGGGGCGTGCGTCTCATGCTCGGCTGGTGGCATGTCTGCTGGCACCGGTGGAGGAGCGCGTCATGAAGTCCCTCTCCATCCGCCAGCCCTGGGCGTCGCTCATCGTGGCGGGCATCAAGGACGTGGAAAACAGGAAGCGCCCCACCAAATACCGGGGGCCGGTGCTGATTCACGCGGCCACCCGCTTTGACGAGGAGGGCGCGGACTGGATCGAGCGGACGTTCCCCAACCTAATCATGTCGCTGCCTAATGATTGGCTGAGCACCCATTTCGGAGCCATCATCGGCCAAATCGACTTAACGGATTGCGTACAAAACCACCCTTCGCCCTGGGCCGAACCCGGCCTGTGGCATTGGGTGCTGGCCAACCCCAAGGCGTTCGACACGCCGGTGCCCTACCCTGGCCGCCTGGGGCTCTTCGACGCGCCGGACCCGGACGCGGAGCACCTGTTCAAGCCCCACGACGGCACCACGCGGCGGGTATGCCTGACCCAGGAGCCGTGCGACGTGGTGATTACCAGGCCGGGGAAGTGGGGGAATCCGTATAGGGTAAGGGCGTGGACTGGCATTGGTTTTCTACCGTGGGTTATATACAACCAGATGGGCAGCATTGTCGCCCACACAACTACCCTCGACGCCGCCACCCTCGCCAGCATAGATTTTTTCCGGCGTTATCTACACGCCAACACGGTGTTGCGCCGACACCTTTCCACGCTCAAGGGCAAGCGCCTGGGGTGCTTTTGCAAGCCCGGCGCGCCCTGCCACGGCGACGTGCTGGTGAAGATGGTGGAGGCACAATCATGACTTCCCCCGCTCGCGCTCTGACCCTGGCCCAACTCTGCCAGGCCATCCATGACCGGCGCAAGGAGTCACCCGGTAGCATCCACGGCGAGGACCTTGAGGCCCTGCTAGATGCCCTGCCGGAACTGATCCACTACCTGCGGACGTGGACCGCATGATCCACTATCACGGCACTCCCATCAGTCCGCGCCATGTCCTGCACACCCTGGCGGGGCGGCATTTTTGCGTGAGCCACGCCGCCCCGCGCGACGTGGCCACCTGCCACCAGATAGGGCAGGGCGTGCTGTTGGACAATGGAGCTTATTCGACCTGGCGGCGCGGCCTGTGCCCTGACTGGGTCGGGTATTACGCCTGGGCCTGGGAGTGGCTGGCCTGGCCCACTACCTGGGCCATCATCCCAGACGTGATTGACGGCGGCGAGGACGCCAATGACGCGCTCTTGAGCCAGTGGCCGCACGGAGAGCGTGGAGCCCCCGTCTGGCACATGCACGAGAGCCTGACGCGGCTGGACCGCCTGGCCCAGGCATGGCCGCGCGTCTGCGTCGGGTCAAGCGGGGCCTATGCCGTGATTGGCTCCGCCGCCTGGACCACCCGCCTGCACCAGGCGTGGGACGTGCTGGCCCCTGGCGGCCGGCCGCTCCTGTGGGTGCATATGCTTAGGGCCATGGAGGCCGCCAACGCCGGGCCATGGCCGTTCGCTTCGACGGACTCGTGCAACCTCGCGCGCAACCACAGCCAACGCCGCGCGCACGCCCAGGCCATCGCGGCCAGGCTGGACGCCAGCCAGCCACCGGGGCTTTGGGACAATCCGGGGGTCCAGCTGGATTTGGCAATAGGATAAGGGAGACGCAAAGCATGACCGACAGCCCCATCTCCGAACTGGCCGCCTATGCCGACTGCCTGGAGGGCGAGATCGATGCCGACGAGGCCAACGCCCGCGCCTCCCTGGAAGCCCTTGGCTTGGGAGAAGAATTCGCGATGCACGGTCTAGGTGGCGGCCACCTTGTGGATGCCCTGGGCGAGGCCCTGATACAGGCTAGAGACGAGGTATCTATGCTCAACGCCAAGCTGGCCCACCTCCAGCACAAGGCCATACGGCTGACCACCGCCCAGCGCGAGCGCGCCAACAAGGCCGAAACGGGCCTGCGCGTCATGGCCGGGGCGGTTTGGCGGGCCAGGAAGAAGGCCACGAGAGAACAACACCCGCACCGGGTGCTATGGGACGAAATATGCCGCCTCCGTGAAGCCCTGGCCGAAAAGGAGTAGTCATGAGCGGATGCGCGTGCCTCTACGTCGAAGGGTGCGACGAAATAATTCTTCTGCGGCAAACCATCCTGACGGCGGCCAAGGAACATCAGTGCTTTTCTTGCGAGCGACCAATTAGACGCGGGGAAAAGTTTCACTTCGAGCAGTCCAGGAACATGGATACAGGGAGCATCTACACCCACAAGCTTTGCCTGGGATGCAGCCAGCTTATTCCCCTCTTTTTCTGCGAAAGTTACTACTATCACGTGGTCGATTCCCTCGTGGACCACCTGTGCGAATCAGGCGAGTCCATTTGCTGCTACGACGGGCTGAAGCCAGCCGCACAAGAGGTCATGGAAGAAGTCATTTGGCCCCTGCTGGAGAAAACAGAGGCCGCCCATGCCTAGGCCCCCCATGCCCGCCGAGCGCCGCGAGTTGATCCTGGCCCTCTACCTGTCCGGGCTCTCCGTCCTGGACGTGGCCCTGACCGTGAGCGCCACCACCCAATCCGTGCGCAAGGTGGTCAACGCCGCCGGCGTCACCCGCCCTGCCCAGGGCAAGAACCGCCACAACAAGGACCAGGCCGCGGCGGCCCGGGCCATGATGGAGGCTAAAGCCTAATGAATTACTGCAACGCCGAGCACTGGCGCAGATATTTTAAACGGCTTTTAATGGCCGGAATTTTAGGCGAGACCCTGGCCTCCGCATTGACCCAAGCCCTGGACATTTACCCCTACGAGGATGGCAACATCTGGGCTGGCTACTCGGCCGCCATTCTTATTCCGTGCCTGAATGGCATGACAGCCCGCATCACGAAGCTGGAGGACTCGCTCTAGATGTCCTGGGCGCTCGACAACCTCTCCCAGGCCCAGCGCGAGGCCGAGTGCCTGGCCCTGTTGCAGGCCGCCGGGCGCGCCCCCACCGGCAGGGCCATGGGCGATATCCAGGCCCGCTGCCCCCTGCCCGGCCACGAGGACAAGAACCCGAGCTGGGGTTATAGCCCCGCCAAGGACCTCTACGCCTGCGGCACCTGTGAGGGCGGCGACCTGGTGCGCCTCTACGCCCTGGTGCGCGGGGTGGACGACGCCCAGGCCATCAAGGACCTGCGCGCCAAGTACCTGGGCGAGGGCCCGCGCCGGCCAGAGACCAGCGCGCCGCGCCAGGACGCGCCCTCGCCTCCCCCGCCGGACCTCGTCATACCCGAGGAAGACTGGGCCCGCGCCCGGCCCCTGGACAAGGGCTGGCTGGAGCGCCTGGCCACCGAGCGCGGCTGGACTGCCCAGACCATCAAGGACCTGGACATCCGCTGCTGGATAAACGCCAGCGACCGCCGCCTGCCCTACCAGGAGTCCCCTGGCCGGGTGGCCCTGCCGGTGCGCGACGCCGCGGGCAAACTGCGCAACATCCGCCTCTATCTGCCCGGGGCGGCCCAGCACAAGATCATCTCTTGGTCCACCGGCCGCAAGAGCGACGGCAACAAAATCAATTTCGGGACCTCGCGTCCCTACCCCAGCCCGGCCCTGTGGGACCCGGCCGCCACGGTATGGCTCACCGAGGGCGAGTCGGATTGCGTCTGCGCCCGCTCCCTGGGGCTCAACGCCGCCACCAAGACCGGAGGCGGGACCTCGCGCCTGCGCGAGATGGCGGGCTATCTGGCGGGGCGCAAGGTGGTCATCGCCTATGACGCCGACCTGGTGGGCATCAAGGGCGCGCTCACCAACGCCGCCGAACTGCTGGCCGTGGGCGCCTCGATGCGCATCCTGCTCTGGCCGACCGAGATGGTCCAGCCGGAGGACCAGGACGCCGAAGAGGCCCAGGCCCCCCGCCGGGCCGCCCTCAAGGC
>CAZLSD010000129.1:3509-8948 GCA_964561775.1 uncultured Desulfarculus sp. | reverse complement strand
CTTCAAGGTGGCCGAGCCCTATCTGGCCTTCACCTTGCCCGAGGGCTGGCGCGTGACGGCCAAGGAAACCTGGCCCAGCCAAACCCTGCTGCTGGCCGAGGAGCAGCAGGGCGCGGCCAGGCTATTGGTGGAGGCGCGGCCCCTCAAGCAACCCTTGGACCTGGACAGCCTGGGGCCTGCCCTGGCCCGGGTGGAGCAGGACAGGCTCAAGTCGAGCGGCGGCGTCCCCAGCCCGGCCGGGCGCGGCGACCTGGGCGGCGCGCCGGCCATGGTCTTCACCTACACCCTGGCCGGACGCCTGCGCCAGCGTATGCTGGCGCCGGTGGGCTCCTGGCTCTATGTGGCGGACTTTACGCCGGCCTCCGGCCCGGCCGCGTCTGGCCTGCTGGCCGGCTTGAGCCTGCGGCCCGCCAGCGAGGCCCCAGGCCCCCAAGCGCCCGAAGCGGGGCGGGCCTGGCTGGACAGCCTGGACCCGCCGCGCCTGGCCCAGGCTCTGGCGGGCGCGGCGCGCCAGAGCGGCCTGGAGGCGGAGGCCGCCGGTCTTTACGCCGCCCTGCTGGCCATGCAAAAACGCCCCGCCCCCAGACTGGACTGGCCCCGCCTGCGCGAGCAGGCCCAGCGCGCGGCCGAGCGCTCCCCCGCTGACGCCCAGGCCCAGCGCGCCCTGGGGCTGGTCCTGCTGGCGCTCAAGCAGCCCGCCGACGCCGAGAGCCGCCTGGAAAGCGCCCTGCGCCTGGCCCCCCAGGACGGACGCAATCATCTGGCCTTGGCCCTGTGGCGCAACTTCGATCCAGCCGGGCAAGAGAAATTGTGCCGCCGCGCCCTGGAGGCCAGCCCGGACCTGTTGGGGGCCAGCCTGGTGCTGGGCTCTTCCCTGGCCGAGCAGGGCCGCTTGGCCCAAGCCCGGCAAATATTCGCCCAGATACTGGAGCTTGACCCCAGCCACGCCGCCGCCCTGGCGGGCCTGGCCCGGCTGGAGATGGACGAGCCAGGCCAGGCCGCCACGGCGCAGGCGCGTCTGCTCAGGGCCGTGGGCCTGGACGGCTCCGACACCACGGCCCGCTACAACCTGGCCTTGCTGCTGCTGCGCGGGGGCCAGGCCCAGGCGGCGGAGGAGCAGCTGGCCGCGCTGCTGGCTGTTAGCCCCGACGACGCGGCGGCGCTCAACCTGCTTGGCCGCGCCCGCCAAGAGCAGGGCCGCCTGCCCCAGGCCCGCCAATCCTATGAAGCGGCCGCCAAGGCCGACCCCCAACTGGCCCAGGCCTTCTACAACCTGGGCGGGCTCTGCGCCGGGGCGCTGTCCGACGCCACCTGCGCCCGCCGGGCCTTCACGCGCTTTTTGGAATTGGAACCGGCCGGACCGCGCGCCCAGAAGGTGCGCGATTGGCTGGCCCGCCATAAATAACAGGAGAGATCATGGCCGAGTCCGGACTGTTCTCGGAGACCGTGCTGCAATTCCTGGCCCCCATGCGTGACTACTTGCAAGACGAGGGCGTGTCGGAGGTGCTGGTCAACGGCTTTGAGGAAATCTACATCGAGCGCAAGGGGCGGCTGGAAAAGACCGAGCGCAAGTTCGCCAGCCTGGACGGGCTCATGGCGGCCATCCGCAACATCAGCCAGTTCGTGGGGCGCGCCATCGACGCCAACCATCCCTATCTGGACGCCCGCCTGCCCGACGGATCGCGGGTGCACGCCCTTCTGCCCCCCTGCGCGCGGCGGGGCCCCTACCTGGCCATCCGCCGCTTCTCCCGCCGCTTGCTCAGCCTGGAGGACCTGGTGGCGGCGGGCGGACTGACCCGCCAGGTGGCGGACTTCCTGCGCGCCTGCGTGATGGCCCGCAAGAATATCGTGGTGGCCGGCGGCACGGGCAGCGGCAAGACCACCCTGCTCAACATGCTGGGGGCCTTCATCCCCTCCCATGAGCGCATAATCGTCATCGAGGACGCCAGCGAACTGATGCTCCAGCAGGAGCACGTGCTGCCCATGGAGACCAAGAAGCCGGACAAGCAGGGACAGGGCGAGGTCAGCATCCGCGCACTCATCGCCAGCTCCCTGCGCCTGCGTCCCGACCGCATCCTGGTGGGCGAGGTGCGCGGCGGCGAGGCCCTGGACATGTTGCAGGCCATGAACACCGGCCATGCCGGCAGCCTGACCACCCTGCACGCCAACAGTCCCAAGGATGCCTTGAGCCGTCTGGAGACCATGGCTCTCATGTCGGGGGTGGAGCTGCCCCTGACGGCGGTGCGCGGCCAGGTGGCCTCGGCCATCGAACTGGTGGTGCAGGTGGCGCGCCTGGCCGACGGCAGCCGCCGCCTGACCGAGATCAGCCAGGTGCTGGAACTGGACCAGGCCGGCAACTATCAGCTGCGTCCCTTGTTCGTCTTTGACATGCAGGGCAAAGACAAGGAGACGGGCAGGATAGAGGGCCAACTGCGCCCCAGCGGACTGGAGCCCACCTTCCTGCGCGAGCTGATCCTGGCCGATACCGGCATCACGGCCGACTTCTTCACCCAGGAAGCCTAGGGAGCGGAGGAATCCCCGGCCGGCGCTGCCGAGGCAGGCGGCGAAGCGCCAGCGGGCTCGGTGGGCTCCAGCACGATGCCTGCCGCCGGGGGGCCGGAGTCCCGTACAGGGGCAGGGGCGGCGGGCGGCCAGCTTAGGAAGGCCCAGGCGCAGACGCCCAGAAGCAGGACCGCCAAGCCTATGACCCAGGCCAGTTTGCCGCCTGGCCTGGGCCCCAGGGCGGCCGGCTTCTCCCTGGCCTGGAAGGTGGTGGCGGAGTTGGCCGGCCAACTGGCGCGCGTCGCCTCGGCCCCCTCCACGCCAATGAGGATTACCGAGATGTTGTCCGGTCCGCCGCGCTGGTTGGCCGCCGCCGCCAGGGCGTGCGCCTTGGCCTCCAGGTCCAGGGCCGGTTCCCGCAGGATGCGCGCCAGGTCGTCGTCGGCCAGGGGGCCGTGCAGGCCGTCGGAGCAAAGCAGCAGGACGTCGCCCGGCCTCAGCTCCAGCGGGAAAAAGTCCGCCCTGGCCTGGGCCTGGACGCCCACCACCCTGGTCACCACGTTGCGCATCTTGTGGCCGCGGGCCTCCTGGGGGGAGAGGGAGCCCTCGCGCACCAGCTGCTGCACCAGGGAGTGGTCCTGAGTTACCTGGCGCAGGCTGGCTTCCCGCCAGAGATAGCAGCGGCTGTCCCCCACGTTGGCCACCAGGGCGCGCCAGCCCTCCAGGGCCAAGGCCACCAGGGTGGTGCCCATGCCCTTCAGTTCCGGCTGATCGCGCGCCCGCTGGTGCACCGCCGCCGAGGCCGCCTGCACGGCCTGCTCCAAGGCCTCCCGCGTCTGAAGGCGGCGCCCCTGCCCGGCAAAATATTTGGCCGCGCTCTGGATGGCCAGGCTGCTGGCCACCTGCCCGCCGCTGGCCCCGCCCATGCCGTCGGCCAGCAGAAAAAGCAGGGGCGCGTCCTCTCCCGCGGGCGAGGGCAGCAGGATGGCGTCCTGGTTCTGCTCGCGCACGCGGCCTATGTCGCTGACGCCAGCGTAGGCTATGCCCGTCATGGCCTGCCGCGCGCTCATGCCACGCTCCCGTCCGTCTCTACTTTGGTCCGGTGGGTTCCAGCAATACGCCCGGGCCGGCCCCGCCACCCTGCGCCGGCTCCGCTTGATCGGCGGGGGCCGGACGGGTGGACTCGCCGAACAGACCGGGCAGCCGGGGCCGGGGTTTGACCTTGGGCAGGGGCTCGCGCTTGACCACCATGGGGCCGGGGATGACGATCTGCTGGCCGATGTGCAGGCCGGACGACGATTTCAGGTTGTTGTGCTTAAGGATGTCCCGCCAGTTCTCCGCCCGCCCCGTGTACCACTGGGCGATGTAGGCCGGGGTGTCTCCCTGCTGCACCGTATGGGTAAGATCAGCCGGCGGGACCTTCTCCTGGGCCAGGGGGGCCGGCGGCTCGGGGCGGATGGGGCGCGCCCCCTCCATCAAGGCCAGGAAAGCGGCGCGCAGGGCCTCGAAGTCCGCCTCGGGCAGTCTCAGGTAAAAAACCAGCAGGTCAGGCCCTTGACGCCAAAGGCGGGCCATCACCTGGCGCGCCGGGCCGGTCTGGCTGGACTCGCCTTGCTGGTAGAAGACATCCAGCACGGCCTCGCCCTCCCAGTTGACCGCGTGCTGGCCTATCAGACGCCACTGCTGCCAGCGGGCCAGGGCCTGGGCGCTCTGCTCCAGGAGCTGCCCCAGAGGCAGCTCCTCGTGGGGGCCATAAGCCATCAGGCCGGCCTCGGCCTGGCCGTCCCGCCAGGCGCAGAACACCTGCTCCAACGGGCCGTTGTAGAAGAGGGGCTTGGCGGCCGCTTGAGGCTGGGCCGGCTGATAGGCGGCGGGCGGCCGCCAGGTGAATTTGAAGAAGTCGTTCTGGTAGACGCCGTTTTTAAACACGCCAGCCCGGCCGGGCTGGTCCTGGGGAGCGCCCTGCTCCACGCCCGCGCAGCCCGTCATCACCGCCATCGCCGCCAGGGCCAGGAGCAGGCGGGGCATACCCATTTCTCGCCATATATTTCCGCTCATCGCCTCATCCTATGCCGCCACGCGCCAACGTGGTCAGTTCATGGTCATCATTGTCTTGGTTGTCCCGCTTGCCCGGACCCCGCCGCCGGCCGCACCTGTTGCAGGTATCGTTGGGCCTGGGCGTCGCCTGGCCTGCGCGACAGGACTTGTTCGAACATGGCGGCCGCCTTGTCCAACTGGCCCAGGCGGGCGTGGCAGACCCCCAGGTTCAGATAGGCGTCCGCCTGCAGGTCGCCGCCAATCTCCGCCACCCGGCCATAGGCCTGCAAGGCCTGCTGGGTGCGCCCCAGCTTGAGCAGGATGTAGCCCTGGTTGAAATGGGCGCCCGCCAGTTGCGGATCAGCGGCCAGGGCCTGGCCATAGGCGGACAGGGCCTCGTCGTAGCGTTCCAGCAGGGTGTCTACCCGGCCCAACTGGAACCAGGCCTCGGCCCAGCCCGGCTTGCCTTGAGTGGCCTGCAACAGAAGCGCGCGGGCCTTTTGGGGATCCCGGCCCATCTCCCGCTTGGCCAGCCCCAGGGCGGCGGCGGCCTCCTCCTCGGCCAAGAGCGCCTGGTTCCCCGCCTCGAGCTTGCGCGCCTCCTCGATCAGAGCCAGGGCCTTGGGCCAGTCTTCCTGCTCCAGGAGGGCCTGGACCTGCTGGCGCAGAGCGTCCGTGCTGGGGACCGGCACGGGCGGAACCACATCGGCCAGATGGCCCGGAGGAGCGAAGGTGTTCCGCGCCGGTTCCGGCGAGGCCTGGGGTGCGGGGGTTGGCGCGGGATCAGGCGCGGCGACCGCCGGAACAGCGGCGGCAGCGGCGGCAGGGGCAGCATCCTTGGCCGGACCTGGCTCCGTCTTCTCCGGCGAGGCCGGAGCCGGGGCGGCAACAGGAGCGGCT
>CAZLSD010000129.1:0-3499 GCA_964561775.1 uncultured Desulfarculus sp. | reverse complement strand
GGCTGGGCCGCCTGAGAGACCGGGACGGGCGGGGGAGGAGACGCGGACGGAGCCCAAAGCAGCATGGCCGCCACGCCAGCCAGGGCCAGCCCTCCGGCCACGTAGAGCAGGGCCCTGCCGCCGCCGCGTTTGACCGGCGGCGCGGCCGGAGCCGGCGCCGGGGCCTTGTCCCGGGGGGCGGGCGCGCTCCTGGGTGGAGGCGGAGCCGATATCACGGTGGGCTCCGCGCCAGCCGAGGCGGGCGATGGTGGCGGCGCGCCCTTGGGGGGCTGGCTGGGCAGGGTTAGCCGCTGGCCGGCCACGGTGGGAGTGTGGGCCTGGTCCATCAACTCGCGCAGGGCCTGATCCTCGGCCCGGTTCTGGGTCTCCTCCTCGGCCATGGTCTGGGCGAACAGGGCGTACAGATGATCGCGCAGGGAATAGGCTCCCGGCGGGGCGGCCAGCCCCCGCAGGTAGGCCTCCAGGTCCAGGGCCAGGGTCTCGGCGCTGGCGTAGCGTTCCTGGCGATCGGGGGCCAGGCATTTGAGGCAAATGGCCTCCAGGGCCGGGTCCACCTCCACCCCGCTTTCCGAGGGCGGGGGGGCCACGGTCTGAAGCACCTTGCGCAGCACCGCCTCCTCGGAATCGGCCAGGAACAGGCGTTGACCCGTCAGCCCTTCCCAGAAGACCACGCCCAGGGAAAAGATGTCCGAGCGGGCATCCACCGGCTGGCCCTTGGCCTGCTCGGGCGACATGTAGGCGAACTTGCCCTTGAGCACTCCGGGCCGGGTGGCGGCGGACTGGCTCAGCGCCTTGGCTATGCCAAAATCCACCAGCTTGGTTTCGCCTTCGTAGGAGACCAGGATGTTGGCCGGGCTGACATCGCGGTGCACGATGTTGAGCGGCTTTTGGTCGCCGTCGCGCCGGCCATGGGCATAGGCCAGGGCCAAGGCCACGTTGAGCAGGATCTTGACCAAGTTGTCCGGCCCCAGGGGACGCCCCTGGGCCTGGCCGGCCTTCATGATCTCGCTCAGGTTTTTGCCATGCACATATTCGAGGGCGATGAAGTAGGTGTCGTAGCCCTGGGCTTCACCGGGCTCCTGCCAGCGCACCTTGCCCAGATCGTAGACCTGGGCGATGCTCTGCTGGTTAAGTTGGCTGGCCAGGCGGGCCTCGTCCAAAAACATGTTCACGAAATCTTGATTGCGCGCCAATATAGGCAACAGCCGCTTGACCACCATGGTCTTCTCGAAACCAGCCGCCCCCAGCTTGCGGGCGCGAAACAATTCGGCCATGCCGCCGGTGGCGATCCTGCGCGTCAGGTAATAGTCGCCATACTTCACTATGGTGGGCTGGTCCATCTAGTTATCCAATGACAATGGCAGGTGAATCAATTATGGCAGGGCGTGCATGCGCGGGGCGAATATCCGGTTTTTTTGCCCAGCGAATATTGTATTATATTCTCATGGAAAATACCGCGTCAAACTCATATTGGCTTGACAGACTCCGCCCATGCCCGGGCAGACTGCTCGAAGACCAAAGAGGCCAAACCATCATCGAATACATGTTGATCACGGGAGTGATCGTGGTGGGCATGGCCGTTTCCCTGGAGGTTTTTTTCGGCGCGCTTTCCTCGCTGCTCACGGACTTGGGAACCATGGTTTCCAGCCCCTATCCCTAAAGCCAAGACCATGCGAGCCTGGGGCCATAGTTGCTGGAAACCGCCTGCCCGCCACCCGCGATATGCCCTCGTTTCAAGCCGGCAAGCGCCCCGTTGCGCAGACAACATGTTCCCGCCTTGGGGAGGTTGTGTTATCATCCCAAGCAAGCAAGGATTCATGATCAATTTTCACCTCGGCTTAGCGGACTGTTCGGCCGCCGTGCTCCATTGATCGCTTGCGGGAACGGCGGGTTGGGAAAATGATGAACAGGCCGAGCCAAGCTTCGCGCTCCTTCCCGGCTCCAGACCGCCAGGCCGAATCCTGGCCGGCCCGGCGCCAAGACTCTTCCGGCAGGTAGGCCAATGTCGTTAGCGGGGCAGCGTCTGGGCAAGTACCGCATCATCTCCCTGCTGGGAGTGGGCGGCATGGCGGAGGTGTATTTGGCCGAGCACGAGCTGCTCCAGGCCAAGGTGGCGGTCAAGACCCTGCCCCCGGAGCTGGCGCGGGACCAGGGCATGGTGGAGCGCTTCATGCGCGAGGCCAGGGCCGCGGCGCGGCTCCAGCATCCCCACATCATCCGCATCCACGACGTGGGCAGCGAAGGCGGCGTCAACTACTTCGCCATGGACCTGGTGGAGGGAATCTCCCTCACCCAGCGCATCCAGTCCTCCGGCCCCCAATCCGGCGAGGAGATATGCCGCCTAAGCCGGCAGGTGCTGTCGGCCCTGGCCGAGGCCCACCAGCGCGGCCTGGTCCATCGCGACATCAAGCCCGACAACATCATGCTCAACCAGCGCGACGAGGCCGTCGTCACCGACTTCGGCATCGCCAAGGCCGCCCGCGAGGCCAGCCTGACCTCGCAGGGCTCCTTCGTGGGCACCATGCGCTACGCCAGCCCCGAGCAGATCCAGGGCCAGGAGGTGGATGGCCGCAGCGATCTCTACTCCTGGGGCGTGGTGATGTACGAAATGGCCACCGGCCAGGTTCCCTTCCCCGGGCCGGACACCGCCTCCTTCGTATACCAGCATCTGCACGAGCTGCCCACGCCCCCCCACGAACTGGCCTCCTCCCTGGCGCCGGCCCTGTCGGCCCTTATCCTGAAGGCCCTGGAAAAACAGCCCCAGGACCGCTTCGCCAGCGCCACCGAGATGCTTTCCGCCCTGGAGCGCGCCCTGCCCGGCTCGTCGGGACGCCAAGGCGCCAGCCGCCCCAGCGGAGAGGCCCGCGCCCAGGCCCTGCTCAAACAGGCCCGCGCCCACGCCGAGCAGAGGCTCTGGACCGCCGCCCGCGATCTGGCCCGCCAGGCCCTGGAGCTGACTCCAGGGCTGGCACAGGCCCAGGCGCTGCTGCGCGAGACCCAGGCCGAGGCCGAGCGCGACGAGCGCATCCAGAACCTCACCGTGGAGGCCCAGGCCTGCGTCAACGAAGGCCTCTACGAGCAGGCCGCCCAGCATATCTCCGAGCTGGTGGGCATGAGCCGGGACAAAGACGCGGCCCTGGCCTGGCTGGAGGAGGTGCTGGAGCTGGAAAAGCGGGCCTCGGGGCTGCGGGGGGAGCTGCAAAAGGGGCTGGCCCTGGAAAAGGGCGGCAACCTGGAGTCCGCCCGGGATCACTACCAGGGCCTGGTCCGGGACAATCCCGAGTTCCCCGCCGCCCGCCAGGCCCTGGAGCGGGTGGAAAACCTCCTGCTGGCCACCGAATTGCTGCGCCAGGCTCAGGAGAAGGCCCGGGGCGATGACCTCAAAAGCGCCCAGGATCTGTGTTTGCAGGCCCTGCGCGCCCACCCCGGCAACACCCAGGCCAAGCAGGCCCTCAAGGACATACAGGGCCGCATGAGCCGCGCCCAGCGCGGCCAGGCC
>CAZLSD010000128.1:0-9169 GCA_964561775.1 uncultured Desulfarculus sp. | reverse complement strand
GTGCGGCGCAGCCCGGCCAGGGCCTCCAGACGCCCCGGCGGCGGACCGGCGGCCGGGCACATGAAGACCCAGCGCCCCAGGTGATAGGCCCTGGCCCCCTGGCGCACCAGGCCGCGCGGCAAGAACACCGCCCGCAGGGGGCGGCCGGGCAGCAGGGCGGCCATCTCCTCCTGGCCCAGGTCATAGCGCCTTGCCAGATGGCCGGGGCTGTGCAGGGGCCAGGCCCCGCTGGCCACGCAGATCAGCAGCCATCCCTGGGGCTTGAGCCGGGCCAAGGCCCAGGCCAGCAGCGCGCCGGGATCAGGGCTGCGCTCCAGGCTGTCGCGCAGGAGCAGCCCGTCGCAGAGGCTGCTCCCCTCGGCAAAAGGCTGGCAGGCCTGGACCCGCGCGCCGGGCAGCAGGCCGGCCAGGCCGGCGGCGGTCTGCCCCTGGTCCGGGCTGACCACCTCCAGCAGGGGCTGAGCGCCGCCTTGGGCCAGCTCCGGGGCTAGCCAGGCGGCCAATTGGGCCAGCAGGTCCTCGGCCCAGGCCCGGTCCCCCTGCACCAGCAGGCCGGCGGCCAGGGCCTCGGGCTGGGCCAGCATGCGCCCGCCCAGTTCCTCCAGGAAGAGCTGCTCCCACTCGGCCACCACCTGGTCCCAGCCATAGTGGGCGCGCACGGCGGCCTGGGCCTGTTGGGCCAGGCCGCGGGTGGGCAGGGCATGCCCCAACATCTGGCGCGCCCGCTCCAGGAAGGCGGCCAGGTATTCCGCCGAGCCGGGCCGCCCCGGCGTCCGGAAGGCGGCCACGGCCACGCTCTCGCGCAAGGCATAGGAATCGCTGGTCAAGACCGCCACGCCCAGGGCCTGGGCCTCCAACACCGCCAGGCAGGATATCTCCGGAAAGGTGCAAGGGTAAAGCAAGCACTCGCAGGAAGCCAGGTGGCGGTAATACTCCTCCTTGGCCAGCCCCCCCAGCAGGCGCAAGCCAGGGGCCTGGGCGGCAAGCTCCTGGACCTGGGCGATTTCCTGACGCCAGGCCTGGGGTGCGGGGGTGTCCAGCAGGGAGTAGCCGCAGATGTCCAGGGAGAGCCAGGGCATTTCCCGACGCAGGCTGGGCCAGATATCCGAGAGCAAAAGCTTTAACCCGCGCTCGGGGCGGGAGACATAGATGAGCCGGCCAGGAACCCGCTCCACGCCCCGGCTGGCCCGCTCCAAGAGCTCCAGGTCCAGGCCGTTGCGGGTCAGCCGCAGTTTGTCGGCGCAGGCGGGCAGGCTGGAGCGGAAATCCGCGGCGTGGAATTGACTTAGCACCAAGCACAGGTCCAGTTGCTCCAGGCGTTGGGCCAGGGGCTGGGGCTGCACCAGCAGATCGTGGTTCCACAGTACGCGCAGGCCGGCCTGCAAGGGCAGGTCCAGGGCGGCGGTGAAGCGGCTGATTATGGCCACGTCGAAGCGTTCCTCGCCGCAGGCCCGCACCAAGTCCTGGCGGTCGCGGTAGGTGACGCCGGCGTAGAGACCGGGCAGGGGGCAGCGGCAAAACACCTGCACCGCGTGGCCGCGCCGGGCCAAGGCGCGGGCGGCCTGCACCAGGGCCGTCTCCGAGCCGCCCAAGGCGCGCTCCTCCGGGCTGGCCCCGTGAAAGGGCTCCCCGTCGGTTATGAAAACCAGGCGCAGGCTGGGTCCCATCAGGCCGCTCCTGCCGCCAGGCGCAGCAGTTCCTGGGCTGGCCGGTGACTGGGCTGATGCTCAAGCAAATGCTCTAGTATCGCACGGGCCGGCTGGGCCTGGCCCAGGCCAAGCAATGCGCGCGCCAACTGGGTCTGGGCCGCCAGGTGGCCGGGGTCCAGTTCTAGGGCGCGGGCAAAGGCCTGGGCGGCCGGCTGGGCCTGTCCCAGTTCCAGCCTGGCCAGACCCAGGTAGTAGGCGGCCTGGAACTTGACCTTGAGCGGGTCGCCGTCCACCAGGGGCTGCTCCAGGTCCAGGGCCAAGGCCCGCTGCAGGCTCAGGGCGGCTTGCTGCCAATTGCCCTGCGACCAGGCCAACTTGCCCAGGGCGAAATGGGCCAGCCCCGCCCCCGGCTCAGCTTCAAGTAATTGCTCAAGTATGCTCACGGCCTGCTGGGGCAGCCCCTGGCGCTCCAGGGCCATGGCCCACTGCAAATGACTGTGCAGCCACAGTTGGGGATTGGCGCGCTGGCAGGCCGGGCTATGGGCGGCCAGCGCGAAGTGCTGGGCGGCCAGCTGGAAACTCCGCTTGTTGAACAGGCAGCGTCCGGTCTGGAAATGGGCGTAGTAGTCGCCCGGGTCGTGTTGAAGCATTTGCTCTAAAATGCTCAGGTAGTAGTCGCCCTTGGCCAGGGCCTTGGCCCGGTCCACATAGCCCCAATGGCGGATGACAAGCGGCGTGAAGACGCTGCCCCAGTGGGCGGGGTGGCTGAGTTGCTCGTGGACCCTTCCGCTGAAACGGACCTGGGGCAGGCGGGGAAAGCAGCGCTTCTGCCACAGACGCTCGCCCGAGCTAACCACCAGTTCCTGGGCCCACAGCACCGCCGCGGGCTGGGCAGGCAGGAGTTGGCGCAGCAGGGGTATCTGGTCCGGCTCCAGGGCGTTGTCGCCATCCAGCCACAGCAGCCAGTCGGCCTGGGCCCGCTCCAGGCTTAAATTGCGGGCCGCCGCGAAATCGTCAACCCAATCGAAGTGATATACTCTGGCCCCCAGGGAGGCCGCCAGACGGGCGGTGTTGTCGTGGCTGCCGGTGTCCACCGCCACCACCTCGTCGAAGAGAGCGGCCACGGGGGCCAGGGAACGGGGCAGGTTGGCCTCCTCGTCGCGCAGGATCATCACCAGGCCCAGGCTGGGATCAGACATGCATGCCCTCGTCCATTTGGCGTAACATCTCGGTGAAGCTATCCAATTCCTCCCGCAACCGGGACGGCTCCAGGCCTGGCGGCAGTTCGCTAAGCCAGGCGGCCAGGGCCGAGCCCGCCGGGGCCTGGGTCAGGGCCTCCTCCGCTCCCGCCGCCAGGGCCTGGCCCAAGCGCCTGGCCCACACCCGTTCCTGGCTAAGCCGCTGTCCCAGCAGATGGCGGGAGGGGCGGGGCAGCTTGGCCACGCCATCTAGTAATTGCTGGAACACGAAACTGGAGGCGGGCAGGCTGGCCAGGGCCGAGGCAATATCCTGGTGCTCCAGGCCGGGCAGCATAGCGCCCGAGGCGCTGGCGTTGATGACCCGGCGGGAGCCGGCCAGATAGGCGGCGGCCTCCTGATACCAACTGATGTAACTGAGCATGACGTGCGAGGTTTCTATCTGGCCTCCCCCGATGGCCGGCACCAGGGTGGTGCTGGGGCGGGCTTCGTCCTCTCCGCCAGGCCGGCCGCTGGCGTGGATGCGCCCCTGGCTGTAGGCCAGGTCCTGACCCACCAGGATGATGGGGTCGCAACCCCACAGCACGGCAAGGGAAAAGGCCAAGCTGGTGGCGTGTCCGCCCGAGGGCGCGGGCTGCCCCTGCCCGGTGAGGGCGCTGACCCAGGGCTGGAGGTGGAGCAGGGCCTTATGCCCGGGCCAAGCGGCGAAGTGCTGGGGATGACAGCAGGAAGCGGCCACCAGCAGCGTGCGCTGGGGGTCGGCCTGGGCCAGTTGACGCGATTCGTCCTTGGCCTCCAGGGCCACGGCCAGATGGGGGGCCAGGCCAGCTTGGGCCAGGGGGCGCAGGGCCGAGGCCGCCGCCAGCACCAGGCAGTTTTGGCGCGCTTTGGCCAGGTGGGGCAGGCTTTGGTCCAGGGACGGGCCGGCGCCCACCACCAGGGCGGGTTCGCCGCGCATGACCCCGGCCAGCAGGCTGAGGTCGGCAAGCGAAAGCACATGCTTGAAGTTGTGGGCCAAGGTCTGGCGCCACTCCGCGCCCCTGTGCAGCTTGGTCTGGTGATCCACATAGTTGCGCGAGCGGGCCTGCTGGTATATCTCCTGGGCGCGCGCCACCATGCTGGGGCAGGCCGCGCGATAGGCCGGCGGCGCATAGAAGGCCACCCGCGAGCTCTGGCCATAGACCAGCTTGTCGCCCAGGGCCTGGGAGAGTTGGGCCTCGTTGTCGGCCAGCACCGCCCCCCGCAGGGAGGGGCCCAGGCAGTCGCGCCAGGAGCGGCGCTCCGGGTCTGGTTCGTAAAGGAGCAGGTGCAGTTGAGGCTGTTGCTCCAGGGCGGCCCGGGCGTGCCAGCCCAGGCCGGATCCGGCCAGTACCAGGGTGTCGCCAGGCTGGGATTGGTCCAGCAGGGGGGACAATTCCTGGCGGGCGGCGGCCAGGGGGTCCCCGGCGGGGTGCAGCGGCTGGCCGCCCAGGCGGACCTCCCCGTTGGGAGCCAATTCAAAGCGGGCGCTCACGATATGTAGCCTTGCTGGGCGGCGTGCCGGGTCTTGGCGGCCAGTCCGTTGCTGGAACCCAGGGCCATGGCCCGTTGGAAGCAGTCATAGGCCTGGTTGGGGGCCTGGCGCTCCAAAAGCAGGTCGCCCAGGGTTTCCCAGGCCAGGGCCAGGCCAGGCTCCAGACGGACAGCTTCAAGCAAATGCTCAAATGCTCCCCAGAAGGTTTGCGGGCAGGCCAGCCGGTTGAAGCCCGGGGTAAGGTCTTCCCGCCACGAGATGAGCAACTGCGCGGTTTGCAGGTGGAAATTTGCCGGGTCCCCCGGTGGGGCGCAGCCGGTCAAGGCCCGCCAGGCCGCCAGGCCTGCCTGCCTGCGCCCGCCTTGCAGGGCGGCCAGCGACCAGGCCAGGTCATCGGAGTCCCGGCCCAACTCACGGGCCTGGTCCAGGAAGGCCAAGGCCTCGGGCCAGTGACCCAGGGCCGCCCAGGCCCTGCCCAAGGCCCGCGCCACGGGCAGGGAGCCGGCCTGGCCGCGCCCGGTGGCCTGCAAACGCCCCAAGGCCCGTTGCAGACGCGCGGGGCCCATGGGATGGGGCCAGCGCAAGCCAGCCTCCAGCAGGGCCTGGCCCTCCCAGTGCAAGGCCCGCACGCCCTGGGCGCGGGGCCGGCGTCCGGGGGGCCGGCGGGACATCTCCTCGATTTCCTTGAGCAGGAACTGGGCGCGCTTGCCCAGGCTGTGCTCCTGGCAGACCATCTCCCGCCCCTGGCTGGCCAGGCGGCGGCAGTAACCGGGGTTTTTCAGGGCTAATTCAAGCTTGTGCTCCAAGCTTGCCGGGTCGAAGAACTCCAGGTGCGTGCTTTCCTGGAAAAGCATGTCCATGGCCCCGGGGGCGGACTCGCTGAGCACGAAGCCCCCGGCGGCCATGCCCTCCAAGGGGCGGGTGGTCACTCCGGGGAAAAGGTTCTCGTTTAGCACCACCTGGTGGGTGCGGTAGAGCTGGGCGGCCTCTTGGGTGGAGAACCAGGCCCCTTGGCGTCCGCCCCGCACGCGCAGGGGCGCGAGCTTGCCAACTTTATCCAGCAAGGCCGAGCGCTTGGGGCGCACGGCCGGGTTGACCACCCCCACGAAGCACACCTCGGGCCGGGGCTTTTCCGCGGGCCGCCCCTCATAGAGGGCGGGGTCCACCCCCACGGGCAGCCAGTGGCAGTGGGGGCGCTGGGCGGCCAGGGAGCGCGCCTGGGCCGGCTGGTCCAGGCAGACCAGGTCAAAGAGCCTGGCATAGGCGTTCTGCCAGAACTGGTTCAAGGGCGCGTCCAGGCCCCAGAACACCGTCACCGGATCGGCGGCCCACAGGCCGGTGGGCAGGCGGCGCGCGCCCAGATGGTCCGTCACGATAATGGCGTCAAAGGTCAGACCCTTGGCCTTGGCCACCTCCCTTAGCTCCCGCCAGTCGGGATCGGGATCCTGCCAGGGCAGGTCGTGCTCGGCCCCCGGTCCGCAGCAAAACACGTCCGCGCCCAATTCTCGTAAGGATTGGGCCAGGTTGTCGCTCCCCAGCAGCAATAAGCGCAAGATATCCTCCCCCACGGACAGCCATGCTCAGAAGGCGCCGCCCAAAGAATTAAGCAAGCTGCGTGCCAGGGAAAATAGGGCTAAACAACCTCGAATATGGGTATTTGCCGGAGTATGGCGGCGGGCCTCCTGGTCCTGCGGCGGCAAATAATGCCGCCTGGGATGCTGGACGGGTGGGAGGCCGGCAACGGGGCTGCGCGAAAACAGCAGAGGCCTGGCTCGCAAGGGAGCCAGGCCGTTGGTTGTGACAGGCGCTTGGCGCCAGGCCCGGGGGACTTGCGTCCCCCGGGCCGCGGCAGGGGCCTAGAACTCCTCGAAGCCCTCCATGTCCCCGCTGTCGAAGAAATCGTCCTTGGCCGGCTTCTTGGCGGCCGAGGCCGCCTTGGCGGCGGGTTTGGCCGCCGGCCGGGCGGCGGGCTTGGCCGCGGGCAGGCGCGGAGCGGCGGGGCGCGGCGCGGGGCTGGGCAGGGACTTGGTGGGGCCGGACATGGAGCCCCGGGCCTTGAACTGGCGCATCTGGCTGCGCAGTTCCTCGGCGGCGGCGGCCATGTTCTCGCTGGCGCTGGCGGCTTCCTCCACCAGGGCGGCGTTCTGCTGCACGGCCTGGTCCATCTGGGTCACCGCCTTGTTGATTTCATCGATGCCCGTGGCCTGCTCCTGGCTGGCCGCGCTGATCTCGCCGATGGTGTCGGCCACGGCCTGGACGTTGACGATGATGTCGGAGAGCAGGCGTCCGCTCTCGGCCACCAGGTCGTTGCCCTGCTCGACCTTGGTCACGCTGTCGGTGATGAGCGACTGGATTTCCTTGGCGGCCTGGGCGCTGCGCCCGGCCAGGTTGCGCACCTCGCCCGCCACCACGGCGAAGCCGCGGCCGGCCTCTCCCGCCCGGGCGGCCTCCACGGCGGCGTTTAGGGCCAGCAGGTTGGTCTGGAAGGCGATCTCGTTGACCACCCCGATGATCTCGGCGATCTTCTTGCTGGACTCGGTGACGGCCCCCATGGCGGTGACCGTGCGCTCCAGCACCGCGCCGCCTTCCTGGGCCATGTCGCGGGTCTTCTTGGCCAGCTGGTTGGCCTGCTGGGCGTTGGCGGCGTTCTGCTTGATGCTGCTGGTGGCCTGCTCCACCGCGCTGGCCGTCTCCTCGATGGCGCTGGCCTGCTGCTGGGTGCGCTCGGACAGGTCCTGGTTGCCCTGGCTTATCTCGCTGGCGCTGCTGGAGACCGTCTCGGCGGCCTGGCTGACCTCGGTGATGGTGGTGGAAAGCCGGTCGGCCATCTGGTTCACGTCGCGCATCATGGCGCCCAGTTCGTCGCCCCGCTTCAGATACACCTGCTCCACGCTGAAACTGAAGTCGCCCTCGGCGGCCTGGCCCACCGCCTCCACCGTGGCCTGCACCGGCTTGACGATGCCGCGCGCGATGATGATCGCCACGATGACGCCCAGGATGATGGCGATGATGAGCCCCACGATCATGACCCAGGTGGAGACGGCCAGCCCGGCGTTGGACTCGTCGGCCAGGCGCTTGGTGTTGTCCATGCCTCCGGTGGCCAGTTCCAGGGTGGTGTTGACGGCCTCGTAGGCCACCTCGATACGCTTCTTCTCCAACTCCAGCATCGCGTTCCAGTTGGTGATGTAGGATTGGAGGCCCTGGCGGTAGGACTGGGCCGAGACCTGGATATCCTTGAGTTGCAGCTGGTTGGCGGGCACGCGGGAGATGGGTTGAAGTTCCGCTATCTTTTTATCTATCACTTCAAAGAGCTTGAGCGCCTCCTGCATGGTCTTGGTGTCGCGCAGGGCCTGGGAGCGCCAGTTTTCCACCCGCACCGCGTTGCCCGCTTCCACGATCTCGGTGATCATCTCCACCTTGCGCGCGCGTTCCACCAGTTTCTCGGTGGCGAAGCCGGCGCTGACCTCCTGGATCATGAGGTCGGCTTGGGTCTTGTGAAAGTCTTGCGTGGCCTTGCGGAAGCGGGCCGCGGCCTCGTTCATGGCGGCGCGGGCGGAGACGATGGCCTCGTTTTTCACCTCGGTGTCGTTGACAAGGACGCCCCACTCGGCGATCTTGCCTTCGAGCTTGCCCACGGACTCCTTGAGCTTGGTCAGATGGGGGGCCTTGGCCGAGAGTTCCTTGGCTTGGCCAAGGGCCTTGCGCATAGCCTCCAGGTTCTTGCGGGCCAGATCCAGGTACTTTTTCTCTGAGGTGTACTGATAGCCGCGGATCTCCAGCATCACCGAGCGGGCGCTGCGCTCCATCTCGTTGGCGATGGCCACCTCGGGCACATACTCCTCGGCCATCTTGTGGGCGTTGCCCCCGGCGCTGGTCATGTTGATGACCGCCAGGCCCCCCAGCATAATGGAGATGAGAATAAGCAGGCCGAATCCAGCCCCAATCTTGGCTCCCAGTTTTAGCTTGTTCATTGGTCCACCTTCGTATTTTGTGGCTGGCCCGCCTTGATGGCCGGGGAAAGCCGGGGGCAGGCGGGACGTGTTGCGCGCATATTCAACCACGATAGCACACCATGTCCGGGCGGACCCGGACTATGCCAACGCGTAGTTAATTTTTTTCCATAGCGGGGGCCGGGGGCAAGAACTATTTTCACACCCGGCCTCATTAAATCACCAGGCCGGAAACAGCCGGCAAAAGGGAAAAGAACGGCTCACCAGCGCCCCTGGCCTGGAGCGCGCCATTTGCGCAAGAGCAGGTACATGGCCCCGGTCCCGCCGTCCTGGGGCAGGGCCGTGCAGAAGGCCAGCACCTGGCGGCGCAGGCGCTTGGTGTTGAGCCAGGCCGCCAGCGCCCGCTTGAGCACGGGCAGGCCTTCGGGCGAGCCCGCGCCCTTGCCGTGCACCACCAGCACGTGGCGCAGGCCACGGGCCTGGCAGCCGCCCAAAAAGGCCTCCACCGCCTGGCGGGCCTGATCTTGGCCCATGCCGTGCAAGTCCAGGTAGTCCTGCAAGGGGAACTCGCCCCGGCCAAGGCGCTCCATCAGCTCCGGCCCCACCCCGGGCAAACAGCCCTGCACGTACTCATCGGTGAAGCGCAGGTCCAGTTCGGCCGCGCCGCTGACCAGATCAGCCAACTGGGCCATCACCTCCAGGTCTTCGTCGAGGGGTTGGACCAGATAGGGGCGCGCGGTCTGGGGCTGGGGCGCGCGCCGTCCCTTGGCGGAGGCCAGGCGCTCCACCTGGGCCATGGCCTGGGCGAAAAGCTCCTCCTCGCCGGCTTCCGGTTGGGCGGGCGGGGAAGCGGGCATTGCT
>CAZLSD010000127.1:0-9238 GCA_964561775.1 uncultured Desulfarculus sp. | reverse complement strand
GGTGGGCGCCATGCTGGTGGTGGACGAGGGCAGGCACCTGCTGGGCATCCTCACCGACGAGGACCTGCGCGGCCGGGTGGTGGCCCGGGGCTTGAGTTCCGACCGGCCGGTGGCCGAGGTCATGAATTTTCCCGTGCATGGCATCGCGCCGGACAAGTTCGCCTTCGAGGCGCTCATCGAGATGAGCAGCCATGGCGTACACCACCTGCCCGTGCTGGAGGACGAGCGCCTGGTGGGCATCATCAGCGACCACGACTTCCAGATGCTGGCCGGCTCCTCGCCGGTGGGCGTGGTGCGCGACATAGACAAGGTGGCCTCGGTGGCCGAGTTGGTGCGCCTGCACGCCAAGATCGACCGCGTGCTGGAGATGCTCCTGCGCCTGGGCGGCGCGGCCCAGACCATGCTGGCCCTGGTCAGCGAGTTCAACGACCGGCTCACCCGCAAGCTCCTGGAACTGACCGAGGAGGAGGTGGAGAACCAGGGCCTGGGCCGGCCGCCGGTCCCCTATGTCTGGATGGCCCTGGGCAGCGAGGGACGCCGCGAACAGACCTTACGCACCGACCAGGACAACGCCCTCATCTTCGCCAACCTGCCCGAAGAGCGCGCCGCCGCGGTCAAGGACTGGTTCATCATGTTCGGCGAGCGGGTGGTCTCCGGTCTGGAAGCCTGCGGCTTTCCCCGCTGCACCGGCGGGGTCATGGCCAACAATCCCAAGTGGTGCCAGACCGAGCGTCAATGGCAGGACATTTTCCTGGCCTGGATAACCGACCCCAACCCGCTCACCCTGCGCCTGGCCAGCATCTTCTTCGACTACCGCTCCATCTACGCCGAGGCCGACTACGTCGACTCCATCACCTTGAAGCTGAAGGAAGGCCTGGAGGAGCACCGCCAGTTCCTGCGCTTCATGGCCCAAAACGCCCTCTACAACCGGCCGCCCCTGGGCTTTTTGCGCCAGTTCGTGCTGGAAAAAAGCGGCGAGAACAAGAACAAGCTCAACCTCAAGCTCTCCGGGCTCACCCCCATCGTGGACGCCATGCGGGTCATGGCCCTGGAGCTGGGGGTATTCAAGACCAACACCCTGGAGCGCCTGGAGGAGGTGGCTCAGGCCGGCGTCATAAAGGCCGACCTGGCCGCCGACCTGCGCGAGGCCTTCAGCTTCATCACCCTGCTGCGCATCAGCGAGCACTTGCAGGCCCGCGCCAAGGGCGAGGTGCCCGACAACTTCGTGGACCCGGCAGCCCTGAACAAGCTGCAACGCAAGATGCTCAAAGAAAGCTTCGCGGTCATCAGCCAGCTCCAGGAGATCATGGAGTACCGCTACCAGACCAAGCTCATCAGCTAGGGGGTTTGTCTGGGCCTGGCCCGCGGTGCTAGACTGGATGGCGAGTCAGTGATAGGCAACACCGCTTGCCGCTGGCGCGGCCCGGACAAGCGAGTTGTCCGGGCTAACCGAAGAAAAGAATCAGGGAAGGAGATGGGGAGTGGAGCCTTGCCCGCCTCCCGCCCTTCTTGGTCTTCTCTTGGCCTCCTCTTGGCGTTTTCTTGGGTAGCCCCGACAACTTGTTGTCGGGGCGCCGTAGGCGCAAGCGGTCAGCAGTATGGCTGGGTAGAGGGACGAGGCAACATAGCGGCATGCCGGGCGCGAATACACCGCTTGCCGCTCACGCGGCCCGGACAAGCGAGTTGTCCGGGCTAGCCGAAGATGCGGGGAGGCCCAGCCCCATTGACTGGCCTCAACGTAGCTGCGCTACTCACCTCATAAAATAAATTTGGATACCACCCCATGCTCCCCCCCTCCCAACTCGATCCCATACTCGCCCGCATCAGTCGCATCCCCATCTTCAACACCCTGCGCATGCGGGTGGGGCTGGTGGAGCCCGGCCTGTTCACCGTGACCATCCCCCGCCAGCTGGAGCACGACGGCATCTTCCAGTCCCTGCACGGCGGCATCCTCATGACCCTGGCCGACTCCACGGCGGCCTTCGCCATACTCACCCTGACCGGCCCTGACGCCGCCCTGACCACCACCGACATGAACATCCGCTTCCTGGCCCCCTGCCTGAGCGAGGCCACGGCCACGGCCCGGGTCATCAAGCTGGGGCGCAGCCTCTGCCCCTGCGCCGTGGATCTGCACGACGCCCAGGGCCGCCACGTGGCGGTGGCCCAGGTCTCCTACATGCGCCTGAACAACCCCCCCGCGGAGCGCCCATGAGCGAGAACAGCTATTCCCCCGGCGACATCATGGTGGCCTGCGCCGCCCGCGAGATAAATGACGGCGAGGTGGTCTTCGTGGGCATGCGCCTGCCTCTGCTGGCCTTCCTGCTGGCCAAGAGCACCCACGCCCCCAGCGCGGTGGGGCTTTTCGAGAACGGCATCCTGCGCGACACCCCGGCCGTGGGGCCCATCGTCACCATGGGCGACCCGCCCAATCAGACCGGCGCGCTCAAGACCACCGACCTAGCCGAGGTCATGACCATCCTCTCCAGCGGGCGGGTGAACCTGGGCTTCATCGGCGGGGCCCAGGTGGACCAGTGGGGCAACGTCAACACCACCCAGGTCAAGGACGGGGACAAGCTGACCAGGCTGCCCGGCTCGGGGGGCGGGGCGGACATAGCCTGCCTGGCCGGCCGCCTGCTCATCATCATGAACCACCAGCGCCGCCGCCTGGTCCCCCGGGTGGACTACATCACCAGCCCGGGCTGGGGGCCGGAGCCGGACTGGCGCGCACGCCAGGGGCTCACCCGGGGCGGACCGGCCGCCCTCATCACCTCCCTGGGGGTGTTCCGCTTCCCCGCGGGGCGGGCCGTGCTGACCCAGACCCACCCCGGAGTCAGCCGGGAGCAGGTGGCGGCCGAGACGGGCTGGGAGCTCTTGGTCAGCCCCGAGCTGAGTGAAACGCCGCCCCCCAGCGCGGAGGAGCTGGCCATCATCCGCCGCTTCGATCCGGATCGTTTCTGGACCGGCTAGCCGCGCGCTGGCCTGGCGGGTGGCTTGATAAAAGCCGACGCTCTAGTATGCTTTGTGCAGTTTGAAGACCCAGGGCTGGACCTGACCACCCAACATCCAGGTATGCGCCCAGAATCATGCAAACGAGCCGGTCCAAAGGCTTGACGCCCCTGCTGCCCTTTTTCAGGCGGCGGCGCCGATCCGTCGTGGCCGCCACCGTCATCGTGGGCGCCCTGCTCAGCGCTCTGCTGGGCTTCGACCTGGACCGCCGCTACCAGGCCGAGGACATGGCCGCCTTTTCCCGCCGCAGCGGCGATCTGGCCAACGGCGTGCAACGGGTTCTCTTCGAGAACCTGGACTCGGTGCGCTACCTGGCCTCCTTCATGGGGCATGCCGAGCAGGTCGGCCGCTCCCAGTTTCACCGCTTCCTGGGGTCTGGCCTGGAGGAGCTGCCCACCCCGCCGGTGCTGGCCTGGGCGCCCCGGGTGGAGGCCCGGCAACGGGAGCGGTTCGAGGACCAGGCCAGGCGCGAAGGCTATCCAGACTTCCGGTTGTGGGAACTGGGGCCGGGAGGAGAGAACTATCCAGCGGGGGAGCGCCCGGAGTATTATCCGCTGCTCTTCCTGCGCCAACGCTCGCCCTCGGTGGAGTCCTGGCTGACGCCGGGCCTGGACCTGGCCGCCTTGCCTCAACTGAAGGACACCATGGCCGCCCTGGTCTACTCCAGGGGCTTGCGCATAATCCCCTTGACCAACCTGCCCGGCCAACCCGGCGGCGTGCAGCGCATGCTCATTGTCCTGCCGGTCTACTCTGACCATGCCCCGCCGGGGGAGGGCAAGCCGGCCCAAGCCGACTGCCAGGGGCTGGCCCTGGGCGTCTTCGATCTGCGCGACGTGCTGGCCCAGGCCCTGAAGCTGTTCTCCGCCTCCGGCCTGGAGGTGCGCTTGGAGGATATCTCCGCCGAGCCTGCCACTATCTTTCAGAGCGGGCAGGAGCAACGGCGTCCGCGCTGGCAGCGCCAGAGCATCTTCCAGGCCGGGGAGAGGGTCTGGGGCCTGCGCGCCATGAGCTGGGATGATTCCACCTTCCTCGGCTCCCGCTGGCCGGGAATGGCCGCGGCCCTGGGCCTGTGGCTGTTCAGCCTGTTTTTGGCCGTCTACCTGCGCACCGCCCTCACCCGCGCCGAAGAGATCGAGCAGCTGGTGGACAGCCGCACCCATGAGCTCAACCTGGCCAAGCAGAACGCGGAGACCCTGCTGGGGCTCTTGCCCACCCCGGTCTTCACCGTGGACCTCAACCGGCGCATCACCAGCGTCAACCGCCGCTTCGAAGAGGTGTTGGGCTACCGGGCCGGCGAGGTCATCGGCCAGGCTTGCGACTTTTTCGCCTTGAACCCCTGCGGCGATAGCTGCCGCCTGTTCGACGGCCAGAATCCCGGCCCCTACAGCAACCTGGAATGCCGTCTGCGCGCCAAGGACGGCCGCCTCTTGGACGTCCTGAAAAGCGCCGCCCTGCTCCATGACGACCAGGGCAGGGTGGTGGGCGGCACCGAGGTCTTTCAGGACATCAGCGCGAGCCAGGAGGCCCTGGCCAGCCTGCGGGCCGGCGAAAAACGCCTGCGCCACATCATCGACGCCGCCAACGAGGGGTTCTGGCTGGTGGACATGGAGCATGTCCTGCGCGACGTGAACCCCGCCGTGCTGGGCATGCTGGGCTACCGGCGCCAGGAAATGCTTGGCCGTCCAGCCAAGGACTTCGTGGCCCCCGCCAGCCGGCAGGAATACCAGAGCCAGCTGGACAGGATCCCCCTCACCGATAACCGTAAATACAACCTCGCCCTGCTGGCCAAAGACGGACGCGAGGTGCAGACCGCCTTCTCGGCCGCCACCCTGCGTGACGCCGAGGGCCGGCCCTATGGGGCCTTCGCCTTCATCAGCGACGTCACCCAACGCCACCAGTGGGAACAGGCCCTGCGCGACAGCGAGCGCCGTTTCCGGGAGATGGCCGATCTGCTGCCCGCGGTGGTGCTGGAACTGGACCTGGACCTGCGCATCACCTATATCAACCGCCTGGGTTTGACCACCTTCGACTTGGACGAGGAAGACCTGGAGCGGGGCCTGGCGGTGGCCCAGTTCATCCACTCCGAGGACCTGCCGGTCTTGCGTTCACGCCTGGCGGGACTGCTGCGCGGCGAATACAACCCGCCCCGGGAATACCGGCTGTTCACCATGCAAGGGCGGGAGCTTAACGTGTACATCTCCTCGGCCCCCATCATGCAAGGCGGCCGGGTGGTGGGTTTCCGGGGGGCCGTCACCGACATGACCGAACGCATCCAGGCCGAGTTGGAGCTGCGCAAGCTATCCCAGGCCATGGAGCAGTCCCCCTCCACCGTGGTCATCACCGACCTGAGCGGGGCCATAGAGTACGTCAACCCCAAGTTCTGCGACATCACCGGCTTTTCCCGCGAGGAGGCCCTGGGTCAGAATCCCCGCGTGCTCAAAAGCGGGCTGATGCCCCCCGAGGTCTACGGCGAGATGTGGCAGGCTCTGACCAGCAAGGGCGAATGGCGGGGCGAGCTTTTGAACCGCAAGAAGAACGGAGAACTGTACTGGGAGTTCGCCTCCATCAGCGCCATCAAGAACCGCGCCGGCCAGACCACCCACTACCTGGCGGTCAAGGAGGACATCACCGAACGCAAGCAAGCGTCCGAGGCGGCCCAGCGCGAGACGGCCAAGCTCAAGGCCATGATCTCGGGCATGGACGAGGGCGTGGTTTTCGCCGACGCCCAAGGCCAGGTGGTGGAGGTCAACGACTACTTCTGCCGCTTCCTCAAGATGCGGCGCGAGGACATCCTGGGCGGGAGCCTCAGCCACAGCCTGCCCGCCTCGGCCTGGGCCAGCGTGGAGCGCCATCTGCGTGACTTCCGCGACAACCCCGCCTCGGGACCCTTTGTCCTGCAGCGCCCCTTGAGCGGGGCCGAGGTCATCATGCGCGTCCAGCCCATCTACCGCGAGGGCGTCTACGACGGAGTCCTGCTCAACATCATCAACGTCACCGAGCTGGTCAAGGCCCGCCGCGCCGCCGAGGAGGCCAGCCTGGCCAAGAGCGAGTTCCTGGCCAACATGAGCCACGAGATCCGCACCCCCATGAACGGGGTCATCGGCATGACCGAGCTGCTCTTGGAAACCGAGCTGAGCGCCGAGCAGCGCGAGAGCCTCAACCTGGTCAGGGCCTCGGCCCAGGCCCTGCTCACGGTCATCAACGACATCCTGGATTTCTCCAAGATCGAGGCGGGCAAGCTGGAACTGGCCCTGAGCAGCTTCTCTCTGCGCCAGGTGGCGGCCCAGTCCCTGCGCACCCTGGCCAGCCGCGCCCACGACAAGGGGCTGGAGCTGGTGGGCGGGGTGGACCCCTCGGCTCCCGACCAGATGCTGGGCGATCCCGACCGCCTGGGCCAGGTGATCTTGAACCTGGTGGGCAACGCCATCAAGTTCACCAGCCAAGGCGAGGTGGCCCTGGAGGTCCACGTCCTGGAGAACACCCCCCAGGCCGTCCGCCTCAGCTTCGCGGTGCGCGACACCGGCATGGGCATTCCCTCCGACAAGCTGAAGGGCATCTTCAACGCCTTCGAGCAGGCCGACATGTCCATCACCCGGCGTTTCGGAGGCACCGGCCTGGGGCTGGCCATCAGCTCCCAACTGGTGGGGCTCCTAGGCGGAGAGATCAGCGTGGAGAGCCAGCCCGGCCAAGGCAGCGTATTCAGCTTCACCGCCCTGTTCGAGCGCCCGCCCCAGGATGCCGGCCAGGCCGCGGCCGTTCACCAGGCGGAACTGGCCGGCTTGCGCGCCCTGGTGGCCGACGACAACCAGAGCTCCACCCGCATCCTGCTCGATCTGCTGCGGGCCTGGGGACTGGAGGCCGAGGCGGCCCGGCCTCTCCCGGAGACCCTGACTCTGATGGAAAGCGCGCTTAAGGCGGGTCGGCCCTATGACTTGCTGCTCCTGGATTCGGAGATGCCCGGTCTGGACAGCCTGGCCCTGGCCCGCCAGGTCCAGGAGAGGCCGGAGTTGGGTTGCGCGCTGATCATGCTGCTGCCTTGCACGGAGATGATGGCCAGGGCGGCGCGCTTCCGCCAGCATGGCTTGAGCCTGTTCGTCGGCAAGCCGCTGCGCGAGCCCGATCTCTTGCAGGCGCTGTTCCAGGCCCGGGGGGTGCAGCCCGCCGCCCATGAGCCCCTCGATACGCCCGCTCCCGCGCCTGGCCCGGCCGCCGGGCTGCGCATCCTGCTGGCCGAGGACAATCTGGTCAACCAGCACCTGGCCATCCAGCTGCTGAGCCGCCAGGGGCACAGCGTGGCCGTGGCCAACAACGGTCTGGAGGCCCTGGACATGCTGGGCAAGGAAAGCTTCGACCTGGCCCTGATGGATTTACAGATGCCGGAGATGGACGGCTTGAGCGCCGTGCGCCGCCTGCGCCAACGCGAATTGCGGGAGGGCTTGCCCCGGCTGCCGGTCATCGCGCTCACCGCCCACGCCATGAAGGGTGATCGGGAGCGCTGCCTGGCCGCGGGCATGGATGGCTATGTCTCCAAGCCCATCGATCCCCAAGCGCTCTGGCAGGAGATGGCCGCGCTCCAGGTGGGCGGCGGCGGCCCGGACCAGCCCCCCGCCGCCAAGCCGGCCATGAACCGGGAGCGCCTGGGGCGGCGTTTCGCCGGCGAGCCGGAGCTGGCCGCCGAGCTGGCCCGCATCTTTCTGGAGGAATACCCCCAGCTGCTGGCCCGCATCGCCAGCGCCCTGGAGCAAAACGACCCCCAGGCCCTGTCCGCGGCCGCCCATTCCCTCAAAGGCTCCCTGGGCTACTTCGAGGCGGCCCAGCTCGGCCAGGCCGCCCAGCGCTTGGAATCCCTGGGCCGCGCGGGCGAGCTGGAGCAGGCCGTCCTCGTGCATGAGGAGCTGGCCGCCGGCCTGGCCGGCTTGGCCCGGGAGCTGCGGGAGCTGGCCGGCGTCTAGGCCAGGGCCTTGATGATCTCCCGCATGAAGGCCGGCAGATCGTCGGGCTGGCGGCTGGTGATGAGCCGGCCGTCCACCACCACTTCCTGATCCAGCCATACCGCCCCGGCGTTGACCAGGTCGTCCTTGATGGAGGGGCAGGAGGTCACCCGCTTGCCCCGGCACACCCCGGCCGAGGCCAGCATCCAGCCCGCGTGGCAGATGGCCGCCACCAGCTTGCCCTGGGCGAAGGTCTGGGCCACCAGTTCCACCATGGCCGGATAACGCCGCATGTTGTCCGGAGCATAGCCGCCGGGTACGATGACCGCGTCCAGGCCATGGGCGCTCAAGCGTTCGGCGCTCACGTCCACCCGCACCGTCAGGCCGCTTTTGCCCCGATAGACCGGGCTGGAGCCCGAGCCCACCAAGAGCGCCTGGGCCCCGGCCTCCTTGAGCCGATAATAGGGATAGTACAGCTCCAGCTCGTTGAACATCTCCTCGGCCAGGATGGCCACGCTCTTGTTCTTCAGCTCCATGCATCACCCCTTGGCCGGGCGGCGAAGATTATGTTTCCGCCGCCGTCAGTTCTGTTACCATTTTCATATGCGCGCCGGGTGAGCGCCCGGGCCACGCCAGCCTTGTCATCCAAATATAGAAAAGGCGGAGCCACATGCCAAGCGAGCAGGTGAATATTCTCATTGGCGGGGAGGCCGGCCAGGGCCTGGTCACCATCGGCCAGGTGCTGGCCAAGGTGCTGATCCGCGAGGGCTACCACGTCCTGGTCAGCCAGGACTACCAGTCCAGGGTGCGCGGCGGGCACAACACCTTCGCCATCCGCGCCTCGGTCAAACCCATCTCCGCCCCCCGCGAGGGAGTTGACCTGCTGGTGGCCTTGAACCAGGAAACCCTGACGCGCCATGCCCGCAAGCTCAACGATGGCGCCCAGGTGGTGGCCGACCAGGGCCTGACCTGCTCCCTGGCCGCCTGCTACAACGCGCCCTACGCCGACCTGGCCCCGGCGCGCTACCTTAACACCGTGGCCTTAGGCGTCACCGCCAGCCTGCTGGGCCTGGGGCAGGAGACGGTGGCCGAGGGCCTGACCAAGTTCCTGGGCAAGCTGGACCCCGCCCTGGCTATGGCCAACCGCGACGCCCTGGCCGCGGCCTATGCTTTCGCCGCCGCCCACCCCGAGATCACCATTCGCCAGGACAGCCCCTCGAGCAACGCCAAGCTGAAGGCGATGGTCGAAAGCGGGGCGGTCGACTGGGACATCATGGTCACCGATGACAGCTTCGGGCTCG
>CAZLSD010000126.1:0-9279 GCA_964561775.1 uncultured Desulfarculus sp. | reverse complement strand
GGTTTGGGGGGAACCCCTTTTTGCGCCGCAAAAAGGGGTTCCCCCCAATCTTCAGACTTACCCTTGTTCGCGGCGCAGGCGGGAGCGTTCGCGCAGGAATTCTATGATGCCGGGCATGACGGAGATGACGATGATGACCAGGATGACCAGGGAGAAGTTGCGTTTGACCACGGGCAGGTTGCCGAAGAAATAGCCCAGCAGGGTGAAGCTGAGCACCCAGGCGATGCCGCCGGTGATGTTGTAGACGATGAAGCGCCAATAGGTCATGGCGCCGATGCCGGCCACGAAGGGAGCGAAGGTGCGGATGATGGGGACGAAGCGGGCGATGACGATGGTCTTGCCGCCGTATCTCTCATAGAAGGCGTGGGTTCGTTCCAGGTGCTCTTTTTTGAAGAAGCGGCTGGACTCCTGCTGGAAGACCTTGGGCCCCACGCGGTGGCCGATCCAGTAGTTGACGGTGTCGCCAAGGATGCCCGCGAAGGAGAGCAGGAGGATGATGACGACCGGGTCCAGGGCGCCCAAGGCGGCGAAGGTGCCGCAGGCGAAGAGCAGGGAGTCTCCGGGCAGGAAGGGCAGCACCACCAGGCCGGTCTCGCAGAAGATGATGGCGAAGAGTATGGCGTAGGTGAGCAGGCCGTAGGACGCTATGATCTCGCCCAGGTGGCGGTCCAGGTGCAGGACGAAGTCTATGAGAAAGTGGATGATTTCCACGTAGCGCCTCGGGTTGGGGGCCAGGTAGGCCCAGGCCCATGGGTGGTTCACCCATGGGCCTGGGGGGGAATCCGGCGTTTAGCTTACCAGCCGCCCGAATTGGACACAAGGTCCGGGGCGGCGGGAGGGGATCAGCCGATGTAGCGCCAGCAGGCCTGGAGGTGCTTGTCCTCGAACTTGGCGCTCGAGTTACTCACCGCCAGGGCGATCAGGAAGGCCAGGGGCATGGCCACGATGTTGGGGTCGATGAACTGCATGTTAAACCAGAAGGAGCCAGGAGCCTGGCTGGCCAGCAGGCTGTCCACCCCGAAGATGGCCTTGCAGATGCCCAGGGGCTTGGAGACGCCGGTGTGGAAAAACATCAGGATGACGAAGGAGATGGCGAAGCCGCCCAGCATGGAGGCTATGGCGCCCGCGCGGGTCATGTTCTTCCAGTACAGGCCCAGGATGAACATGGGCAGGAAGGTGGCCGAGCAGAGGCCGAAGAAGAAGGCGGTGGCCTTGGCTATGATGGACTCGGGCAGGATGAAGGCGCAGCCCATGGCCACCAGCACCGAGACCAGGGCGGCCAGGCGGTTGACGGTGAGCACGTTGCTGACGCGGGCGGCCAGGCCCTTTTCGTAGAAGTCGCGCCCCAGGCTGGTGCCGGCGGCGTGGAACTGGCCGGAGAGCGTGCTCATGGAGGCGGCGAACATGGCCAGCAGGAAGAAGGTGCCGAACCACTCGGGGAAGTAGCTGGTGACGTAGTTGGGGATGATCTTGTCGATGTTGGGGGGCGAGGCCTGGCCGGCGGCGTCCACCACCACGGTGGAGAAGACGGCGGCCTTGCCGAATATCTTGCCCGCGTTGTCGGGAATGTGCACGAAGACGGCGTTGGAGAGCGCGCCCACCACGAAGGCCACGCCGGTCATGAAGAGCAAAAAGACGCCGCCGTACATGACGCCCCGGTTCAGCTCGCGGTCGGATTTCACGGTCATGAAGCGCACGGCCAGCTGGGGCTGGGCCAGCACGCCGATGCCCACGCCGTAGACGATGCTGGTGTAAACGATGAGCCACAAGGGGGTGCCAAAGTCGATGCCCTGGGTCCAGCCCTGCCAGCCCTTCATGCTGGCCAGCTTCTTGAGGGGCTCGGCCACGGCTCCGGTTCCCAGGTCGGTGAGCGCCTGGTGGGCAGAGGTGAAGCCGCCCAGCACGCTGTAGGTCCAGAAGATGAAGAAGAGCATGATGACGAACATCAGGCAGGCCTGGAAGGCGTCGGTGTACATGACGGCCTTCATGCCGCCGGTGATGACGTAGAGGGCGGTGATGCCGGTGAAAATGAGCACGGCCAGGTCATAGTTGATGCCCAGGTTCACCTCCAGCAGGCGGGCCACGCCGATGAGCACGGCGGCGGCGTAGACCGGCATGAACAGGAAGATGACCGCGCCGGAGAAGCCCTGGATGAAGCGGGACTGGAAACGCAGGCCCAGCAGTTCGGGGAAGGTGTGGGCGTCCAGGGCCCCGCCCATGCGGCGGGTGCGTTTGCCGCAGAACACGAAGGCCAGGAAGATGCCCACGAAGATGTTGAAGAAGGTGAGCCAGAGCAGGGGAAAGCCCCACATGGCCGCCGCCCCGCCAAAGCCGATGATGGCCGAGGTGGAGATGAAGGTGGAACCGTAGCTCATGGACATGATGAAGGGGTGGACCTGGCGGCCGGCCAGCATGTAGTCGGATGCCACCTTGGTCTCCTTGTAGCCCTTCCAGCCCAGATAGATGACGATGGCGAAGTAGATTGCCGCCCAGATGATTTTTTCGGTCATGACAGCCTCCCAAACCTGGCGCGCTTCAAGGTGTCGGGCGAATCCGCTACAGCTTGTTGTCCTTGCGCAGTTCCTCGGTGCTGGGGCCGGTGTCGTTGTAGTGGATGAGCCCGTAGACCAGGCAGAGGACGCCGGCCGCGATGCTCAGGATATAGGCCAGGGCCAATTCGGTGCTGGCGATGCCCAACATCTGCTTACCTCCGCTGCAAGGTGTGGGGGCGCTGGAATTTGCCCGCGCGGGCCAGGGCGGCTGGCGCGCGGCGCTGCCGTCAAGCCTCGTCTTATGCCACAAAACATCCGCCGGGGCCAGGGGAGCCCCGGGGGCTAGTCCACGCTCCAGCCCAGGGCCCGGGGCAGCCAGAGCACGGCGTTGGGCAAGTAGGTGTAGACCATCAGCACCGCGATCTGGATGATCACCCAGGGCATGACCGCCTTGGAGACGTAGATCAGGTCTTTGTTGCGCATGGCCCCGGTGATGTAGAGGCTGACCCCCAGGGGCGGGGTGGTGTAGCCGATGGCCAGGTTGATGGTCATCAAAAGGCCGAAGTGCACCACGTTGATGTCGAATTTTTCCAGCATGGGCAGGAAGATGGGGGTCAGGATCAGGGTGGCGCTGATGCAGTCCATGAACATGCCCACCACCAGCAGCCATATCTGCATGATGAGCAGGAAGACCCAGGGCTGGCTGATGGCGCCGACAATCAACTCGCTCAGCTTGGTGGGGATGTTCTCGATGGTGAGATATTTGCCGAAGGCGGTGGCCCCGGCCACGATGATGAGCAGGCTGGCCGAGGTCACGGCGGAGCTGACCATGATCTTTTTCAGCCCGGCCCACTTGGTGGTCTTGTGGATGAACAGCTCCACCACCAGGGCATATACGCAGGCCACCACGGCGGCCTCGTTGGCGGTGAACGCCCCGCTGAAGATGCCGGCGAAGATGACCACCGGCAGCATGAGCGACCAGAAGCCGTCCTTCAAGGCGGCCCAGAACTCGGTGAAGGTGGGGGTGGGGGCGCTCCTGAAGCCGGGGTTGCGCTTGGCCCAGATGTAGCAGTAGGCGCACATGGCCACCGTGATGGTGAGCCCGGGCACGAAGCCGGTCAGGAACAGGCCTTCCAATGAGCAGGAACTGACCATGGAATAGAGGATCATGGTTATGGAGGGGGGAATGATGATGCCCAGGTTGGGGGCGGTGGTCATGACCCCCAGGGTGAAGCTTTCCTCGTAGTGGTTGTCAATGAGGGCCGGAATCATGAAGCCGCCGATGGCCACCACGGTGGCCACGGTGGAGCCGCTGATGGCCCCGAACATGGCGCAGGCCATGACCCCGGCCATGGCCAGGCCGCCGGGCAGCCAGCCCACGGTGACGTTGGCGAAACGTATGAGCTTGGTGACGATTGATCCCGAGGTCATGATGTTGCCGCAGAGAATGAAGAAGAGCACCACGATGAGGGCGAAGTTGTCCATGGAGCGGAACAGGGTCTGCACCAGGAAGATGAGGGGGATGTCGCTGAAGAGGGCGAAACCGGCCAGGGCGGTGAAGAACAGGCACAGGTAGACCGGGACGGTCAGGGCCATGGCCCCCAGAAGGACTACGAGGATGAGCAGATACTGTGGTTCCATCGCTGGCTAGCCCTTTCTCCATGTCTGTTCCCGGGGCGCCGGGTCCGCTGCTGAAGGGGGGCGCTAAAGCCCCCTGTCTGTTGACCGTCCACGGCTAAAAAGGACTTAGGCGGCGGCTTGGCGGGCCTTGCCTTCCAGGTACAGGGTGCGCATGGCTTGCAGGGTGCGCACGAACATGAGCGCGCCCATGAGCGGCAGGATGGCGTAGAGTATCTCCAGGGGGATCTCCAGGATGACCGTGGTCTGGTCGGTGGTGGCCTGCTGGATGGCCATCACCGTGCCCATGCGCATCAGAAACAGGCTGAAGAAGAGCACCGCGCAGTGACAGGCCCAGGTGAAAGGCACGCGCAGGCGGGGGACCAGCTGCACCACCACGTCGATGACGATCTGGGAGCGGTTCTTGATGGCCGTGGAGCAGCCCACGAAGGTGGTGTAGATGATGATCTCGCGGATTAGCTCCTCGGACCAGGCCAGGGTGTAGTTGAACCCGTAACGCAGAATCACGTTGATGAACAGGGAGACCATGCCCACCACCACGCAGATGAACAGGGTCCACTCCTCGAACCAGGTCAGGGCCTTGTCCAGGGCAGCCAAAATGCGGTCCAACATGCGCAGCCTCGCTTGGGGGTGGGGGGGCCGGGCGCTGGTCCCGGCCCCCTGTGATCACGGTGTCAGGTCAGCCTACTTGCCGTAGTTCAGGAAGGTCTGCACTTCCTTCAGATAGTCGGCGCCCAGCTTGGGGGCGAACTCCTGGTGCACGGGGTCGCCCAGTTGGCGCAGCTTGGCCAGGTCGGTGTCGTTCAACTTGTGGTAGGTGACGCCGTCCTTGGCGATGGCGTCCTTGGCCGCGTCGGCGGCCTGGGTGATGGTCATGGCCCGGTGCTTGGCCGCGGTCTCCTTGACCACCTTGATGAAGGTGGCGCGCAGGTCGGCGGGCAGGGACTTGAGCCAGTTGTCGTTGAAGATCCAGATGAAGAGGCCCATGGCGTAGTTCAAGGTGGTGTAGTGCTTGGCCACGTCGAACTTCTTGTCGATGTAGCAGACCAGGTCGGTGTGGTCCAGGCCCTCGATGACGCCCTGCTTAAGCGCGGTGGGCACGTCGGGCCAGGGCATGGCCACGGGGTTGAAGCCCCAGGCCTTGTAGATGGCCTTGTTGACCGGGGCCTCGGCGATGCGGATCTTGACCTTGCGGGCCTCTTCCAGGGTGGAGACCGGCACGGTGGTGGCCCAGCCGTACTGGCCGTAGCTGGTCACGTCCAGGCCGATGATGCCCTGGTGCTTCATGCCCTCCAGGAAGTGGTTGAAGAGCTTCTCGTTGCCGCAGAACTTCTCCAGCTTGTCATAGGTGTCCACCAGGTAGGGCAGGTTGACCAGGCCCATGCGCGGACCCATGTTGGGCGCGGCCACCGAGCTGACGCTCATGCCCTGGATGGCCCCCATCTGCACCTGGTTTAAAACCTCCACCTCGCCGCCCAGCATGGAGAACGGCAGGTACTCGAAATAGATCTGGCCGTTGGTGGCCTTCCACAGCTCGTCGCGGATGGCGAAGCCGGCGAAGACGCCCATCAGGCCGGGGTGGCTGACGTTGCTGACCTTGATCTTGTATTTGGCCGTGGAGTAGTCGAAGGCAGGTTTCCAAGCGTCCAAAGATGGCTTCTTGGGAGCCGCCGCGGCGGGTTTTTCGTCTTTTTGCTGGGCCCCGGCCCAGGTCGGCGCTCCCAGTACCAAGGCCACCATGGCCACCATGATAATCGCCGTCCACTTCGGCAAACGCATAAGCCCTCCTTCGGGTTGGTGTATGACTTTGTCTTCCGGCCGACGGGAACGGCCCGGGGCCGGCCAGGTCTGGTCAGCGCGGCAGAAGCCCCGCCTCCGCTCTTTGCCGGCGCAGCTCCTCCAGACGCTGGGGGCTGTGCTTGACCAGCAGCACCGGCGTCTGGCACTTTTGCAGCACCACCCGCACCACGCTGCCGCCCAGGATCTCCTCCCATTCGCTCAGGCCGCTCTGGGGGATGATGACCATGTCAAAGCCCTCGTCCTGGGCTATGCGGCAGATGGTGGGGCCGGGCGCGCCCTGCTCGATGCGGGTCTCGTATTCCATCTGGGCCTTCTCGAACGGCTCCACCGCCTGGGCCAGCACCTGCTGGGCCATGGCGCGCATGCCCTCCAGGATGCGGGCCTGGTCGTCGGCGCTGATGCCGCGATCCTGCAGGCGGCGGCTGTTGAGCACGGTCAAGAGCGTGACCCGGATGGGCATGTCCCAGTGCAGCTTTATGGCGTATTCCTCGGCGGTGACGGAGTTGCGCGAGGTGTCTACCGGAATCAGAATCCTCCTGCTCACCATGGGCCTATTCCTCGCCTGGGTTGTTCTTTAAGGAAGTGGCGGGCGGGCGCCAGGCTAAAAAAACTGGCTCCAGGGCTTTTCGGGCGGCCAAGGCCTTCCTGGGCCGCCTGTGTCGCGCATATCCCGCCCGGCCCGCATGACGGCCGGTCAGTTGAGGGCCGGCCCTTTCCACAGCCGTTCCATAGCTGTGTAGTAGCCATCGTAGGCCACAGCCAAAAGCCCTGTCAACCTCACTTGTCTGCTAGTGAAAAGAAACTCAGGCCGCGCGCGGGCGCAAGGGCGGAATCAGGGAAAAATCGCGATCAAAAGGCCTTGTCGGTGTCCAAAAGCAGGGTGACTGGACCGGAATTGACCAGATGCACCTCCATCATGGCGCCAAAGACTCCGCTGGCCACCCTGAGCCCCTGGGCGCGCAGGCCCTGGCAGAAAGCCTGGTAGAGCGGCTCGGCCTGGGGGCCTGGCGCGGCCCGGCCATAGGAGGGGCGGCGGCCCTTGGCGCAGTCTCCCCACAGGGTGAACTGGCTGACCACCAGCGCCTCTCCCCCGGTCTCCAGCAGAGAGAGGTTGAGCTTGCCCTCGGCGTCGGGGAAGACGCGCAGGGAGGCTATCTTCTCGGCCAGCCAATTGGCCTGTAGCTGGCCGTCGGCCTGCCCCACGCCCAGCAGGATCAAGAGCCCGGCCCCGATCTCCCCCACCACCCGGCCTTCCACCTCCACCCGGGCCTGGCTGACCCGCTGCACAACCGCGCGCACGCTGGGCCGCCTATTCCATGTGGTCGATGAGCCCGGCCAGGTAGCCCCCGCCGAAGCCGTTGTCGATGTTGACCACGCTCAAGCCCGGGGCGCAGGAGTTGAGCATGCCCAAGAGCGCGGCCAGGCCGCCGAAGGAAGCGCCGTAGCCCACGCTGGTGGGGACCGCCACCACCGGCCTGGCCACCAGCCCCGCCACCACCGAGGGCAGGGCCCCCTCCATGCCCGCCACCACCACGAAGCAGGAGGCCCGCTTGAGCACGTCCTGGGCGGCCAAAAGCCGGTGCAGGCCGCTGACCCCCACGTCGTAGACGGTCTCCACCTTGGAGCCCATGAGGGTGGCCGTGAGCACCGCCTCCTCGGCCACGGGCAGGTCCGAGGTTCCCGCCGCCACCACCGCCACCAGGCCCCGGCCGGGGCGGGGCGGTTCGGGCGCGGCCAGGCTCAGGCAGGAGCAGGAGGCGTGATACTTAAGTTCCTTGAAGCGGGCGCGCACCGCCTTGGCCTTGGCCGCGTCCACCCGGGTGGCCAGCACCGCCGCGCCCTGGGCGCGCAGGGCCTGGGCGATGGCCGCGATCTGCTCCGGGGTCTTGCCCGCCCCGAAGACCACCTCGGGAAAACCCTTGCGCAGCGCGCGGTGGTGATCCACCCGGGCGAAACCCAGGTCCTCGTAGGGCAGGTCCTTGAGTTTCTCCAAGGCCGCCGAGGGCGAGACCTTGCCCGCGGCCACCTCCTTGAGCAGCTTGTCCAGCTTGCGTTTTTCCATGGCGATGCTCCTTCCCTCCTGGCCTTCCAGGGCGAAAGGCATTCTATAGCGCGCCGCTTGGCCTGGCAAACCCGCCCCGGCTTGCGCCCAGCGGCAAATGTATTTAGGATGGGGCCAGCACCTTTCACCCACGGGGAAAATCCATGGCGCCCACCTCTTCCGCCGACCAGACCGCCCATTGGATACAGGTCCACATCCTGGCCCCGCCCGCCCAGGCCGAGGCCGCCGCCGACTTTCTCTTCACCCTGACCGGCAGGGGCGTGGAGCTTAACGAGGAGCCCGGCCCGCCCGATCTGGTGGAGGTAAAGGGCTTCTTGCTGGCCGGCCCCGAGGCGGCGGCCCAGCAGGCCGCCATCACCCGCTTCACCCAGGAGCTGTGCGACGGCTGCGGGGCGCAGGCGCGCCTGGACTTCCGCGATCTGCCCGACCAGGACTGGGGCGAGAACTGGAAGAAGCACTTCAAGCCCCGCGCCCTGACCGACGGCCTGCTGGTGGCCCCGCCCTGGGAAGAGGCCGCGCCCGCGCCCGGGCAAAAGGTAATCATCATCGACCCCGGCCAGGCCTTCGGCACCGGCCAGCACGAGAGCACCCTCCTGTGCCTGCGCCGCCTGGAGCGCCAGGCCAAGCGCGATCTGCTGCCCGGCCGCCTGCTGGACGTGGGCTCCGGCACCGGCATCCTGGCCCTGGCCTTTTTGCTGCTGGGCGGCCAAGCGGCCCTGGGCCTGGACATCGATCCCCTGGCCGTGGAGGCGGCCCAGCACAACGCGGGCCTAAACGGCCTGGAGCAAAGGTTCAGCGCCAGCCTGGAGCCCTTGGAGAAGCTGGAGGGGCGCTGGCCGCTCATCACCGCCAACCTGACCGCCCCGGACCTGGCGGCCCTGGCCCCGGAACTGGCCCGCCATCTGGAAAAGGGCGGCCAGCTCATCGCCAGCGGGATATTGCTCAAGCAGGTGGATCAGGTGCGCCAGGCCTTCTTGGAGCAGGGCCTGGCCCTCTTGGAGCAGGACTCCCTTAACGGCTGGGCCTCCCTGGTGTTCGCGTGAGCGAACGGCGCTTCCTGGTCCAGCCCGGAGAGCTGGACCAGGAGGAAATCTGGCTGGACCGCGAGGAGGCCCAGCACGCGCGCAAGGTGCTGCGCCTGGCGGCCGACGCCCAGATCACCCTGCTGGACGGCCAGGGGCGTCTGGCCCGGGGCGTGGTGCTGGAGGCGGGCAAGTCCGGCCTGCGCTGCCGGGTGCTCTCCCGCCAAACCACGCCCCCGCCCCGCCCCCATCTGGCGCTCTGTCC
>CAZLSD010000125.1:0-9340 GCA_964561775.1 uncultured Desulfarculus sp. | reverse complement strand
CTGGAATCCCTGGCTGAGCGGCCGCTGGCCCGGCCTGGGGCGGGACCGGCGGCCGCTCAGCCAGGGATTCCAGGGGCTGGGCGGGGCTAGTCGGCATGGGGGCGCTCTCCTATCTGGCTGGGCTGGACGCAGCAGCGCGACCAGGCCTGGCCCATGGCCGAGACGAACAGGCCCACCGCTCCCAGCACCTGCGCCCTCTGGCCGGCGGGCAGGGCCTGGTTTACATCGCCCAAGAAGCCCCGCACGCAGCCCCAGACCGCCTCCAGGGCGGCCCGCCCCTGGGGGGTGAGGCCCAGCCAGGCGGCCCGGCCGTCGCCCGGGCTGGCGCGGCGGACCAGAAGCCCCCGCTCAAGAAGCGGCTTGACCAGGCGGGTGGTGGTGCTCTTGTCCACCCCCAAGGCCAGGTGCAGGCGGCCCAGGGGCAGATCGTCCATCTGGGAGGCCATGTCCAGGATGAGGAATTGGTTGAAGCTGAGCCCCTCGCAGAACACATCCTGACGGCAGCAGCGCAGGGCGGTGTTCAACTGGGATAGCAGGGCCAGCAGGTGGCGTTCCTGGGATTTGGCTTGGGCGCACATGGTTGTATTATACAACCATGTGCGCCCCGCGCAAGGGAGGGACGGGCTTCTAGGACCCCCCGTGCACCAGGGTTTGCAGGCGTCCGGTGACATCCAGCAGGGAGGCGGCCTGGGCCTTCAGTTCCTCGGCGGCCGAGGCCGATTCCTCGGCATGGGCGGCGTTGGCTTGGACCACCTTGTCCATCTGGGACACGGCCAGGTTGACCTGGTCCACGCCCTGGGTCTGCTCGCGGCTGGCCGAGGCTATCTGGCCGATGAGGCCGCCCACCTCCTGGGAGGCCTGGGCCACCTGGCCGAAGCCCTCCTGGGCCTGGGCCACCAGGCGGGAGCCGTCCTGGATGCTGGTCACGGTGCCCTCGATGAGCTCCTGGGTGTTCTTGGCGGCCTGGGCCGCGCGCAGGGCCAGGTTGCGCACCTCCTCGGCCACCACGGCGAAACCGGCCCCGGCCTCGCCGGCCCGGGCCGCCTCCACGGCGGCGTTTAAGGCCAGCAGGTTGGTCTGGAAGGCGATCTCGTCGATGGACTTGACCACCTTGCCGATGGCCTGGCCGGCCTCGCCGATCTGGGTCATGGCCTGGGCCATGCTGTCCATGGCCTGGGCGGCCTGGGCCAGGCGCTCGGAGCTCTTGGCGGTCAGATTGTCGGCCTGGGAGGCGTTGTCGCTGGTGGATCGCACCATGGAGACTATCTCCTCCAGGGAGGCCGAGGTCTCCTCCAGGGAGGCGGCCTGCTCCGAGGAGCCGGCGGCCAGGTTCTGGGCCGCGCTGGCCACCTGGCTGGCGGCGGCCGCCACCTGGTCCGCCCCCGAGGTCAAGGTCTCCACCGCCCAGGAGAGGGGCTTGGTCAACATGCGCACCAGGAAGAACAGCAGGACCAGCATGGCCAGGATGCCCGCCCCGGCCAGGATCAGGTTGAGATTGCGCGCCCGGGTGGCCTCGGCGAAAATTTCCTCGGAGGGGGCCAGGGCCGCCACGGTCCAGGGCGTGCCCGCGCAGCTCTCCAGGCCGGCCATCCACTCGCGGCCATCCTGCTGGAAGGTGGCCAGCCCCTTCTTCTGGGCCAAGAGGGCCTTGCCGTACTCGCTCTTGTTCAGGTCCTCCTTCATGATCTTGGCCTTGTCGACGTGGGCCAGCAGGCGGCCCTTGTCATCGAACATCAAGGCGTAGCCCGAGGCGGAGGGCTTTATGCGGTCCAAAAAGCGTGCGGACAGATCGGCCAGGTTGACCGAGGAGACCACCACGCCCACCACCTTTTCGCCGTCGCGCACCGGGGTGGCCACGATGAAGGTGGGCTTGCCGTCGGTGAGGCTGATGATGACCTCGGAGACCACGCTCTTGCCCTGCATGGCCGTCTTGAAGTAGTCGCGGGTGGCCACGTTGGTCTTGCCCACCGCGCTGGCGTCGCTGGATGCCACGAAGAGCCCGCTGGTATCGGCCAGGGAGACGCGCTGGAAGGACTTGTCGCCTTTGACCTGGCGGGCCAACTCCTCCGAGGCGACCCGGGAGGTCTCGGGGGTGTTGTTTCTGCACACCTCGCGGAAGACCAGCCGCTTGCCCGTGACTTCACCCTGGGCCCTGGCCCCTTCCAGCCACACGTCGAAGAGCTGGGCCGCGCCCTGGGCCGAGCCGCGCAGGTCCTGTTGGCTGGCCTCGGTGAGGGCCGAACGGGTGGAGAAGAAGGAAACCGCGGTCACCGCGGCCATGACCACCACCATGACCAGGGCCACGGGCAGGGTGAATTTGGTCCTTAAGCTGAGTTCTCGCATGGTGCGCCCTTCCCCGCGCGCCCGGAAAACGGTCGCGCGAAAAGACTGGTCCCCCCCACGGGTGCGGCATGATCCTCGAACTTGGGTAAGGCCAGAAGTGTACTTAGATTAAGATACTATGTGCGCATGACCAATTTGTCAATTAGCCCGCGCTCCTGGCGCGCTGGTTGACAAGCGGGGCGGCGGTCTCTACGGTGAAGAGAGCGGCGGCGGAGCGCCTTTCACCCCCCCAAGCTAAGGAGGGCAGGCTTGGCCAAGATAAACAAGATCCTGTTCCCGGTGGATTTCACCGAGTCCAACCGCAAGGTCTATTCCTATGTGCAATCCCTGGTGCGGCGCTATCAGGCCGAGCTGCACCTGTTGCACGTGACCCTGGACCTGGAGCAGTGCTCGGGCATCTATGACATGAGCCAGATGCAGGCGGGCTTCCAGGACGAGGCCCGCCAGAAGATGGCCGAGCTGTGCGCGGGGGATTTGGCCCAGTGCCAGCCGGTCTGCGCCCTGGTGACCTGCGGCGACCCGGCCCTCAAGATCATAGAGTACGCCGAGCAGCAGGGCATGGACCTCATCGTCATGGCCACCCACGGCCGCAAGGGTCTGGAGCACGCCATCTTCGGCAGCGTGGCCGAGAACGTGGTCAGGCTCTCCCCGGTGCCGGTGATGACGGTGAACCCCCACCGGCTCAAGGAATAGGCAGGCTCTCCGCTCCGCGCTCGGCGGCCGGGGCGGCGGGAGAGGCCCCGCGCGGGCAGATGGCCAGGGCCGCCGCGCCGGCCAGGCCCATAAGCCCCGCGGCGGCGAAGTTGAGCCCGCTGCCCTTCAGGTCGCTCAGCCAACCGCCCAGCAGAGGCCCCGCGAAGACTCCCAGGCTCAGAGCCAGGGTGAAGAGCCCCATTACCGAGCCATGCCCGGCCCCCAGCCGGCGGCCCTGCTCCACGGCCAGGGCGGTCAGGGGCGGCAAGGTCAGACCCGCGCCCACCCCCTCCAGCAGATTCAAGGCCAGAAGCCCCCAAAAGCCGCCGCCCCAGGGCATGAGGGCCTTGGCCAGGGCCGCCAGGATCTGGCCCCAGAAGGTCAGCCCCAGGCGGGAGAAGCTGTCGGCCCAGCGCCCGGCCAGGGGCTGCAAGGCGGTCATGACCAGCACGTTGAAGCCCAGCAGCATGCCCAGCTCCAGGCTGCCCACCCCCTGCTCGGCGGCCAGCACGGGCAAGAAGGCCAGATAGATGCCCATGGACATGGCCGAGCCCATGCGGCTGAAAAAGACCCCGCGCATGCCCGGGTCGGCCAGATACCTGACCTGTTGCCGCCAGCTCTCCTGGGGCCGGGCCCTGTCCTGGGCCGGGGGTTCGCGCACCAGCCCGGCCACCAGGAGCATGCTGGCCAGGCTCAAGCCGCCCATGACCAGGAAATTGGTCTCCACCCCCCACAGGCCGTAGATGACCCCGCCCATCAGCGGCCCCACCCCGAAACCCAGCAGCAGATAGGTGTTGAAGGCGCCGAACATGCGCCCCTCGAACCCCACCGGGGTCAGATCGGCCACCATGGCCATGCCCACGGGCAGGATCATGGCGGCGAAGACGCCCTGCAGAACCCGGTTGGCGATGATCTCCCAGGGCGAGGCCGCCCAGATGAGGGCCACTCCCAGCACGCCGTAGCCGGCCAGGCCCAGCACCAGGAAGCGCTTGCGCCCCAGGCGGTCGGAGGCCAGGCCGATGTAGGGGGCCACCAGGGCGCGCGAGGCGGAAAAGGAGCTGAAGATGAGCCCCAACAGCAGGGCCGAGGCCCCCAGGTCGCGGGCGTAGAGGGGCAGAAAGGGCACGATGTTGCCCATGCCCAGCATGGAGACGAAGACGGCGACGCCCAGCACCAGCACCTGGGCGCCTTGCTTGTAAGCGGCCACGGAAGTTCCTCGCTTCTTAGCCGGGAAGCCAGCCAAAAAACAAAACCGGCCTGGCCAGGAAACCCTGGCCGGCCGGCATGGCTCTCAGGGTGTCGCGCTGCGCCTAAGGCTTGGCCTCGATTACGGTGATGACCGGGGCCGGGCTTTGGGTTCGCTCCTGGGCCTGGTCATGGCTGTGCTCGTGGGCATGCCCGTGGTCGTGATCATGGTGGTGGTCGTGGTCGTGATGGCCCTGCCCGTGGGGGTGGAGATGGGGCAGTCCCTGTAGCTGGCCTTTCTGGCCGCAGCAATCACACATGATCGTCCCTCCGCTTGGTTCGATGGGAAATCTTATGCCAGCCAGCCCGCCTTGTCAAACCAGGGGAGCCCAGGGGCGGGTCAGGGCCTCTCCCTGGCTGGCGGGCCGGTTCACCTCCGGCGAGACGGGGTGGCCGGCCATCTGAGCGGCGGGCAGGGGCGTTAGCAGGGGCAGCAGGCGGGCGGGATCGTCCAGGCCCGGGTCCAGCCAGGCCGCCTCGGCCTGGGGCGGCAGGATGACCGGCATGCGCTGGTGAATCCGCCCCAGCAGGGAATTGGCCGCGGTGGTGACGATGACGAAGGAGAGGAAGGGCTGGCCCTGGGGGGTGGTCCAGCTCTCCCACAGGCCAGCCAGGGCGAAGGGCGCCCGGTCGGCGCGGAAAAAATACCAGGGCTGCTTGGCCTGGCCAGGGGCGGCCGGGGCCCACTCATAGAAGCCGTCGGCCAGGGCCAGGCCCCGCCGCCGGCCAAAGGCCTGGCGGAACATGGGCTGGCTGGCCACGGTCTCGGCGCGGGCGTTGATGGGGCGCTTGAAGCCGGCCTGCTCCCTGGCCCAGGCCGGCAGCAGGCCCCAGTTCATGAGCCTCAAGGCGCGCGCGCCCCCTTCCTGGATTACCAGGGGGCACTCCTGACGGGGGGCCAGGTTGTAGCGGGGGGAGATCAACCCCGGCGGGGCCTGGAAGCCGAAGCGCTGTTCCAGTTCGGTCTGCTCGCGGCCCTGGCTGAAGCGCCCGCACACGGCCGGGGCCTAGTGGCTGGAGCCCTCGTAGAGCACGCCCATCTTCTGGTGGGAAAAAAGCGAGCCCAGCTCGGACATGAGCTGGTTGGTGGCGGTCTCGATGCGGAAGAGATCTCCCTCGGTGACCACCCGGTGGTCGATGAGGGCCAGCAGTTCGTCCAGGCGGTTGAGCTGGTCCACGATGCGCTGATGACCCCTTTGGCGCGAGAGCAGGGCGCTCACGTCATGTATGACCCGCTGACAGGAGACGACCCGAAGACGCATCTGCTGGTTGGCCATGGTCATGTCCCCTACCTCCGCTCCCAGTCTCCGCGCTGGTTGGGTCGCATGTCTATGACGTCCACCTGCCCCTGCGACCCCACCAGGGAGCTCAGGGCCAGGCTGATTATGCTCATGATCAGGGCCGCGCCCACCGCCGTCCAGAAGCCTTCCACGGAAAAGCCCCTGAGCAGCTTGCCCACCAGCCACAGCATGAAGCCGTTCACCACCAGGGTGAAGAGCCCCAGGCTGAGCACGTTGATGGGGAGGGTGAGGATGAGGACCAAGGGCCGGATGAGGGCGTTCATGACCCCCAGGAAGGCGGCGGCCACCAGGGCCCAGCCCACCCCGGCCACGTGCACGCCGTCGAAAAGCGCGCCCACCAGGAGCAGGCCGCCCGCGTTGACCACCCAGCGTAAGACGATGCCCTTCATGGAACAAAGGCTATCACAAGCAGTCAAACCCCGCAACGCGGCGGGGTTTAAAGTCCGGGAGCAAAGCTGCCGATAAGGGATGACAGAGGGCTGATGGACGCCCTCGGTGTTGGGGGGAAGCATCACCGACAAATTGATCGCAGAGGGCCGGCAGGGAAGCCCTCCTTGGCTTTGCAGGGGGCTTCACCCGGCGGAGCAGCCCTCTCCCTCCCCCGGCAGGCGGCAACTTTTGCCCAGCATGAAGGGGTCTGATTAAAGTTGAAGATATTTAGTCTGCTTATTCAGGCTCTTGCCTTCAGGGCTCCTTTGGGAGCCTGGCGGCACGCACCTTGCAACCCAGGCGGACAGACCAGTCCAGGCAGCCCGGGCGCCTGAAGGAGAGGACCGTCATGGCCACCGACGCCACCAGCAGCACCACCAGCACCAGCAGCAGCTCCACCTTAAGCGATCTGACCTCCACCCTGCTTAGCGGTTCCATCAACTTCACCGGCCTGGGCTCGGGCACCGACTTCACCGAGATCATCGACCAGTTGGTGGAGATCGAGTCCATCAACAAGACCAGGCTGGAGACCTGGAAGGCCACCTGGGAAGACAAGATCACCGACATGGAGGCCCTGCAGACCCGCATGTTGGCCTTGCAGGAAGCCGCCGCCGACATGGACACCGCCGAGGAGTTCAACGTCAAGGGGGTTTCCAGCAGCGACACCAGCGTGGTCAACGCCTCGGTCACCAACGAGGCGGCCAACGGGGCCTATCAGATCACCGTGGGCACCGATGTCAAGCACATCATGCGTTCCACCGGCTGCGCCGACGCCAACAGCACGGCCTATGGCGGGGCCGGAGGCACCCTCAAGTTCAGCATGAACGGGACCACCTACAGCGTGGCCGTGGCCGCCGGCGCCACCCTGAACACCATCGCCAGTTCCATCAACACCGCGGTGGGCTCCACCGTGGCCACGGTGGTCAACGACGGCACCAGCAGCAACCCCTATCACCTGCAACTCACCAGCACCACCGGCGGCAGCGACGGCCGCATCACCATCCTGCAAAACCCCACCGACCTGGGGTTGACCACCCAGGGCATAGACCTGCAATCCTACGACACCTGGACCGGCACCTCCTCGGTCAACATCCTGGGCCAGTTCAGCGGCGACAAGACCGTCTCCAGCAACGACACCTATGTCTTCACCGTAAACGCCAGCACCAGCCCGGCCACCATCGGCACGGACGCCTTCACCATCAGCTGGACCAACACCGCCCGCGGCACCTCGGGCACCCTGACCGTGGACGCCGACTACACCGCCGGCGACGCCCTGGAGATGGATAACGGGTTTTCCATCAGCCTGGAAGACGGCACGGTGACCAACGGCGACCAGTTCACCCTGCGCGCCTTTGCCAACGACATCGACGACGCGGAGATGGGCACCTGGAACGGCACCAGCGCCGTGACCACCGGCGGCAACTATCTGGGCACGGTGAACAAGACCTACAGCTTCACGGTGATGAGCGACGGGACCGTCAACGCCGGGGGCACCGCCGGCACCACGGTGCTGCGCTGGGTGGATTCCACCGGGGCCACGGGCACGGTCAGCGTCTCCGACAGCACCCAGACCTATGAGTTGGAAGAGGGCATCACCCTGCAACTGAGCGCCGGCACTCTGGAAAACGGAGACAACTTCCAGATCAACGTCTTCGCGCCGGATTTGCAGCAGGGTCAGGACAAGGGCCTGGCCCAGGCGGCCAAGGTGGTGCACGATGGTTTCGCCGACGAGGATCTGACCCCGGTCACCTCCACCGACGGCACCTTCAGCTTCACCTATGGCGGCACCACCACCTCCATCGACGTGCCGGCCGGCTACACCTTGAGCCAGTTGGTCACCATCATCAACGAGGACGCCAACAACCCCGGCGTCACCGCCAGCGTCATCAACGACGGTCTGGGCCTGCCCACCAGCTACCGCCTGGTGCTGACCGGCCAGGACACCGGAGCCCAGTACCAGATCACCAATGTCAGCCACACCCTGGACGCGCTGGGCAACGGCGGCTCCCTGGGCGGCGGCTTCACCACCTCCCAACTGGCCACCAACGCCATGGTCAAGATCGACGGCTACCCCGCCGAGACCGACATCTATCTCCAGCGCGACAGCAACACCATAGCCGACGTCATCACCGGAGTCACCTTGAGCCTGGCCGACGCCGGCGAGGCGGTCATCACGGTCAGCACCGACACCCAGTCCATTTATGGCAAGATCGAGGCCCTGGTCAACGCGGTCAACTACGTGCAGGCCTACATCCGCGAATCAACCTCCTATGACGCCGACGAGGACGAGGCCGGCATCCTCATTGGCAACTACAGCTATTACATCATCAAGTCGCGGGTGGACTCGACCCTGAACACCCGCATCGGCGGCCTGGTGGACGGCACCGACACCTACATCAACCTGGCCCAGATCGGCATCCACACCGATCCCGACGACGAGGGCAATTGGGTCATCGACGACACCACCCTGCTGGCCGCCCTGGCCAGCGATCCCGACGCGGTGGCCAACCTTTTCATAGAGAACACCGAAACCGGCACCGAGGGCGCGGCCAAGCGCGTGTATGACGAGATGGAGGCCCTGACCGACTCCGAGGACGGCCCCCTGAACGTGCTCATGAACAACTACACCACCATCATCGAAAACATCGACACCAAGATCGAGAGGGAAGAGGACCGCCTGGAGCTTTACCGCACGCGGCTTACCGAGCGGTTCTCCCGCATGGAGACCACCTTGAGCGAGTTGAACGCCGAGGCCAGCGCCATAGAAAGCGCCATAGCCCAGTTGCCCAGCAGCAGCAGTTAAACGATACGGCCCGCCGTAAACAAGGGGACCAAGACCACACCAAGGATGGGGTGCCAAAATGATGACCTACGGACAGAACCAGTATCGCAAGACCCAGGTGGCCACCGTGGACCGGGGCCGGCTCATCGTGCTGCTCTACGAGGGCGCCATCAGCTTCCTTACCAAGGCCAAGGCCTGCCTGAACGAGCGCGACATCCCCAGCTTCGCCTCGCTCATCAACCGCGCCCAGGACATCCTGGACGAGCTGAACGCCTCCTTGAACATGGAGCAGGGCGGCGACATCGCCATCAACCTGCGCCGGCTCTATCTGTTCATGGGCGACCAGCTGGTCAAGGCCAAGGTCAAGGCCGACGCCCAGCCCCTGGAAGAGGTGGTGCGCATGCTGACCAGCTTGAACGAGGCCTGGCGCGAGGCGGTGGCCCGCCCCGAGGCCCAGGAGGTTCTAAGCCGCCAGGCCGCCGTCACCACCTCCCAGGTGCGCGGCACCATGCAGGTCTAGGCCCCGGTTCCCGCCGCCGCCAACGGC
>CAZLSD010000124.1:0-9340 GCA_964561775.1 uncultured Desulfarculus sp. | reverse complement strand
GCCACCATGGTGGCCGAGTGCAGCAGCGAACTGACCGGCGTGGGGCCTTCCATGGCGTCGGGCAGCCAGGTGAGAAGGGGGAACTGGGCGGACTTGCCCACCACACCGCAAAAGATTAGGAGCGCGATGGTGGTCAGCAGCGTGGGGGAGAGCTTTGCGGCGGCCTCCTGATTGAGGCCCAGGATGGACAAGTCGCCCAGATTTAGCAGAAGGAGGATGATGCCCATAAAAAGGCCCAGGTCGCCCAGGCGGGTCATGACGAAGGCCTTCTTGCCCGCCTCGGAGGCGCTGAACTTGTGGTGCCAGAAGCCGATGAGCAGGTAGCTGGAGAGCCCCACCATCTCCCAGAAGATGTAGAGCTGCATGATGCCCGAGGCCACCACCAAGGTGATCATGGACCAGGCGAACAGGGAGAGGAAGCTGTAGAACTTGGCCATGCCCGGGTCGCCGTTCATGTAGCCCAGGCTGTAGAGCTGCACCAGGAAACTGATGCTGGCCACGATGCAGAGCATCAGGAGGCTTAAAGGGTCCAGCATGAAGCCGTAGGAGACCTTGGCCTGCTCGCCCAGGAGCCACTGCACCTCCCACAGGATGGGGGCCTTGATCTGCCAGTTGGAGAGAAGCAGCACCCAGGAGCAGATCATGGGGCCGGCGGCGCAGGCGATGGAGACGCCGCAGGAGAGCGCCACCTTGGGCCGGGTGATGAAGAAGGTCAGGATGAAGCCCAAGAGCGGCAGCCCCAGGGTGGCCGCCATGAGCCAGAACACGGTGTCGGTGGGAGTCTGGGGGGCCATGGCCGCTTACTATCCCTTCAGGAGGTTGGCTTTTTCGATGTTGATCGAATGTATCTTGCGGAACAGGGCCAGGATGATGCTCAAGGCGATGGCCGTCTCGGCGGCGGCCACGCCCATGATGAACAGCACCAGGACCTGCCCCACCGCCGGATCGGGAGAGGTGAAGCGGTTGAAGGCCATGAAGTTTATGCCCGCGGCGTTCAGCATCAGCTCGATGGAGATCAGCATGCCGATGAGCGAGCGGCGCTGGAGCAGGCCAAAGAGCCCGGTTCCAAAGAGCGCCAGGGCCAGGCCCAGGTAGACAGGCAGTTGGTCGGTCACGCGGCCCCTCCTTTGCCCCGGCCATCGGGCTGCGCCCCGGGCTTGAGCACGGCGGCGGTGATGATGGCGCCCAGGATGGCCACCAGGAGCACCAGGGAGATCAGCTCGAACATGAACTCGTAGCGGGTGAAGAGCAAAAGCCCCAGGCGCTTGATGGTCCAGGCCTCGGCCGGCTGGATGACCGTCATGGGCAACTGGGCGCGGGACAAGAGCAGGCCGAAGATGCCGGTGAGCACCGCCGCCGCAGCCAGGGCCAGGAGCACCTTGGGCCGGGCGCGGGGGGGCAGGTGCTTCTGCATCGGCTCGGAGAGCATGATGGCGAAGATGATGGCCACGCAGATGGCGCCGATGTAGATGAGCACCTGCATCACGGCCAAGAAGCCGCTGTTCAGATAGACATAGATGCCGGCCACTCCGGTGAGCGACAGCGCCAGGCCGAAGACGTTCTGCACGATGTTGCGCGGCAGCACCGCCAGCAGCGCCCCGCCCAGGACCAGGGTGACCACGAAGCCGAAGGCGGCCAGGTTCAGGGCGTCGCCCGTGGTCAGCGGCATCATCCCTTTGGCGATTGCGATGGGGTCCATGGTGCTTCCTTTACGCTCAGGCCGCGGCCTGCTTGGCCGGGGCGGGGGCGGGCAGGCAGCCCTGGTCGGCCAGGAGCTTCTGCCGGGCTATCAAATCCACCACCGCCACCGCCCGGCTGGGGCCGGACTGCTCGTACATGTGGCTGAAACGCAGCGCCTTGCGCGGGCAGGTCTCCACGCACAGCCCGCACAGGGAGCAGCGCGAGAAGTCGATGACGAAGATATCGGTGATGACGAAGGGGTCGGCGGGGGGCTCGCCCTCGGCGGCCTTTTTCTTGCCGCCGGAGACGGTGATGACCCCGCTGGGGCAGTTGCGGGCGCAGGTGCCGCAGGCCGAGCAGTTGTGCATGCCGGTCTCGGGGTTGGTCACCAGCTCCACCGGGCCGCGGAAGCCCTCGGGGATGGCGATGGTCCGCCGGGGATAGCGCACCGTCACCACCGGCTTGAACATGTAGCGGATGGTGACGCCCATGCCGGAGACCAAGCTCACGGCTCCGTCCACTATCCGTCCGATGTATTGGGACAGCTCGCTCATGATTCCTCCCAGACCCGTGCCGCGGCCTAGCCCACCAGCTTGATGACCAGGGCGGTCACCAGCAGGTTGGCCAGGGCGACGGGGATCATGTACTTCCAGGCGAAGACCATCAGCTGGTCGAAGCGTAGGCGGGGGAAGGTCCAGCGCACCCACATCACCACGAAGATGAGCAGGTAGACCTTGAGCAGGAACCACCAGGGCCCGTCCGCGAAGGGACCGCGCCAGCCGCCGAAGAAGAGCGCCGTGGCCACCGAGGCCACGATGAACATGTTGGTGTACTCGGCCAGGAAGAAGAGGGCGAAACGCATGCCCGAGTACTCGGTGTGGAAGCCGGCCACCAGCTCGCTCTCGGCCTCGGGGATGTCAAAGGGCGCGCGGTTGGTCTCGGCGAGGGCCCCGATGAAGTAGATCAGGGCGGCCACCGGCTGGTAGAAGACGTACCAGACGCCTTCCTGGCCCATGACGATATCCTGGAAGCTCATGGAGCGCGCCATCAGCACCACGCTCATGGCCGCGAGCAGAAGCGGTATCTCGTAGGCCACGTTCTGGGCCACCGAGCGGATGGCGCCCAAGAGGGCGTACTTGTTGTTGGACGACCAGCCGCCCAGCAGGATGGCGAAGACGGTCATGGAGGCGAAGGCGAAGATGAGCAGCATGCCCTCGGGCAGGTCGGAGACTTGCAACCACTGGCCGAAGGGCAGCACCACGAAGGGCACCAGCACCGGGGCGAAGACCAGGATGGGGCTGATGATGAAGAGTAGCTTGCTGGCCGGTTTGGGGGTGATGAGCTCCTTGACGAAGAGCTTGACGCCGTCCACCAGGGTTTGCAGCAGGCCAAACGGCCCCACCTCGTCGGGGCCGATGCGCAGCTGGATGTGGGCGGCCACCTTGCGCTCCAGCCAGACCAGGAAAAGCGCGTTGACCTGGACGAAGCCCAGCGCCAGCAGCACGCCCAGGACCATGGTCCACATGCTGGGGCTCATCCAGGCGGAGGCTGATTGAAACAGGCCCTGCATTTTGCTCTCCCGGGGAGCCGGCGGCGCGCCAGCGCGTCCGTCTCCCCTTCCCCTCCCGGCGCTTTGGCAAGTCCGGCGGGGGCGGCCAGGAGCCGCGTATTAGATGGCTAACGATCGATTTCCGGCATCACCACGTCGACGCTGCCCAGGACGGCGATGGTGTCGGCCACCAGGGTGCCCACCAGGAGCTTGGGCAGCACGCTTAAGTTGCTGAAGGAAGGCACGCGCCACTTCATGCGGGCGGGGCTCTTGCCTCCGTCGGAGACGGTATAGATGCCCACCTGCCCCCGCGCCGACTCGTAAAGGCTTAAATAGTCGCCGGCTGGCACCTTGACCACGCGCACCGGCTTGGCCGGGGCCACGGGGCCTTGGGGCAGGCGCTCCAGGGCCTGCTCGATGATACGCAAGCTCTGCTCCATCTCCAGGAAACGCACCATGTAGCGGTCCAGGCTGTCGCCGCCCGGAAAACTGGGGATGTCGAACTTGAACTCGGGATAGAGGCTGTAGGGTTCGGCCTTGCGCACGTCATAGGCCAGGCCGCTGCCGCGCAGACAGGGGCCGGTCAGGCCATAGGCCCGGGCCGTCTCCAGGGTGATGACGCCCACGTTCTTGGTGCGGTTGATGAAGATGATGTTCTTGTTGACCAGCTTGTCGTAGTCCTTCAAGCGGCCGCGCAGCTTCTTGATGAAGGCGCGCGTCCCGGCCACGAAATCGTCGTCCACGTCCTTGGCCACCCCGCCGAAGCGGCAGTAACAATAGGTGAGCCGGCTGCCGGTGATGGGCAGCAGCAGGTCCATGATGTCTTCGCGGTCGTCGAAACAGTAGAGGAAGGGCGTGAAGGCCCCCAGGTCCATGAGATAGGCGCCCAGCCAGAGCAGGTGGCTGCTGATGCGGTTCAATTCGGCGCAGATGACCCGGATGTATTCGGCCCGCTCGGGCACCGCGATGCCGGCGGCTTTTTCGATGGCCAGACAGTGGGCGTGGTTGAACATCAGGGCGGCCAGATAGTCCATGCGGCCGGGATAGGGCAGGAACTGGAGCCATCCCTTGGTCTGGGCGATGTGCTCCTGGCCCCGGTGGCTGTAGCCCAGCACCGGGTCGCACTCCAGCACCCGCTCGCCGCTTAAGCGCAGCAGCAGGCGCAGCACCCCATGGGTGCTGGGGTGCTGGGGACCCATGTTGAGGTAAAAGGTGTCGTCAGACAGGGTGTGGCTCGTATCCAAGGTAGCTTGAGGCGACATGGATTCTTCTCCCTCAAGCCTCGGCAGGCCCGGGCACGGCCTGGAAGTCTTTGAGCAGGGGATGGAAGTCCGCGTCCTCGGGCAGCAGGATGCGCCGCGGGTCGGGATGGCCCTCGAATACCTGGCCCAGCATGTCGAAGGTCTCCCGCTCGTGCCAGTCGGCGGCGGGGATGAGGTTGGCCAGGCTGGGCACGCTTTGCCCCTTGGGGGTAGGCAGGCCGAGCTTGACCCGGCAGACCGGGTCCCAGGTGCTGAACATGTAGACCACGTCCAGGTTCTCGCCCTTGTCCACCGCGGTGACGAACTCCAGGAAGAAGCCCTGCTGATCGAGCAGGGAGGCCGTTTCCAGCAACTTCTCGGGGGCGGGCGTCACTTCCAGGTGATAGCCGGCGTTTGCCCGCTCGTTCACGGCCAGGGCCTCCTGGCCCACCACGTCGCGCAGGGAAGCCATAATCTGCTCGAGTAGGCTCATGCCTTCTTTCCCTCCGGCAACTGGGCCCCCACGCCGGCGTTGAGCTGGGCCTGGGCGCAGGGCGCGGATTGGTCGAAGCGCTTGAAGCGGCGCAGCACGTTGGTCTTGCCACCCTTGGTCAACTGGTCTTGCAGGCTTAAAAGCCCTTGGATGAGGGCCTCGGGGCGGGGGGGGCAGCCGGGGATGTAGACATCCACGGGCAGGATCTTGTCCGCCCCGTTGACGATGGCGTACTGGCCGGGATAGGCGAAGGGGCCGCCGCTGATGGCGCAGTTGCCCATGGCGATGACCCACTTGGGGGCGGGCATCTGCTCATAGAGCATGACCACGGTCTCGGCCATCTTCTTGCTGATGGTGCCGGCCACGATCATCACGTCCGACTGGCGCGGGCTGGGGCGGAACACGCCCATGCCGAAGCGGTCCAGGTCGAAACGGGCCGCGCCGGCGGCCATCATCTCGATGGCGCAGCAGGCCAGGCCGAAGGTCATGGGCCACAGGGAGTGGGCCCGGCCTATGTCAAGCAAGTCCTCCAGCACGGCGAAATGCACCGGAGGGTCTATTTGCTGGCGCTCTACCATTCGAACACCCCCTTTTTCCAGGCGTAGACGATGGCCAGGCACAGGATGCCCACGAAGACGGCCAGCTCCACGAAGTCGCGCCAAGGGAAGGCCCCATAGGCCAGCAGGGTGGGGAACATGTAGAGCACGTCCACGTCGAAGGCCAGGAAGATTAGCGCGTAGAGGTAGTAGGACACCTCGAACTGAATCCAGGCCCCGCCCTGGGGTTCGATGCCCGACTCGTAGCTGATGAGCTTTTTGAGCCCAATCCCGCGCGGGGTGATGAAGAAGGCCAGGACCAGGGGGGCCAGGGCGAAGACGAAGCCCACCCCCAGGAAAGCCAGGACATAGGAATAGTTTTGCAGCGTGGTTTCCAGCATGGTTCCTCGGTTGGGCTTGGCTTGGGGCCGTGGCCCGGCCCGCTAGCCGGCGTGGCCTGGGGCTCCTGGGGTCATCCTGCTATGCATTTCTTGCTTGAGCCATTGTGCATACCATCACAATGAGCGAGTACCAAAATAGCCATTTTTTCGCGCTTGGCAAGCATTATTTCGTGCCGGTTTTCGCAAAGCTTGCCGCAGGGCAAGATCAGGCCAGGCCTCAGCAGGAAACATCTTGTTTATAATCGATTTTTAACGATTTTTCCCCAGGGGCTCCCGGGGATTCCAGTAGGCGCCTATAGCTACATCATAGCGACAAAAAGCCGGCAAAAAGGCCGCTGTTCGCCAACAAAAATAACACCTGGCATTTATATGATTTTTAGGCGGTCCGTTGTGCGATTACCTTGTGTGCTCAATATGCAATACACAACGGACCGCGCAAGATTTTAGGAAAGTCCCAACACCCCGCGCACCAGGCCCATGAAGGCCTCGGGCTCGATGGGCTTTTCCACGAAGGCCTGGGGGCGGTCCACCAAAAACTCGGCCAGCACCTGGTCGGTGATCTGGTCCGCCTCCAGCTCGCGTCCCTGGTCCTGGGCGCGCAGCACGGCCAACTGCTTCAAAAACTCGGCCTCGCCCGTCAGGATGATCACCGCGATGCCCTTGAGGGCGGGATCGGCCTTCATCTCGTTGAAGACCACCACCCCGCTTTTCTTGGGCATGCGCACGTCCAGCACCACCAGGTCCGGCGACAGGGCGCGCATCTTGGCCAGGCCCTCCACGCCGTCATAGGCCGCGCTGACGTTCTTGTAGCCGTTGTCCTCCAGGATGGTGGAGAGGTAGGCGAAGTTCTCGTTCTCGTCGTCCACGATAAGTATCTTGTAGTCGCTCATGGGAACCCGGCTCCTGTGTTTTTGCCCGTCCGGCCAAGGGCGGGCCTGGTTGATTTGTTTTCCGGCCCGCTGTCCGAATTGGGGCCCAAATCAGCGCCATGGGCGTTTTTGGGCAATTTGTGCATTAAAAGCGCACATCTAGGCCAATTTACCCTTGACGCGCTGGTTGTTCTATGAGTAACATGAGATTGCTGAGAAAAAAATCACTTTCTTTCCCCCCGCGGGAAAGAGCGCGGCGCCTTGGCGCCACGGGAGCCCATGACCCCCTCAGCCCAGATGAGCGCCGCACCGGCTCTTGGAGAGCGCCCATGACCCTGGCCTATTCCACGGCCAAGGTGCGGGTGTGGCGCGTGCTCAGCCCCAACGGCTGCCACCTGAGCGCGGGCAGCGCCTGGCAGAGCGGCCGGCTCTTGTTCAAGGCCGGCCATCAGGGCAGCCAGGTTCCCCAGGATGCCTCGCCCCTGGCCCTGGCCAACGACGCCCAGGGCCGCCAGTACGTCATCTGGCGCGCCCAGCATCCCCGCCATCAGGGCCTGGTCATCCAGCCGGCCGACAGTCATTACTGCTACGAGGCGATCCTGAACCAGGAGGGCTAGCCGGCAGCACGATGGTGAAGGTCGAGCCCCGGCCGGGGTTGGACTGGACTTCCACCTTGCCCCCATGCTCGTTGACGATCTTCTGCACCACCGGCAGGCCCAGCCCGGTGCCCCGGTATTCCTTGGTGCTGAAGAAGCGCTGGAAAAGCTGGGCGCGCACCGTCTCGTCCATGCCCTGGCCGTTGTCGCGCACGGCGAAGCGCACCTGGCCCGGGGCGCGGGTCACTTCCACGCGCACCGCCGGGCTCTCGTCGGCGGGATAGGCCCGCTCGCGGCAGGCGTCCAGGGCGTTGGTCAAGAGGTTCATCAGCGCCCGGTTCATGGCCTCCGGGTCCAGGCAGACCGCCGGGCCTGATTCGCCGCGCACAGTGACCGAGACCCCCTCCAGGGCCGCGCCCTGGGCCACCATCTCCACCGCCGCCCGCGCCACCTCCTCGGGGTCGCTGGGACGCGGCTGGGGGGTGCGCTCGCGGGCGTAGTTCAACATGTCCTGGCTGAGATCGCCGATGCGGGTGATGGAGCGTTGCAGGTTGCTCCAGCCCGCGCGCACCCGTTCGGGCTTGTCCTGCTCCAGGCCGGTGGCCACCATGTAGGAGCTGCCCTTCAAGCCGTTCAAGATGTTCTTGATGCAGTGGGCCATGCCGGCCACGGTCTGGCCTATGGCGGCCAGGCGGTCGTTCTCCATGAGCTGGGCGCGCAGGCGGTTCTCCTCGGTCATGTCGCGGCTGATGCCCACGGTGCCCAGCAGATTGCCCTGGCCGTCGCGCAGCTCGGCCAGGGAGAGGCTGACCTCCACCTGGCGGCCGTCCTTGGCCTTCAAGGGGGCGGGGAAGTTGGCCACCGCGCCGGTCTCCTCCACCGCCCGGCCCAGGCGGCGGCGCTGCTCGGGATCCTGCCACAGCTCGGCGATGTGCTTGCCCACCGCCTCCTCCTGGCTGTAGCCCAGCATGCGGCTGCCGCCCTGGTTGAAGGTGACGATGCGGCTCTGGCGGTCGGTGGTGATGATCATGTCCGAGGTGTTGGCCAGCACCGCCTCCAGATAGTCGCGGGCCCGGCTCACCTTCTCCTGCAGGGCCCTCTCCTCGGTCACGTCGCGGGCCACGATGGACAGGGCCACCATCTGCCCCGTGTCGTCGAAGATGGGGTAGCGCACGGTCTGGAAATGGCGCAGCCCCTGGGGGGTGGTCATGCTCTCCACGAAGCAGAGGGAGGCGCGCAGCTTGATGGCCTCCAGGTCGCGGCTGGTGATGGCCTGGGCCAGCCAGGCCGGAAATATTTCGTGGTCCACGCGCCCCACGATATCCTGGGGCTGGCGGCCGGCCAGCTGGGCCGCCGGCGGGTTGGCGTAGAGATAGCGCCCCGAGAGGTCCTTGATGCAGACCACGTCAGTGACCGAGTCCATGAGCAGACGGGTCTTTTCCTCGGCCTGGCGCAGCTCGTTTTGCAGCTGCACCCGCCGGCCTATGTCGCGCACTCCCATCACCACCTGGGCGACCGCGCCCCGCTCGTCCATGATGGGGGTGGCGGTGATCTCCTCGTGCATCTGGCGGCCCTCGGCGGTCTTGTAGGAAAGCACCGAAGAGGCCGGCTGGCGGGTGGCCAGCACCCGGTCCAGGGGGCTGTGGGGATCGCCGGGTCGGCAGTGGGCCAGGGAGGGCTCGTCCATTTCCTGGCAGGAGCGCCCCAGCGCCTGCTCCTCGCTGAGCCCGCTGGCGGCGACGAAGGTCTGGTTGACCATCACGATGCGCCGCTCTTTATCCAGCACGATGAGCTTGTCGGGCAGGGCGTCGATGATGTCCTGGAACCAGTCGCGCTCGCGCTTCAGGGCCGCCTCGGCCCGCTGCTTCTCCTGGCGCGACTGGGCCAAGTCCCAGAGCAGGCGCGCGCCCCGGTGGTCGATGGAGCTGATGTTTATGGGCTTGGTGCGGATCATGCGCTCGCGCACCACCGGCGA
>CAZLSD010000123.1:0-9380 GCA_964561775.1 uncultured Desulfarculus sp. | reverse complement strand
CCCCACACCCCTTCGCAGCCATCCAATTCCGGCGGGGTCCAGCGGGCGGGGTGTTTGCGGAACAGCTCCGGGGGCAGGGCGGCCATGCGGTAGCGCTCGGTGCCCAAGAGCACCGAGGCGGCCAGCTCGCCGCAGAAGGCTAGTCTGCGGCCGCCCGGCAGGGGGTCGCCCAGGCTGCCGCCCAGCCGCCCGAAGACCTGCCCCGCCATGCCGCCAGTGTCGTATTCCCTGCCGGCCAGCGAACGGCTCAGCTCCACCGTGGCCTGGATGGAGCGCCGGGTTTCTCCACGGGGACGGCGCACCCACATCCAGCAGCCAGGCTCGGAGCGGTAGCGGCTCAGGCGGCCCACCCTCACCCGAGGGTAGACCGCCTCCACCATCTCATCGGCGGAGAGGAGCACCCCCAAATGGCAGGGCGGCTGGGCTTGCTTGGTGGAAGAAAGAGAGGATGACGAGGCGTCCGCCTCCAGGGTGTCAGAACACCCCGGCCAGGCCATGAAGACAATACCGCCAGCAGCCAGCAAGCCGGAAGGCGGCGCGGCAAGCCACTCCCCCATTTTTCCCCCCGTCCCCTGCATCAACCAGCGTACGTTTCCGGGCAGGCTTAACCCTGGACGCAACCGCTTGGCGCGATTACATCATGCAATGATTTGGCTATGCCTGTCAAGATGCTAGGTGATGAGAGGCGGATCTAGCCCAGGCCGAACTTCTTCATCTTGTAGGCCAGGTTAGACTTGGTGAGCCCCAGGGCCTCGGCGGCATGGGCGGCCACGCCGCTGGCCTGCTGGAGGGCGCGCACGATCATGCGCCGCTCCAGGTCGTCCACGGCGTCGTTAAGGCTCATGTTGCTGGGCAAGGCGGCCGGCTCGCACTCCGCCCCGGCGGGGGCCAGCTCAAAGGGCAGGTCGCCGGGCTGGATGCGCTGGCCGGCCATGATCACCGCGCGCTCCAGGGCGTTCTCCAGCTCGCGCACGTTGCCCGGCCAGGCGTGCTCCATGATGCGGCCCATGGCCTCGGAACTGACCTCCGGGGCGGGGCGGCCCATCTCCAGGGCGTATTTGCGCACGAAATGGGCCACCAAGGCGGGCAGGTCGTCCTTGCGCTCGCGCAAGGGGGGCAGTTCCAGGCGCACCACGTTGAGGCGGTAGAACAGGTCCTCGCGGAAACGCCCCTGGGCCACGGCCTGGGTCAGATCGCGGTTGGTGGCGGCCACCAGGCGCACGTCGGTGGTGATGGTGGAACCGCCGCCCACCCGCTCGAAGGCCCGCTCCTGCAAGACCCTGAGCAGCTTGACCTGCAAGGATGTGGCGATCTCGCCCACCTCGTCCAGGAACAGGGTGCCCTTGTCGGCCAGCTCGAAGCGCCCCTTGCGCCGCCCCACCGCCCCGGTGAAGGCCCCCTTCTCGTGGCCGAACAGCTCGCTCTCCAGCAGGGTCTCGGTCAAGGCCATGCAGTTGACCGCCACGAAGGCCTCCTCGGCCCGGGGCGAGCGGGCGTGGATGGCCCGGGCGATGAGCTCCTTGCCGGTGCCGCTCTCGCCGGTGATGAGCACGGTGGCCTTGGTGGCGGCCACCTTCTCCACCAGCTCGAAGACCTGGCGCATGGGCTTGGATGAGCCCACGATCTGCCCCAGGCCCTGGCTGCGGTTGACCTCTTCACGCAGAAGCCGGTTCTGGCTCAGGAGCTTCTTGACCTTGAGGGCTTTTTCGATGGTGAGCAGAAGCTCCTGGTTCTCGAAGGGCTTCATGATGTAGTCCACCGCCCCGGACTTCATGGCCTCCACCGCGTTCTCCACGGTGCCGAAGGCGGTCATCACGATGATGGGCAGTTCGGGGTACATGGGCTTCAGGCGTCCGATGAACTCCAGGCCGGTCATGTGGGGCATGCGCATGTCGGTCAAGACCAGGTCCGGCTCGTCATCCTCCAGCATGAGCAGGGCCTGGGCCGCGCTGGGGGCCGTATCCACGGTAAAGCCGGCCTCGCTCAGCAGGGCGTCCAGCACCACCAGGTAGTTCTTCTCGTCGTCAACGACCAGTATGCGCTCCACGCCTTCTCCTCGCTAAAGACTAGCCCGCCGCGGGCAGGCGGACCTCCACGCGGGCCCCGCCCGAGGCCGCCACGCTGAGTTCCACCTGGCCCTGGTGGCCGGCGATGATGCTGCTGACGATGGAAAGCCCCAGCCCGGTGCCCTTTTCCTTGGTGGTGAAGAAGGGGTCGAAGAGGCGGCCCAGGGCCTCGGGCGGGAAGCCGGGTCCGGAGTCCTCCACCCCCGCCGTGACCCACAGCTTGCCTCCGGGCTGCTCCAACACCCCCGTGCTCACGGTTAGCGTCCCCCCGCCCTGCTCTTCCATGGCCTGGATGGCGTTGTTGAAGATGTTCAGGAAGGCCCGGTAGAGCAGGTCCTTGTCGCCCAGGGCCTGGCTGGGCTGGGCGGCGTAGCGCCTGACCACCCGCACGCCCGCCCGCTCGGTCTCGGCGGCCAGGGCGGTCAGGTTGCGCTCCATCACCTCCTCCAGGGCAAGGGGGCGGAGATCAGGGGCCTGGGGCCGGGCGAAATCCAGGAACTCGGTGACGATGCCGTTCAAGCGGGTGGATTCTTCCACGATGACCTGGGCCAGGGCGGCCTGCTTGGGCTCCACCCGCCGGCCCAACAGCTCGGCCGTGGAGCGCACGATGCCCAGGGGGTTTCTGATCTCGTGGGCCACGCCGGCGATCATGCGCCCCAGAGCGGCCAGGCGCTCGGAGTGGTTGAGCTGCTCCTTGAGCGAGGCCTCCCAGGCCGCGTGGCGGGCCATGATGCCCTGGCCTCTTATCACGATGGAGCGCAGGATCACGAAGAGCAGAGCCATCATCACCAAAAGGGTGCCCACGATGATGACCTGATAGAGCCAGACCTCCTTGAAGTCGTCGCCCACCTCCAGGGAAATCTCGAAGACGGCCCGCGGCGGCCCCAACTCGGCGGTCAAGCGGCGTTGGTCGCGCAGGGGTATGAAGGTCTTGATCACCCGGTCCTGGCCGCCGCCCAGCTCGAAGAAGCCCAGGGGCGGCTCGAAAAGGCTGGCCTGCCCCCCGGAGGCGGCCTTCTGAAAAGGCGGCCCGTCCTGGCCCAAGCGGCCAATGTACTCGGGCTGGGTGCTGTAGATGATGTTGCCCTCCAGGTCCAGGATGTTGACCTGGCGCACCTGGAAGGACTGGATGGTGTTGCGCACCACCGCGTCCAGCAGGCTGAACTGGGAGGGCTGGCCCACGTTGATGCCGCCATACTCGCGCAGGGCGCGCATGACGAACTGGGTCATGACCTGGTGGTTAAGGTTCTCGGCCATGAGCAGGGCGTACTGCTCGCGCTTGTGCAGCACCAGATCGGCGGCGCGCTGACTGACCACCGAGCTGATGGCCAGGCTGAAGAGCAGGATGATGACCAGGCTGGTGATGGAGTAGTGCTTGACCAGCTGAAAGGGCCGGAGCGCGGCGGGATCGTTCTCCGCCGCCGGGGCCCAGGTCAGGCTGGTGGACTGCTCCTTCACGCTAGACCTTTTCTCCCGCGTCCCTAGACCAGGAAGCCTTGGCCCGCTTCCAGGGCCTCCAGGCGCGCGCGCTGCTCCTCGTAGCCGGGGCGGCCCATGAGGCCGTAGGTCAGCACCTTGCCCAGCTCCACCCCGGGCTGGTCCAGGGGATTTATCTTGAGCAGACCGCCGGCGGCCACCGTGGCCGCCTCCAGCAGGAAGAGCAGTTCGCCCAGCACGTGCTCGTCTATGCCAGGCAGACGTAAGCAGATGCTGGGCCGCCCCTCCTGGGCCAGGGCCGCGGCGGTGGCCTTGGCCTCGGCCTGGATCAGCTCGGCCATGCTGCGCCCGCCCAGATAGGCCAGGGCGGCCTGGTCCTGATAGCGGCTGGGGATCAGCAAATCCGCGCCGTAGTTGTCCAGGGTGAGGAAGCAGATAAACTTGTCCTGGGGGCCTTCCATGTAGAGCTGGAGCTGGCTGTGCTGGTCGGTGGCCCCCACCGCCGCCACCGGGGTCTGCCCCACGTTGACCAGGTTGCCGGCCAGGTCGCGGGCCTTGCCCAGGGATTCGGCCCAAAGCTGGGCGAACCATTGGGCCAGGCCGAACAGGTCGCTGGCGTAGGGCATCATGACCAGGATGTTGCGGCCGGCGCGCATATGTGACACGGCCAGGGCCGCCAAAAGATAGGCCGGGTTGTCTTGCAGTTTGGGTTCCAGGCAGCGGGCAGCCATGGAGGCGGCCCCGGCCAGCAGGGCCTCTATGTCATAGCCCGCCGCGGCCAGGGGCAAGAGCCCCACCGCCGTTAGCACCGAGTAGCGGCCGCCCACGCTGGGGGGCACCTCCAGGCAGGTGAAGGGCTCCTTGGCCGCCAGGGCGCGCAGATAGCCGCTCTGGGGATCGGTGGTGAAGAGCAGGCGGCGATAGGCCTCCTGCGGCCCCAACTCCCGCTCCAGGCGCTCCTGGGCCACCAGGAACTGGCTCATGGTCTCGGCGGTGGAGCCGCTTTTGCTGATTACGTTGAAGACGGTGCGCTTCAGATCCAGGTTCTCCAAGAGCGCGGCAAATGCCCGGGGATCGGAGTTGTCAGCCACCAGGAGCCGGCAAGCCCCTTGCGGCCGGGGAAAGGCGTGGCGCAAGGAGCCGGCCAGGGCCATGTCCACGGCGGTGGCGCCCAGGGCGCTGCCGCCTATGCCCAGCACCACCAGGGTGTCGGCCAGGCTTTTCACCCGCTCGGCCTCTTGCAGGATGGGCTCCAACTGCTCAGGTCCCTGCTGGGGCAGTCCCCAAAACCCCAGCTTGCCGGATTGGCGCTGCTCGTCCAGTTGGCGGTGAACCGCCGCCAATTCCGTTTCCAGGCCTTGCAACCCTTGGGGAGTCACGCCCCCGGCCGCGCCCACCACCTGGCTGGAAGAAAAGGCCCAATCCAAGCGCACCAGATTCCCGCCCATGCCCGCCTCCTTGGCTTATATGCACAACCCCGCACACAGCTTACATATTCGCGCTTCTAGTATACGTAGCCCCGCCCGCCAGCACAAGGCGCTAAACATTGACAAGCCCGCATTTGGGGCCTATATTTCCGAGTAAGATACTTGCTGGAGCTGGAACTCCCGCGCACCCGGAGAGCTGAAGTGTTGAACAACTTGATGTTGCTGGCGGAGCAAGTTCTCGAGCTGGACCAGGCCACGCTGAAGAAACTTCTTCCCGAAATCCAGGCCCGCATGGAACAGGCCGACGGCACCCCCGAATGGGAGCGCGCCGTGGTGGCCTTCTTCATGATCAACGCCGTACGCGCCAAGGACCACCTGGCCAAGGCCCACGGCCGCCCGGACATGGAGGAAATCCACGAGCCCCCCCGGCTGCGGGTGGTCAAGTAGCTATCTATTCGGGCTTTTTTTCCGCCTGCCGGCGCAGGCTGGCCTTGATCCGCATAATCTCCCTTAGCCTCTCGCCCACGAATTTTTCCCGGCCCCTCTCCGTGGGGCGGTAATAGCGCCGCCCTTTGAGCTGCTCGGGCATATACTCCTGCCCCACCAGGCCACCTTCGTAATCGTGTGGATATTCATAGCCTTGGCCATAGCCCAGCCCTTCCATCAGACGGGTGGGGGCGTTGCGGATGGCCAGCGGCGCCTCCAAGGGTCCGTACTGGCGCACGTCCCTGCGCACCTGGCCATGGGCCACGTACAGGGCGTTGCTCTTGGGGGCCAAGGCCAGGTATACCGCGGCCTGGGCCAAGGCCAAAGCCGCCTCGGGCATGCCCATCAGTTCAAAGGCCGTCAGCGCCGCCGCCACCTGGCTTAAAGCGTGCGGATCGGCCATACCCACATCTTCACTGGCGAAACGCATCATGCGCCGCAGCAGGTAGCGGGGCTCCTCGCCAGCCTCCAGCATGCGGGTAAGCCAGTAGAGCGCCGCGTCGGGGTCGGAACCGCGCAGGGATTTGTGCAGGGCGCTGATCAGGTTGTAGTGCTCCTCCCCGGCCTTGTCGTAGCGCAGGGACTTGCGCCCCACCGCCTGCTCGGCCAGGGCCAGGTCCACCAGGCGGCCCCCGCCCGGCCCCAGGGGCGCGGTCTGCACCGCCACCTCCAGGGCCGAGAGCATGCGCCGGGCGTCGCCAAAGGCCGTGGCCACCAGCTGGGCCTTGGCCTCGGGCGTGACCTCCACCTGCCAGGCCCCCAGGCCGCGCTCGGGATCGGCCAGGGCCCGCTCCAGGATGCGGCTTAGCGCCGCCTCGTCCAGGGGATGCAGCACCAGAACCCGCGCCCGGCTCAGGAGGGCGGGGATTATCTCGAAGCTGGGGTTCTCGGTGGTGGCTCCCAGCAGGGTGATGACCCCGGATTCCACGTGGGGCAAAAAGGCGTCCTGCTGGGCCTTGTTGAAGCGGTGTATCTCGTCCACGAAGAGCACGCTGCCCTGGTTGTCCTTGAGGCGGCGCTTGGCCTCCTCCACCACCTTGCGGATCTCGGCCACCCCGGAGAGCACGGCGGAGAACTCCACGAAGTGGGACTGCCAGTGCCTGGCCAGCATGCGGGCCAGGGTGGTCTTGCCCGTGCCGGGCGGCCCCCAGAATATGAGCGAGTTGGGACGGCCCGAGGCCAGCAGGCGGGTCAAGGGCTGTCCCGGCCCCAGCAGGTGCTCCTGGCCGGAGATATCCTCCGGGGCCTGGGGGCGCATGCGCTCGGCCAGGGGCGCGTTGGGGTTGGGCTGCCCGGTCTGCGGGCTATCGAACATGCTCACGGCGGATTCCCATCCTGATTTAAGCACCGGGCCAGCATACAGGCTGCAATTACCCCTTTACAAGAGGCGAATACTTGGCTATATTTGCGGCTTGTCGCCCCTGGAAGCAATTCTAGCGGCGGCAAATCTAAATCAAAGCAAAGGGCGGTGATAAGCGTGCAGGTACAGGTTCTGGACAACAACGTCGAGAAGGCCATCAAGATTCTCAAGCGCAAGCTGACCAAGGAAGGCGTTTTCCGTCAGCTTAAAGAAAAACGCTGGCACGAGAAGCCTTCCGACGCCCGCCGGCGCAAGCAGCGCCAGGCCCGCCGACGTCTGCGCCGCCAGATGGCCCGCGCCCGCGCCCGCGCCCGCGCCTAGATTCCACCGCCTCTGATTTCTGCCAGGCCGGCCGCCCCACAGGGGTGGCCGGCCTGGTCTTTTTTCCCTACCCCGCCAGCCCGGCCAATTGCCGCCAGGCGAAAAGCCCGAAGTAGACCGCGAAGCCCAGCAAGAACACCGCGCAGACTCCCACCACCGCCCGGTGCAGGCGGTCGGTCAGCCAGCGCCGGCCCTTGGCCACCACCAGGGAGAGCAGGGTGTACCAGGCCAGATCGCCGCTGATGTGCCCCAGGAACAGGGCCGCCACGCCCAGCCAGGCCAAGCCGCTTTCCAAGGTGAGGGCCATCAGCGACAGCCCCACCGTGGACCACCATAGCGACCAATAGGGGTTGGCCAGGCTGAGCAGGAAGCCATCGCGCATGGGAGCCCGGAAAGATTCCGGGCCGCCCGCCGCCCCGCTCTGCCAATCCAGCTTGAGCCGGGGCAGGCCGCGCAGCATGTCCAGGCCCAGAATAAGCAGGATGATCGATCCCAGCGCCCCCACCCCGCCGGAGACGGCCGGCATGACCAGGACCGAGCCCAGGCCGCCCACCAAGGCCAGCACCAGGATAAGCTCCAGCACGGCGTGGCCGGCGATCATGAGCGGCCCGGCCTTGACCCCCATCCTGGCGGCGTGGGTGATGGTCACGGCCATTACCGGCCCGGGCATCACCGCCCCGGACAAGGCCAGCATAAAGGAGGTGAAGGCCAGACCGCCCAGGGTCAGACTCCCGGGGTCGATCTGGAGATTCACGCCTCGCCGCCTGTCTCAGGCCTTGGCCTGCAAGAAGGCCCGGAAGGCCGCCACCGAGGACCAGATGTCGGCCTTGTGGGATATCTCGAAGGGCGAGTGCATGGACAACAGCGCCGGGCCCACGTCCACGATGTCCATGCCATAGACCGCCAGCAGCTTGGCGATGGTGCCGCCGCCGCCCTCGTCTATCTTGCCCATGCCGGCGGCCTGCCAGACCACGCCAGCCTGCTCCCAGACCTGGCGCAGCCAGGCCACGTACTCGGCGTTGGCGTCGTTGGCTCCGTACTTGCCGCCGTGGCCGGTGTACTTGGTGAGCGTCACGCCATAGCCAAAGAGGGCGGCGTTGCGTTTTTCGTGCACCTCGGGGTAGTCGGGGTCCAGGGCCGCGTTGACGTCGGCGCTCAAGGCCTTGCTGTGGGCCAGGGCCTTGGCCACGCCCATGTAGCCCGCGCCCTGGCCGGCCAGCTCCATGACCTCGCCCAGCAGGATTTCCAGCCAGCGGCTGCGCGCGCTGGTGGGGCCGTCCGAGCCGATTTCTTCCTTGTCGCTGAAAAGCGCCAGCGCGGTGACTTCGGGGTCCTTGAGCTCCAGCATGGCCTCCAGGGAGGCGAAGGCGCTGGCCCGGTCATCCTGGCCATAGGCCCCCACCATGGCCCGGTCCAGGCCCACGTCGCGGGCCAGGCCGGCGGGGACGATCTCCAGCTCGGCGCTGATCAGGTCCGCCTCGTCGATGCCGTACTGCTTTTGCAGCAGTTGCAGCACGGCCAGCTTTACCTTGTCGTTGCCCGCGCCTTCTTCCACCTCCAGGGGCAAGGCCCCGATGAGCAGGTTCATGCGCTCGGCCTCGAAGGCGTCGGAGAGCTTCTTGCCCTCCTGGGCCTTGCGGCTTAAGTGGGGCAACAGGTCCAGCACGCTGAAGACCGGGTCGGCCGGGTCGTCGCCCAAGTGGACCTGCACGGTATTTCCCGCCTTGGTGCAGACCACCCCGTGGATGGCCAGGGGCCGGGCCAGCCACTGGTACTTCTTGATGCCGCCGTAGTAGTGGGTCTTTAGAAAGGCCAGCTCCTGGTTTTCATAGAGCGGGTGCATCTTGAGGTCCAGGCGGGGGGCGTCGATGTGGGAGCCCACCAAGCGCAGCCCCTGCTCCAGGGGCTTGCGCCCCAGCACCACCAGGGCCATGAACTTGCCCTGCCAGTCGGCGTAGAAGCGCTTGCCCTTGGCCCCGGGTTTAAGAGCCTTGAAGCCGGCGGCCTTGGCCTTTTCCCGGATGTACTCCACGGCCATGCGTTCGGTCTTGGCGCGGTCCAGGAACTGTTTGTAGGCCTCGCCCAACTGGAAGATTTCCTGGCGGGCGGCGGCGTCGGCCTGGTCCCACACGCTCTTGGGCTTGAGCGCCAGTTTCTCGCTCAGCGCCTTGTATTCCTTCTTGCTCAGCTTGGTCGGCTTGGTGGTTTTTGCCATGTCGTCTCCTGGTCGCGCTGTTTAAAGCCAAAGACGCTGGGGTGTTCGTTCACCCAAGGTGGTTTGGC
>CAZLSD010000122.1:0-9388 GCA_964561775.1 uncultured Desulfarculus sp. | reverse complement strand
GGCAGACCCAGGCCTTGACCAGCCCGGGTGGCGGGGGAGGCAGTTGGCCGGGCTCCCGGCGGTGCAGGAGCAGCATGACCTGCCGCCACAGCGGCGCGGCCCCGCTCACTCCGCTCAGGCCCAGCATGGGCTGGGCCTGGAAATTGCCCGCCCACACCCCCACGGTGTATTCGCTGGTGTAGCCAACACACCAGTTGTCTTTGTGCTGCTGGCTGGTGCCGGTCTTGACCGCGGCGGCAAAGGGCAGCTCCAGCACGCCGTGGCGGCCAAAGCCCAGGCTGCGGGCGTCGTCGTCGGCCAGGGCCAGGCTGATGAGCCCGGCGCTCTGGGGTGAGAAGACCTGGCGGGGGGCGGGGCGCTCCTGGCCTTGCCAGAGGCGGGCGGGCAGCCAGCGTCCGCCCTGGGCCAGGGCGGCATAGGCCTGGGTCAGCTCCAGCAGGCTGACCTCGCCGTTGCCCAGGGCCAGGCCCAGGCCGTAGTGCTCGGCGGAAAGGGGCAGGTCCAACTCCAGGGCGCGCAGGCGTTCCAGCAGGAGCGCGGGGGAGAGCTGGCGGGCCAGGCCCAGGGCGGGCAGGTTCAAGGAGCTGGCCAAGGCCAGGCGCAGGCTCACCGGCCCCCGGTGCTGGCGGTCATAATCCACCGGGCGCAGGGCGCCTCCGCCGGGCAGGGGGGCGCTGAAGGGCTCGTCGGCCAGCACCGTGGCCAGGCTGCGCCCCCGCTCCAGGGCCAGGGCATAGAGAAAGGGCTTGAGGGCGCTGCCCGGCTGGCGGCGGGCCAGGACGCCGTCCACCTGGCCGGTCTCCGGCTCCGCGAAATCGGGCGAGCCCACCCAGGCCAGCACGGCGCGGTCGCGGTTGCGCAGGACCAGCGCGGCGGCCTGGCGCAGGCCCTTGTCCCCCAGGCGGGCGGTGGTCTGGGCCGCCAGGCGCGAGACGGCCTCTTGCAGGTCCGGCTCCAGGTCGGTGGCCAACTGGGCGGGCGCGTCGGGGGGGATGAGGTTGCCCAGGGCACGGGCGAAGTGAGGCGCGGGCGGCGGCGGCGGCGGGGTTGGCCGCAGTTCCACCGGCTCGGCCAGGGCGCGGGCCAGGGCCTGGGAGTCCAGGGCTCCGGCCCGGGCCATGGCGCGCAGTACGTGATCGCGCCGGGCCAGCAGGCGGGGCCGGTTCTGGGGCTTGAGCAGGCGGGCCGGGTCTTGGGGTAGGGACATGAGCAGGGCGGCCTGGGCCGGGCTCAGGCGGGCGGGGTCGCGCCCCAGGAGTTCGCGGGCGGCCGCGCCCACCCCCACCAGGGGTCCGCCAAAGGGGGCGCGGTTCAAGTAAAGGGCCAGGATGGCGGGTTTGTCCAGGCGGGCCTCCAGCCACAGGGCGCGGGCGGCCTCTCTGAGCTTGGCCACGAGATCGCGCCGGGCCGGGCGCTCCAGGCGGGCCAGTTGCATGGTGAGGGTGGAGCCGCCGCGCACCACCCGCCCGGCGGCCAGATTCTCCCCCAGGGCCGCGCCCAGGGCCAGGGGGTCCACCCCGGGGTGGAGGTGGAACCGCCGGTCCTCGGCGGCCAGGGCGGCGGCGGCCAACAGCGGCGGGATCTCGCCGGGCTCCAGCCAGGGGCCGGCCCGGCGCTCGGGGTTTTGCAGGCTGGCCAGGGGCGCGCCGCTGGCGGCCAGGATCACGCGGTCGGCGCGTGGGCCATGGCTTGGCGCGGGCAGCTCCCCCGGCCAGAGCACGGCCAGGCCCCAGAGCAGCGCGCCCGCCAGCAGGGGCAGGCCCAGCCCGGCCAGCAGCAGGTGTGCCCTTAGACCGCGGGGCAAATATCTCACCGCACCTCCACCACGGCGGCCGGGCTGGCCCCGAAGACCTCGGGCGAGTACATCTCCTCGGCCCGGGCCGGGGGCTGCTGGAACTTGCCCGGGGCCACCGCGCGCAGGGTGTAGCGGTGGGAGTAGATGCCCGGGTCCAGGCGGGGGGCGTAGAGCAGAAGCTCGGTGGCGCGCTTCTCCTTCCAGCGCCAGGGGTCCCAGCCCTCTTGCTCATCGTCGTCGTCGCGGCCCTCGCGGGGCTTGTCCACCGCCGAGGCCGGCTCCAGGCCGGCGGGATAGGGGTCGGAGACCAGCACGTGGTGGCGGGTGTCGGCCACCAGCACGGTGATGACGCACTCCACCAGGTCGCCCACGGCATAGCCGCCCTCGGGGCGGGGCTCACGGGGCTTGAGCAGGCGGCTGACCGAGAAACCGGCGTTGACCGGCTGGGCCGGGGCCGCCGCCGGGGCATGGGTCAGGCGGACGCTGTAGAGGGGGCTGCCGCCGCCCTGGGCGCTGACGCTCAGGGTCTGGCCCTGACCGGGGGTCAGGCGGCTGGCGGGCAGCTCCAGACGGGCCGGGGCCTGGCCCGGGCCGTCGAAGCTCTGCTCCAAGAGCTTGCGCCCGGCCAGGCTGGCCCGCATGGTCAGCGTGCCGGAGAAGGGCCGCGGCTCCAGGAAGGCGCTTATCCCCCACAGGCCGAAGACCGCCTCCTGGGTGGAGAGATGGCTCTCCTGCCCCAGGCCCTGGCCCACCCAGGCGGCCAGGTTCTCCAGGCGGGGATAGGCGGGCTTGGCCGCGCTCAAGGCCCACAGGGCCAGGGCGTTGGAGCGCAGCTCAGAGCCCAGCACGGCTTTCAGGCCGCCGCTCCGCACGGTGGCGAAGTGCAGGTGGCCGGCGCTCAGGCTGGCGCTGGCCTCCAGGCGCTCCAGGGCCAGCTCCACGCCGCGATCGAGCTGGGCGGCCTGGGCTGCCAGCATGATCGCGGCCAGGCCGAAGGGGTCCAGGTCCTTGAGCCGGGTCAGGGCCGTCTCCAAAAGCGGGCGCACGTCCTGGCCGGCGCGGGCCAGCACGGCCAGGGCCAGGGCCTCGGCCACCGGCGCGCCGCCGCGCAGGTCGTGCAACATCTGGGCGCGGTTAGTCTTCCTGGGCTGGGGCGCGCCCTTCAGCTTGGCGGCCAGGTAGTCATAAGCCTTCTGCTTGACCAGGGGCGGCGGCTGGTGGCCGCCCCGCTCCAGCTGCTGGACGGCCAGCAGGGCATAGGCGGTGAGATAGAGATTGGCCCGGCCCGCGCCCGGCCAGAAGGTGAAGCCGCCCTCGCTGGTCTGGAAGTCGCCCAGCGAGGCCAGGACCGCGGCTATCCTGGCCTGGTCGCCCTCCTGGGGCTCCAGGCCCAGGAGCTTGCCCTGGCGCAGGCGCATCTCCAGGGCGGCGGCCCGGCTAAGGCGCTGCTCCAGGCAGTCCCAGGGGTACTCGGTCAAGAGCTGGGCCGGGGCCGCCAGGGCCACGGCCAGGGAAGGAGCCAGGCTTAAGCTTAGGCCCCCCCGTCCAGGTTGGGCGCTGGCGGGCAGCAGCAGGGGAATGTCGGCCTGGCCCTTGCCCGCGGCCGGGTCAAGCTGGCCGAAGGAGGCCGCGCTGATCAACTGGGTGGCGGGGCGCACGGGCAGGGTGAAGCGGGCCGCGTCCTCGTGGCCGTGCAGGCTGGCGGTGACGCTCAGGCTGGCCTGGCCCTGGCGGGGGGCGCGCACGGTAAATCCCACGGCCTTGCTCTGGCCCGGGGCCAGCTCCACTTCCTGGCTGTCTGGTCCAGTCAGCTCCAGGCCCTGGGCTTGGGCCTTCACCTTGACCAGGCCGGCCTGCTCGCCCATGTTCTGCACCAGCACCCGGGCGCTGAACAGGTCGCCCTCCGTGGCGAAGCGGGGCAGGGCCGAGAGCATCTGCAAGGGCTGGCGGGCGCGCACCCGGGCCTTGCCCAGGCCAAAGTTCCTGGCCTGGTCGGCGGCCACCGCCACCAGGCGGTAGGCGGTCAGGCTGTCGGGCAGGCGGAAGGAGGCCGCCAGGCCGCCCTGTTCGTCGGTCTGGGCCTGGGCCAACCAGAAGACCGCCGGGTGGAAGTCCTGGCGCAGGGGCGGGCCAAAGCCGCCGCCGCCCGCCTCCTCGTCGCCCTTCTGCCCGGCGAAGCGCTGGCCGATGACCTGGGTGCGCAGGTCGGCGGTGAGCACGCTCAAGGGGCGGGGGCGCAGGAAGGTTGAACGCGGGTCGTAGTTGTCGCCCTCGCCGGCGGCCAAGAGCACCCGCTCGTCCACGGCCAAGAGCGTCACCTCGGCCCGGCGGGGCTGGCCGTCCTGGCCGCTTACCCGCACCTGGGCGCTGATCTCCTGGCCGGGGCGGGCCTGCTCGCGGTCGGGGGTCAGCTTGACCTCCAGACCGGAGCTCTTGTCGGCCACCTTGACCTGCACGTAACCGCAGCGCACCTGGGGCTTGGCCAGGTCCGGCCCGTTGGCCGGGGCCTGGCCGGCCCGGCCGCGCACCAAGAGCACCCCCAGGTAGGCGTTGGGCGCGTCCTCGGCCTGGATGGGCACCTCGATGACTGGGGCTGGTCCCTTGACCTCCACCATGCGCACCCGGCTCACCCCCAGGCGCTCCACGCTGATAAGCGCCGTGGCCGAGGGGAAGGGGTTCTTGATGAGTAGCCGCGCGGTCTGCCCCGCCTCCAGGCTCTTCTTCTCCAGGGTCAGCTCCAGGGCGTTGTCGTCGAAGCGCTGCCAGGCCGACTGCCCCGGCCCGGAGGCGTAGAGGTAGGTGGCCGAGCGGTTCAGGCGGCCCTCGCGGTCCTGGGCCTCGGCCACCAGGACAAAGGCCCCGGACTGGGGCGGGGTGAACTCCACCCCGCCGCCGCCGGTGGGCAGGTCCAGCTCGGTTTCCCAGACCTTGTCGCGGCGGGGCTGGCTGAGGTGGCGATAGAAGCCGCCCGGCCCCCGCTCACGCACGGTCTCCCAATATTCGCGATAGGCCGTGATTCTGGTCTTCAAAGCTGGCGCGGGCTGGTCGTCAAAGGTGGCGGCCAGAAGCTCCACCCGGCTGCTCTGGCCGGCCTGGCCCAGGCTGGGGGCCTTGATTCCCAGGTAGACCCCGGCCGGGTGGGCCAGGATGGGCTGGCTGCCGGTGACGGTGAGGCCAGAGGCATCGGCCACCGTGGCGTCCACGAAGAGGCGCACGGGCTGCCCCGGCTGGGGCGAGGGCGCGGGCAGGCTGACCTGTCCCTGGCCCTGCAAGTCCAGCCCGGCCTCCAGCGTGCCCAGTTCCTTTTCCAGCTTGTGGGTCTCCTCCTCGGCCAGGGGCAGGTCCCCCACGGCCCAGCCCTCCAGGCGGGAGGGCGCGAAGCTGGCCGGCAGCTGCCCCACCTTGACCTTGGCCTGACCCTGGGCCACCGGCGCGCCGAAGAGATAGGCGGCCTGCACCTGGGCCGGGGTCTGGTCGGCAGAGCCCAGCAGGTGGGCCGGGGCGATCACGCCGACCTTGAAATCGGGCGGGCGGAAGGAGGCCACCCGGAAGGTCCCCGCGCCCAGGAATATCTTGCCCTGCTTGATCTTGATGTTGTACTCGCCCAGGCGCGCCCCGGGGGTCAGGGCGAACTGGGAGGCCAGGGAGCCATAGGCGTTGGGCCTGGCCTCAAAGGAGTGAACCTGCCGGCCGCCGGGGTCCTCCACCACCACGGCATAGGCCTGGGCCGGGGGCGGGGTCAGGCCCTGGTGGTCCTGGCCGCGCAGGTACAGGGCCAGGCGCACGGTCTGGCCGGGTTGATAGAGGGGAAGCTGGGTGATGGCGTGGGCCAGGAGCTTCTCACCCTCGCCGGGCTGCTGCAAGGTGACGTCCGGCCCCAGGCTGTAGATCAGGTCGTCGGCCCAGTCCAGGGAGAGCACGGCCAGGTCGTCCTGGGCCTTGGCCAGCAGATAGAGCTTGGGACCCTTCCAGGCGTAGTTGAGGCGGCGGGCCGGCTTCAGTTCATCCAGGCTGGGCAAAAAGGCCAGGCCCTGTTCGTTGCTCTGGCCCTTCCACAGCACCTTGTTGGCGCGGTCGCGCAGCTCCAGGGCCACCTGGCCCAGGGGCTGGCCGCTGGAGAGCCGGCTGACCCAGGCCACCCCTCCGCTCTGGCCAATCTTGAGGCTAAGCCCCAAGTCGGTGACTTGCACGATGGCCCGCTGCACCGACTCCTTGCGCTTGCCCTTGGCCTGGGGCAGGTCGGCGCGCAGGTCCAGAAGCACCAGCCCGCCTTTGGGCGAGCGGCCCAACAGCTCCCTCAGGTCCAGCAGGTGGTCCACCATCTGGTTGGGGGGCTGGGCTATCTCCAGCTCGCGCACGGCCACCCCGGGAGCCCCGGCCTTGGGCGCGGCCGGCTTCTTGTCGTAAGCGCGCTCCTCCTCCTCGGCCATGAGGGGCGCGGCCTCCTCGGCGCTCACGTAGCGCAGGGCCGCCCGCACCTTGCCCGCGTTGCGCAGGCGCAAGGGGTAATGGGGCGCGGCGCCCGCCTCCTGCACGCCCTTGTCGCCCAGGAGCTGGAAAAAGGGCTCGCGGTCGCCCAGGCTCAGGCTGAACTGGACCGGGGCGCTCAGCTTGGCCCCATAGGCGTCGATGAGACCGGCGGCCAGTTCCAGCTTGTAGGCGGCGCGGGGGACCAGGCGCAGGGACAGGCGCACGAAACGGGAGGGCTCCTCGTCCTCGGGGGCGCGGGCCTGGGGGCTGGCCGGGCTCAGCTTGAGGGCCTTCATCACCGCGGCGGGGGAGACGGGGTTGCTGAACTCCAGCTCCAGGTCGGCGTCGGGGTTGAACTGCCCCTGGGAGTTCTTGTCCATGCTCCACTTGAGCAGGCTCAAGGGGCCGAAGGTGTGGAAGCCGGCCTGGAAGGTCTCCTGGCTGGGCAGGTTGCCCTGCACCGGCTGGACGCCCGCCTCCACCACCAGGCTGACCCGCTGCCCGGCGGGCAGCTCCTCGGGGCTGGCCAGCTTGTAGACCCGGGCCAGGGTGCGGCCGTCCTCCCAGGGATGGAGGGGAATCTCCTCCACGGCCAGGGGCAGGCGGCGGCCCTGGACCAGCAGATAGGCCCGCCCGGCCAGGGTCTCCAGCCGCACGGGGTGGCTCAAGGTCAGGCTGATCTCGGCCTTTAGCCCCAGGTCCGCGCCCGGGCTGGGGGTGGTTTCCAGCACCCCCAGGGGCGGGGTCTCCAGGCGGGCCTCATAAGCGAGGGGCAGGCGCGCGCCGTCCAGGGCGGCGGTCCCGGCGGGGATTTTCACCGCCAGGCGGGCGGGGCCTTCCAGGGGCTGGTCCAGGAAATAGGCCAGGGTCCGCTCGTCCAGCCAGCGATAGGCCCCGGCCGGGCGGGGTTGCAGCATAAGCGGCGCGGATTCGGCGGCCTGCTCCATCTCCCCCAGGGCGCGCATGGGGCGGTCGAAGCGCACCGCCACCTGGCTAAGGCGCTCCACCTGCCCCGAGGGAAGCAGGCTCTCTATCTTGAGCTCCCCGGCGGCCAAGCCCGGGGCGGCGGCCATCAACCCGGCCAGGAGCAAGGCGCAAAGCGAAAGCCAAGCCGTCAGCGCGGCGGGGGATGTGAAACGGCCTAGCCTCTTCGTCATGGCGGACCTCCCTGGGGACAAGGGCCGGAGGGGTTCTCCCCCCGGCCCGAGCGCATCGTTTCAATCGTATGTGCGGCCTGGCCCCGGGCGGGGCGGGGCCAGGCCGCTAATTGGCCCTGGCCGCCGCCGGCGTCACCGGCAAGGGGGCCGGGGGCTGGCTGAAGATGACCATCAGACGCCCGAAGGTGCTGCCCGCCCACTGCTCGGAGAGGCAGAGCAGGCGGTCGTTGATCTCCTCCGACTGGCGGGCCAGGGCCTCGGCCGAGACCAGGTGGAAGAGGGGGATGATGGGGGTGTTGCCCGCGGCCTGGGCCTTCAGGATGGTCTGGCGCAGCTCGCGGTGGGAGGAGCGCAGCATGGGCAGCAGGTGCTGGGGCTTCTCCAGGGAGGTGACCATGCCGGTGGGGTTGAGGTCGGCCCCCAGGCAATAGTACTTGGCCACCACCAGGGAAGACAGCGAGAAGGAGGCCGCCGCCCCGCCCAGCACCGCCGCGGCGGCGTGCTGCTCGGATTCGATGGCTTTGAGCACCCGGGGCACGGCCATGACGATGGTCTGGGCCAGGCCGTAGTGGAAGTCCATGCCCATCAGCTTGTTCTTGACCAGGTCCCCGGCCACGCCCATGCCCTTGGCCGTGGGGTCGATGATGGCCTTTTCGATGTAGCCCAGGTTGGCCCCGGCGGTCTGGTACATGCCGCGCGACCACACGGCCAGGCGCTCGGCCGGGGGCACCGCCGGTCCGGCATAGCCCAGGCCCATGTGCAGCAGATCGTCCACGAAGTGGAAGAAGTTGCGGGCCATGGCCTCGGAGAGGGCGGCCCCCTCCAGCACCTGGACGATCTTCTTCTCCTCCTTGACCTCGGGCAGCTTGAGCAGCACGGCGGTGGTGTTCAGGTGGACGCCCAGGGCCGCGTCATAATAGGCGAAGGCCTCGGCCACCGTGATGAGATCGCTGACGCTCTTCAAGGGCTGGTTGACCAGCTTGCTCAAAAAGGAGACCAAAAAGTCCTTGGTGATGACGAAGTCCTTGAAGACCTTCTTCATGCCCTCCAGGCCGCCCTGGCCATAGCCGGCGTAGAGCAGGGCCAGGTGGGCGGCGGCGTCGGCCCCGGTGGCGGCGTTGAACATGAGCTGCATGGCCGGGGCGTACTGGTTCTTCTGGAAGATGGCGACGGCCTTGGCGTGCACCTTGTGGGACTCGTTCCAGAACTTGTCCAGGGTGGCGTGCTGCTCCTTGGGCACCCGGGGGGCCACTTCCTTGAGCTTGGCCACGGCCTGCTCGAACTTCTGCCGCCAGCGGTGATAGGACTGCACCAGGGCCTGGTTGGCCTGGGCGGGCATCTCCAGGGCCCGGCCGTCGTCGGCCGCCTGGGGCAGCCGCTGCCCGGTCAAGTGGGAGTAGGCCTCGCTCACGTCGGCCACCTCCACCACCTCCAGGCCCAGCTCCCGCCCGCGGGCCACCAGGTCGGCGGTCTTGCCGTCGGCCTGCTTTTCCATGCGCTGGCCCATGGGGATGAGCACCTTCTTGGCCTTGGCGCTCTTGGCCCCCTCCAGCTTGAAGTAGATGCCGCCCACCGGCCCGATGGAGCCATCGGGGTTGATGGTGCCGGTCATGGTGACGTCGTCCTTGATGGGCGCGCCCAGCATGGCCGAGAGCACGCTGGAGGTGATGAGCCCGCCGGCCGAGGGGCCGTCCACCTGGTCGGCCACGTCATAGGAGATGCGCCACTGGGACAGGGGCTGGCCGGTGATGAGCGCCGAGACCAGGCCGGCCATCCAGCCCGAGGCCCGCCATTGGGGGCCGGCCCCGAAAAACTCCGACTCGAAGAAGCCTATGCGCACGTCGCCCGCGTCCGAGGGGGCCAGGCGCACGGTCAGCTCGGCGAAGCCGCCGGTCTCCTTGCCGTCGGGCAGGGTGGCATAGAACAGGGGATGCACCACCCGGGTTATGGTCTGCTCCTTGAGGGT
>CAZLSD010000121.1:0-9431 GCA_964561775.1 uncultured Desulfarculus sp. | reverse complement strand
CTGGAACCCTTTTTGCGCTGCAAAAAGGGTTCCCCCCAGTTCTTGAAGCTCTTAACGGGCCTTGCTCAGGGCGCGGTGGGTTTCTTGCAGGCGGGCCCAGGTGTTGGGGAAGAGCTGTTTGCCTTCGGTATGGGGCAGGAAGATGCTGCCGGTGTAGTTGCCCATGTAGCCGGGGGCGGTGGAGAGTTCGAAGCTGGTCATGCGGTCGGCGATGTTGCCGGTCTCGGCGCGCAGGGGGTTGGAGAGCGCCACCAGGCGCGCGCCCAGGAGCGAGCCGTTGCCCACGAAGGTGAAGCGTTCAAGGGGCAGTTCGGGCAGCAGGCCGATGATGATGGCCCGTTCCAGGTTGATGGACTGGCCGAAGCCGCCGGCCAGGATGACCCGTTCCAGGTCATGGATGGACAGCCCCACGCCTTCGAGCAGGGTCATGTAGGCGGCGTACATGGCCCCCTTGGCGCGCAGCAGATTGTCGATGTCGTTCTCGGTCAGCGCTATGTCGCGTTTGATCTGGGTGTCGGCGGCCCAGGCCAGCACGTACTCGGGGCCGTCCTCGCCCTGGCGCACGCGGGAGCTCGGGTGGTCCAAGTTGAAACGGCCGCGCTCGTCGATGAGGCCGGCCAGCAGCAGGGAGGCCACGGCGGCGATGAGGCCGGAGCCGCAGATGCCCTTGGGTTTGGCCCGGCCCACGGTGATGATGGCCGGCTCGCCGCTCAAGGGGTCCACGGAGAAGTTCTCGATGGCGCCTTTGGTGGCGCGCATGCCGAACTTGATGCCGCCGCCCTCGAAGGCCGGACCGGCGCTGGCCGCGGCGCAGGCCATCCAGTCCTTGTTGCCCACCACCACCTCGCCGTTGGTGCCCAGGTCGATGAAGAGGGTCAGGCGTTCGTCGGTGTGCATGCCCGCGCCCATGACGCCGGCCACCACGTCGCCGCCCACATAGGAGGCCACCGAGGGGAAGATGAGCAGGGGCACGTGCTCGGGCAGGTTGAGTCCGAAACGGCTGGCCTTGTCGGGCGGGTAGTAGGCCGCCGCGGGCACATAGGGCTCCAGGCGGATGTAGCGGGGCTCCACCCCCAGGAAGAGCTGGGTCATGGTGGTGTTGCCGGCGATGGTGGCCAGGCAGACGTCCTTCAGCTCCACCCCGGTGCGCTTGGACAGGACGGCTAGGACTTCGTTGATGGAGCTGGCCGCCGAGTCTTGCAGGCGTTTCAAGCCGCCTGGCTTGCCGGCGTAGACGATGCGGCTGATTACGTCCTCGCCATAGCCGATCTGGGAGTTGAAGTCTCCCTCGGTGCCCAGTATCTCGCCGCTGTTCAGGTCCACCAGTTGGGCCCAGACCGTGGTGGTGCCCAGGTCGATGGCCACGGCCAGGTTCTGGCCGCTGGTGTCGCCCGGCTCCACGCGCAGCACCTGATTGCGCAGGTGCTTGCGCCCCACCGGGCGCATGATGGTGGCGGTCACCGTCCAGTCGCCCTGACGCCAGGCCTCGGGCAAATCCCGGATGGCGTCGAACTCGAACATCAGGCTGTGTTCGTCCAGGGCGCGCAGGCCGGCCACCAGGCGGGTGGTGTCGTTGCGGTTGTCCTCCAGGGAGGGCGGCGCGGCGCTGACCACCTTCTTGACCAGGGCGGGGTCGAAGCGGCCTTCCTTCTTCAAATGCTCGGCCCCGATGAGCTGGGCCTGCTGGGGCGCGCCGGCGGCCAGGGCCTTCAAGGCGGATTTGTCCAGCATGGACTCCACGGACACCCGCACCACCACGTCTTCGATCAACTCGGCCAGGCAGGCCTGGCGCACCCCGGCGGCGGCGTCGGCGGGGTTGATCTTCTCGGTGAGGCCGCCCTGCACCTGGCCCTCCTCAATGGTGACCCGGCACTTGCCGCAGACGCCCTCGCCGCCACAGGAGGCGTTGATGTGCACGCCGGCCTCCAGGGCGGCGTCCAATAGGCTGGTGCCGGGGGCCACCTCGATGGCCACCCCGTGCGGTTCAAAATAGGCGCGAACTGTCTTTTTTTCCACTATGTTCACCATGTTACCGTCATGAATGGTTGTACAGAAGCAGGCCGTTGGCCTTTTTCATGGAGACGCGTCTTGCTGACAAGCTAAAAGGTTAACTCCTGGCCGGCCATTATGCCAGCCCTGCTTGCGTAGGGGAACGCTGGCCGGAAAATGGCACTTTCCGGGAAATGCTCCTGAGGTATAATTCGCAATACGTTGTTCTTTGCTTGCCCAACCCGCTCCAGAGGCTGTTTCTACCATGCGTAGTCTGCGTGTCCTCATTGTGGACGATTCGGCCACGGCCCTCCAGCACTTTGAAGAGGCGCTCCTCAAGCTGGGGCACCAGCCCGCCGGAGCCAAGAACGCGGAGTCGGCCTTGGATAGGATTTCCCAGGAGAGGTTCGATCTGATCCTCTCGGATCTGGTAATGCCCGACACGGACGGCATCTCCCTGTTGAGGGAGGTGCGCCGCCGGGGCCTGGATCTGCCGTTCATCATCGTGACTTCCTACGGGTCCCTGAGTTCGGCCGTGGCGGCGGTGCGCGAGGGCGCCGACGACTACATCACCAAACCCATCTCCGAGGAACTCCTGGCCCATCGCCTGGGCTCGGTGGTGGCTCGCAAGTCGGCCGCGGAGCAAAAGGTGCAGCACCGCCAACTGGAGGCGGCCCTGGCCACGGCCGGCGCGGCGGCCCACGAACTAAACCAGCCCCTGATGAGCATCATGGCCACGGCGGAGTTGATCAAGGACACCCAGGACCCCGACCAGGTGCGCGAATTGGCGGAGATCATCGTGGACCAGACCGACCGGCTGGGCAGGATCACCCACGACCTCATCGGACTGGTGCGCTACCGCACCAAGCCCTATGTGGGCCAGACCAGCATCCTGGACCTGGCCGCCTCGGCCAGGGAGCATGAGGAATGACGCCCGGCCTCTGCACCCGGGAGGCCTCCCACAACCTGAACGCCAGCTGGCTGACCGCCGGAGATGACCTGCTGGTGCTCATCACCGGCGGCGAATCTCCTCACCTCGGCGCGGTGGCCATGGCCGCTCCCCGGCCCAGCCTGGCCGATCCGGCGCGCACCAGCGCCACCACCAGCGTATTCTGCTTCATGGGCCACAAGGAGGACGAACTGGCCCGCCAGATGGCCCAGACCCTGGCCTCGCGCCTGGGCTGCCGGGTGGTGGTGGCGGCCGGCCTGCACTGGGACGGCCTGGACCAGGCCGGGCTGGAGGCGGTAGGCCGCAACGCCGCGCTCCTGCTGGAGATGCTTCTGGAGCGTCTCACCGGGGCGGGGCTTGCGCCCAGGTGATTATCCCACTATTATCATATGCACCCAACCGAGTTGGCCGCCCACGGGCGGTCCGCAGGCATCCTTCCCCCCCGGCTGGATAGGAGGCTCCATGAAGATCAAGAGGCTGGCCCACATCGGCGTGGGCGTGAAAAGCGTGGAGGAGGTGGCCAAGGTCTACACCGAGTTCCTGTCCCTCGAGCTGACCTCCAGCGACAACGTGGGCGAGTTGGTCACTGGCTTCATCCCCGTGGGCGACACCAACATCGAGTTGGTGCAGAGCACCACTCCCGAGGGCGTGATGGCCAAGTTCGTGGAAAAAAAGGGAGAAGGCATCCACCACCTGGCCTTCGAGGTGGATGACGTGGCCGCGGCCATCGCCGAACTGAAGGCCAAGGGCGTGCCCTTGACCAGCGACGAGCCCCGTCCCGGCGCTCACGGAGCCAAAGTGGTTTTCCTGCACCCCAAGGCCACCCATGGGGTGCTCATCGAGCTTTGCGAATACCCCGAGGGGCATCACTAAGGGGCCGCCCCGCCCGGAGAACCCATGCAACCGGCAAGCGCGACCGGCGAAGGCTATGACCTGGCTCCCATGACCCAGGCCGACGCCCAACCGGTGATGGACATCCTGAACCACTACATCGAGACCGGCTTCGCGGCCTTTCCCCAGCGCAGGCTGCCCCACGAGTTCTTCGCGGCCCTGCTCCAGGCCGCGCGCAGCCACCCCTCCCTGGTGGCGCGGGACCGCTCCGGCCAGCTGGCTGGCTTCGGCCTGCTGCGCCCCTTTCACTTCGCCGACAGCCTGGCCGCCACGGCCGAGTTCTCCTGTTTTCTGCACCCCGGCCACACCCGCAAGGGTCTGGGCGGACTCATCCTGGAGCGGCTTTGCCAGGAAGCGGCCGGGCGGGGCATCCGCCAGATCGTGGCCGAGATATCCTCGCTCAACCAACCCAGTCTGGACTTCCACGCCGCCCACGGGTTTGCGACCTGCGGCCGGCTCAAGTCGGTGGGACGCAAGCTGGACCAGGATTTCGACGTGATCCTGATGCAAAGATCCCTGGCCGGGGCCTAGAGCCCCTGCCCTCAGGTGGAGAGGACATATGTGGGAATACACGGACAAGGTTAGAAAATACTTCACCGACCCGGTCAACGTGGGCGAGGTGGAGAACCCCGACGGCGTGGGCGAGGTGGGCTCCCTGGCCTGCGGCGACGCTTTGCGCCTCACCTTCAAGCTGGACGACAACGGGCGCATCGCCGACGCCCGCTTCCAGACCTTTGGCTGCGCCAGCGCCATCGCCTCCAGTTCGGCGCTTACCGAACTCATCAAGGGCAAGACCCTGGAGGAGGCCGAGAAGCTGACCAACAAGGACATCGCCGACTTCCTGGGCGGCCTGCCCAAGGAGAAGATGCACTGCTCGGTGATGGGCGAGCAGGCCCTCACGGCGGCCATCCGCAACTATCGCGGCCTGGAGCCCCTGCCCAGCGAGGAGGGCGAGATCGTCTGTCAGTGCTTCGGCGTGACGGACAAGGAGATCGAGCGCGTGGCCTTGAACAACGGCCTGCGCACGGTGGAGGAGATCACCAACTTCACCAAGGCCGGCGGCGGCTGTGGCACCTGCCAGGACAAGATCGCCGAGATACTGGCCAAGGTCTGGTCCCAGCCCGCGCCCCAGCCCGTGGCCGCCATAACCCCGCTGGTCAAGAAGAAGCTCACCAACATCCAGAAGATGAAGCTCATCGAGGAGACCCTGGAGCGCGAGGTGCGGCCGGCATTGAAGGCCGACGGCGGCGACATCGAGCTCATCGACATCGCCGGCGACAAGGTCCAGGTCTCCCTGCGCGGAACCTGCTCCTCCTGCGCGGCCAGCCAGGCCACCTTGAGCCAGTTCGTGCAGACCAAGCTGCGCGAGTTCGTCGCCGATGAACTGGTGGTCGAGGAGGTCAAGCCGTGAGCCATCACCACACCGTCTATCTGGACAACAACGCCACCACCCAGAGCGCTCCCGAGGTGGTGGCGGCCATGCTGCCCTTCTTCGCCGAGCACTATGGCAACCCCAGCTCCATGCACACCTTCGGCGGCCTGGTCAAGGCCCCCCTGGACCGGGCCCGCGCCCAGGTGGCCGAACTGCTGGGAGCCTCGCCCGAGGAGATCATCTTCACCTCCTGCGGCACCGAGAGCGACAACACCGCCGTGATGAGCGCGTTGCGCTGTTTCCCCAACAAGCGCCACGTGGTCACCACCCGGGTGGAGCATCCGGCCATCCTTAACTTCTGCCAGAACCTGGCCGGCCGGGGCTATGAGGTCACCTTCCTGCCCGTGGACCGCCAGGGCAACCTGGACATGAACCAGGTCCAGGAGGCCATCCGCGAGGACACCGCCATCGTCAGCGTGATGTGGGCCAACAACGAAACCGGCGTGGTCTTCCCCGTGGAGGAGATAGCCAAGCTGGCCAAGGCCAAGGGCGCGCTTTTCCACACCGACGCCGTGCAGGCCGTGGGCAAGGTGCCCATCAACCTTAAAGAGACCCAGATAGACCTCTTGGCGCTCTCCGGCCACAAGCTGCACACCCCCAAGGGCATCGGCGTGCTCTACGTACGCAAGGGCACTCCCTTCGTGCCCTATGTCATGGGCGGGCATCAGGAGCACGGCCGCCGGGCCGGCACCGAGAACGTGCCCTACATCATCGGCCTGGGCAAGGCCTGCCAGCTGGCCAAGGAGCGCATGGCCGACGAGAACACCCGGGTCAAGGCCTTGCGCGATCGCCTGGAGGCCGGCCTGCTCAAGGTGGAATCCACCATGATCAACGGCGACCCCAGCCGCCGCCTGCCCAACACCAGCAGCGTCAGCTTCGAGTACGTGGAGGGCGAGTCCATCCTCATCCATTTGAGCGACCTGGGCATCTGCGCCAGCAGCGGCAGCGCCTGCACGTCTGGCTCCCTGGAGCCCAGCCACGTGCTGAGGGCCATGGGCGTGCCCTTCACCGCGGCCCACGGCTCCATCCGCTTCTCGCTCTCCTACTACAACACCGACCAGGAGATCGACTACGTGCTGGAGCACATGCCGCCCATCATCGAGCGGCTGCGCAAGATATCCCCCTTCTGGGCGCGGGCCAAAAGCGCCGGCAAGGCCTGCGCCACCCCTGGCTGGTCCAACCCTTAAGGCGCGGGACGCCCGCCCCGGATGGACAAGCCATGCCCGCCCCCAACCCGACGCCTCTAGCCCTGTCCACGGTCTGGGCCTCCTCCCAGGCCGTGGACAGCGCCCATCTGCTGGCCCTGCTGGACCAGACCGGCTTTAGCCGCCTGGAGCTGGAATACCGGCTCAGCGTGCCGGTGCTGGCCGAGTTGCGCCAGGGGCTTAAAGCCCGGGGCTGGCAGGTGGGCAGCGTGCACAACTTCTGCCCCCTGCCCCAGGAGATGCCCGGGGCCAAGGCCAGCGGCGATCTCTTCAACCTGGCATCCCCAGACAAGGAAGAGCGCCTGACCGCGGTCAACTACACCACCCGCACCCTGGAACTGGCCGCTGACCTGGAAGCGCGGACCGTGGTGCTGCACCTGGGCTGGCTGGAAGAACTCACCGACCGCGCGCTCACCCCCCAGGCCGCCCGCCAGGGAGGCCTGACCCCCGAGCTGGAAGCGGCCTGGCAAAAACGCCAGCAGGCCTCGCCCCGGCTGCTGGACGCCATCAGCTTCGCCCTGGACCGCCTGCTTCCCCGCGCCGGCCAGTTGGGCGTCAGCCTGGGCCTGGAGAACCGCTTCCATCACTTCCAGGCCCCCAGCCTGGAGGAAGCCCAGGCCCTGTTCCAGCGCTTCGCCGGCGCGCCCCTGGGCTATTGGCACGACACCGGCCACGCCCACAACCTGGGTCTGGCCGGCATCACCCCGGAGCTGGCCTGGCTGGAGAGCTTGGGCGGCCAGTTGCTGGGCTGCCACCTGCACGACGCCAACGGCCCGGCCGACCACCTGCCGCCCGGCGCGGGCGAGCTGGACTGGGACGCGCTCTGCCCATGGCTGGCTCAGGCTCCCGTCAAGGTGATGGAGCTGCGCCCCGGCCCCAGCGCCCGGGAAGTGGCCCAGGCCGGGGCCTGGCTGGAGCACAAACTGGCCCTGGCGGCCGAGGCGGCCCGTGCAGAGCACGCCAGCCAGACCTCACCCTCCCAAGGAGACAACCGACCATGAGCCCCAAAAGACGCCTGGCGGCCCTGGGCGCGGCCCTGGCCCTGCTTATTTTTTGCGGCTTGGCCTGGGCCGGCCCCCTGGAGCAGGCCGGCCTGGTGGACATAACCAGCGTGGAGCCGGGCATCCGCCTGGACATCCGCTATGCCACCGCCAACAACTTCACCGGCCAGGCGGTCTACCCGGCGGCCAAGTGCTATCTGCGCCGCGACGTGGCCTTCCGCCTGGCCGCCGCGCATCAGGCGCTGGCAAGCGAGGGTCTGGGGGTAAAAGTCTATGATTGCTACCGCCCCTTCAGCGTGCAGAAGCGCTTCTGGGAACTGGTGCCCGACGAGAATTACGTGGCCAAGCCCGTGGAGAAAAACGGCAAGCCGGTGATCGGCTCCAAGCACAACCGGGGCGCGGCGGTGGATATCACCCTGGTGGACGCCCGGGGCGACGAGTTGGAAATGCCCACTCCCTTTGACGACTTCACGGAAAAGGCCGGCCGCGCCCATGCCGGCAACAGCCCGGCGGCCCAGGCCAACATGAAAAAGCTGGAGGCGGCCATGACCGCCCAAGGCTTCGACCCCCTGCCCAGCGAGTGGTGGCACTTCGACGGGCCTGGCTGGCAGGGCTTCGATCTGCTGGACGTGCCCTTCGACTAGAAGCGGCGGGGGGCCAAGGGCGGGCTCAGTCTCCCAGCTTGGCCAGCACGCTCTCCACCTTGGCCTGGGCCGTGGCCGCGCGGTCTCGCCGGTCGTCTATGCTGATGTGGGTGGAGACGCGCTGGGCCCCCTGGCCGAAGGGAACCTCATGGGCCTGGCGGATGACCTCCAGCACGCGATCCAGGGGGCCTTCCAGGATGGTGCCCATGGGGGTAAGCTGGCAGGGCAGCCCCGAGGAGGCCAGGACCTTGTGCACATTGGCCACGTAGGAGCTGAGGCTGGTGCCGCCCGTGCCCAGGGGAACCACGGAAAACTGCACGATGGCCATGGGATTCTCCTTGTGCGGACCTGCGCTTAGGCTGTTGTAAGGCGTTGGGGCCTAAGGTATGATTTTGTAGGCAGGGCAGCAAGCCCCTGCCTGATTTGTTGCAGCGGAAAGGTTATACCATGCTGAGCCCCGATTACGCCTCCCTCGAGGACGAGCAACTGGCGGAGCTGATCTTTTCGGCCGAGGACCGCCTGGAGCTGGAGGCGGTGCAGGAAATGGCCCGGCGCGCCAGCCTGTTGCCCCTGCTTAGCCAGGTGGTGATTGACAAGGCCAATTGGGTGGCCGAGCTGCCCGAGTGGTGGGCCGTGGTGCACGCCACCTACATCCTGGGGCTCAAGGGCGGCGAGGAGGCGGTGCTGCCCCTGGTGGCGGCCCTGCGCTGGGCCGACGCCTATGACTGCGACTGGGTCACCGAGGTGCTGCCCTCCATCTTTGGCCGGGTGGGCCCGGCGGCCATACCCTGGCTCACCATGGCGGCGCGCGATGCCTCGGCCGGCTGGTCGGCCCGCGACGTGGCCATGAAGAGCCTGGCCTCCCTTAGCCTGACCCATCCCGACACCGCCGACCACGTGTTCCACATAATCGGCGAGCGTCTGATGGACGAGGGCGAGGACCGGGTGGTGCGCCAGCTGGCCGGCCAGATATTGCTGGATTTCCGACGCCAGGACTATCGCCTGGCCCTGCTCAAGTTCTCCAGGGAGGAGTGGTCCTTCAAGGACTATGACGCCTGGTATCCGGCAGGCCTGGACCCCGAGGAAGTGGAGTGGTCCTTCCGCCAGGGCCAGCCCGAGACCTGGCACTACCGCGAGGACTGGATGCGCTTCTACCAGCCGGCCGAGATACAGCGCCGCCAGAAGCGCTGGTCGCGCGAGCGCCTGGGGGCCAGCCGGGCCGGGCGCGACCGCCAGCCCCCTCCCGGCGGCGGGCGGGTGCTTTCCTTCTGGCGGCAGGGCAAGTCCCCCGACGGACCGGCCCAGACCCCGCCCCAGACT